>CAYQDJ010000003.1:0-104064 GCA_964416255.1 uncultured Nitrospira sp. | reverse complement strand
CTGGCCGACACGCCCTATCTGGCGCTCGCTGCGGGGCGGCAGGCCGGCTGTTTCACCGCGGCGTTGGCCAGCTTCACCTGGGATCTTGTGCTGGCCGACTACCCGGCCTCGGCGGCCATCGACCGAACGGCCTTATTGCACTCGATGCGCCAGGCGTATGCGCAAGCCGACCTCGCCCTTCGCATCACACCTGCCCCCAAACTCGACGTCTTCCCCGAGCCGATCGACATTGGTCCCATCGCTAGCCCGGCGACGTCAGAGCGAAGCCGATTGGCCGACCGCCTTCAGATCACCCCTGATGAACATACCGTCTTGATTGGATTCGGAGGCATCCCCCTTCCCGCACTCCCGCTGTCTGAGCTGCTTCGACAAGAGGCGCTACAGCGGTTTCGCTTCCTCGTGGATCGTTCCATTGCTGAGGACCAGTCGCGGATCATTCCCATCTCGTCACTTCCGTTTTCTTTCAAGACCGTGCTGGCTTCTGTCGATGTGATCATGACCAAACCTGGCTATGGCACGCTGGTGGAAGCCGTGGTTTTACAGACGCCGGTGGCGTATGTCCGGCGGTACAATTTTGCCGACGAGCAACCCCTGGTCGACTATCTCCACCGGCATGGCCGCGGCATCGAGCTCGCCCGCGAGGACTTTTCAGAGGGCCGTTGGGGAGACGCACTGAACAAGGCCTTGCGGATTCCTCCACCGTCCCTGCCGCCCCCGCCGCCCACAGGTGCACGGGATGCGGCCGCTTTGTTGGCGCCGCATCTCTGCTGAGCCGGTCGGTCCTTCACTCCGCCGACCTCAGCGCTGTACTCACATGCCCGCTCCGCTCTTCGTTTTGATTCCAAATTTCAAGTAATTTCTTTGATTTGACGCGGGGTTAAATCTACATCTTTTTGCCCGCTTCTTCCGTAGAGTGCTATAGTTGTGGCGGCTTCCCATCCGTGTCTGAACTCGCAATGGACATGTCGCCGCAACAGGGTGCCTCCACTATTGATCCGAACTTGATGGCCCGCGTGGTCAAGGGAGACCAGCAGGCGTTCAGTCAACTCTATGACCAATCGTGTGTGCTGCTCTATTCTATGGCCGTCAGAATCCTACGCGATCATGAACAAGCCGCCGATCTGCTCCAGGACGTGTATCTGGAAGTATGGAGGAAAGTGGCCCGATATGATCCTGGACGCGGCACTCCCATCGCCTGGTTGATCACCCTCACCCGCAGTCGGGCCATCGATCGTCTGAGAGCCAGAACCTCCAGAATCCCTCTCGGCGATTCGCTTGACACCTCGTCCGTGAGGCAGGCCGCGGATTCCGGCCCCGGACCACTGGACACACAGGCCGACCAGGAGCTGCGCAAACTGGTGGGAGACGCCCTGCATGCGTTGCCGCCCGCTCAGCAACAGGCTATTGAATTGGCGTACTTCGAGGGACTCACCCACATGGAAATTGCGGCGCGGCTCAACCAGCCCTTGGGCACGGTGAAAACGCGCATTAAACTGGGCATGGCCAAGTTGCGGGAGACGCTCCGCCGGTGTTGGGATCAGGGGTAACCAGCCATGACGCATGAAGAACTGGAAGACGCGGTGCCGTTATACGCCGTCGGCGCACTCGAGCGCGTCGAACGTCAAGCGCTGGAGGCTCATCTCTTGTCCGGTTGCGTCTCGTGCCACAGCGCCCTCAAAGAATATCAATCCGTGGCGGCGGTGCTTCCGTTCGGCCTGAATACCGCGGTACCGCCCAGAGGATTGAAAGCGAAGATCATGGCCGCCAGGACTCCTGCCGCCCTCGCCGCGGAGATGGTTCCAAAAGTCCCGGCCAATCCGAGCTTGGAGCCCGGGGAATGGATGAATCACTTGTTCCCCCCCGAACCGTCGGCGCGGGCGAGATCCCTGGGGTGGGCGCTCGGAATCACGGTCATCGCGTTGGTTGGTGGAGGCGGCATTCTCGCGTGGGACGCGTATTCCCGGATCGCCGAGGATTCCGAGAGACTCACCCAGTTGCAGGGCCAGGCCGACGCGGCCGGCAGACACATCGCCGTCCTCCAGCAACAGGTGGCGGAACGAGACCAGGTGCTGACTCGGTTGCGGGAAGATCTTCAGCAGCGCGTTCTTGAGATCGCAGAGCTGTCCGACCGCTTGGTCGAGCGGGACGCCGAACTCGAAGAGGCGCGCATTCAGATGACCCATCGAGGCGGCAAACTTCGGTCGCCGCACGAGGAACTTGCCGCGCTGCTGCGGACGCCGGATGTGCAGGCGGTGTCGCTGACCGGCTCAGACGCGGCCAAGCATGCCGCGGGATTTCTTCTGTTCGATCCGCGAACCCGTAAGACCTGGTTGTTCTCGGTCAATCTTCCCGAATGCCCCCGCGGCATGATTTATCAACTGTGGGCCATGGATGACCGCCCCACGAGCCTCGGCACCTTCCATATGAGCAGCGGCGAGACCGCCCACCTGTTGGTGAAACAGGTTCTCGAACCGATAAACACTCGACAGTTTGCCGTCAGCCTAGAACCCAGGGGTGGGAGGCCGCACCCAACGGGGGCCATCTACCTGGCCAGCGCCCCTCTCCGGCCTTAACTCCCTTCGTCGGTTTTGTGTTAGCATCGCCCCCATGCACTCCGACCGGCCGAGGGTGACGCCAGAGCCCATGCCACAAGAACGGGATCGGCACTTTATGCGAGCGGCGCTCGCAGAAGCCGCGCAGGCTCCCATGGTCGGTGAGGTTCCCATCGCAGCCCTGCTCGTCCATCGAGACACCATCCTTGCGTCGGCACACAATCGCCGGGAGATTCACCAAGATCCCACCGCCCACGCCGAAATGACCGTGATCCGACAAGCCGCCGAACAACTGGGCACCTGGCGGCTCACTGAGGCGACGCTCTACGTCACCTTGGAGCCCTGCGCCATGTGTGCGGGCGCCATGATCTTGTCGCGCATCCCCCGGCTCGTGTTTGGGGCGTGGGATCCGAAAGCCGGAGCCTGCGGATCCATTTTCGACATCCCGGCCGAGCGACGGCTGAATCATCGCATCTCCGTGCTCGGCGGGGTGCTGGAATCGGAAAGCCGACAGTTGCTGCAGGCCTTCTTCCAACGCCGTCGCGCCGAACCGGCTTCACCCGGACGGCTCCCCCTCGGCTGACGCCATGATCCATCGCCAATCCGAACCCTTGGCAGCCACGGCTCCGGCCCAATCCCGTTCTAAGGGAAGAAACCGTACCATGATGTCATCGTCGGCCTGCTCACTATGAACGGCTCCGCCACGGTGCGGCACGACCCTCCCTTCGAGACCGTTACCATGAAACTGCAGATGATGATGGCTTAAGGGAAAGCTGATTCCCGTTCCTTCCGCTTTCGCTGCGGCTTCCTTGGCGACCCACACTTGCAGAAAGCGTTGGCATCGCCCGGCGGATTCTCCGTTCAAAATGAACGCTTGGTCCTGGGGCGAGAAAAAACGCCGCGCAAGCCGGACCATGT
Source organism: uncultured Nitrospira sp. (assembly GCA_964416255.1). Lineage (GTDB taxonomy): Bacteria > Nitrospirota > Nitrospiria > Nitrospirales > Nitrospiraceae > Nitrospira_D. The sequence continues at coordinate 100,594 of CAYQDJ010000003.1, read as the reverse complement.
CCATCGCCGGCCTGATGGATTCGAGGTCGACACCCACTTCACGGTCCCTCGACACAGCCAGCAGTCCTCTGCCATGTGAATGGGTCAGATTAAACGTGAGGCGATGGCAGTCCTGTGAGCGGGTCTCCATCAAGCACGGCTTTCCCGAGGACGTTCTTCCGATGCGGAGTTCCTCCGGCCTCGTACAACAATATCGGCTCAAGATGACACGCAGAGCGCCATGCGCGGCCACGAACTGCCGCCGGTGCGTGGCCGAGAGCAACCGCGACGCCCGGTATCGTTCCTCCTCGGACAGCCAAGCCTGAACGTGCTGCGCGAAACCCGCCTCGAGATCGAGTGAGAAGCCCCACAGATGAACGTCCTCGCGCTGAAGGAACGCCGGTGGCTCAGGTCGGCCGTCAAGCGTCAGACGCCGAAACTCGATCATCGGCGGAGTCGGTTCACGTACGCTCACGACGGACCTATCGGAGCCGGAGTGCGGTCGCTTAGGCATTGCAAAAGAGGAGGTGCCACGGTAAGCTCTGCCGAAAGTCGTTGAGCGTCTGCCCTGCCTGCTCGCGATTCACCACATAGCAAAGCCGGAGAGGTGCGAGAGCGGCCGAATCGGGCAGTCTCGAAAACTGCTGTCGGGGTAACTCGACCGTGGGTTCGAATCCCACCCTCTCCGCCAGCAACCACCCGCCGCATAGAACGCCCAGGAAACCCCTCCTCACGCCATCGAGTCCGCTTTCTGCCCTAACACTTTGCGCAACATGACCATGGCAAGCGTATCTCGTGCGCAATAACGCAGCAGGGCTTCCCGAATGGAGGCCCGTTCGACCCAGTCGGTTTCCACGAAGACCATCCGGTAATATTCGCTGGCCGCCTGGCCACCCTCCTGGATCGTCAGATCCTCATAGCTCAGGGTCGGGACGAGGGCCGGCAACACCGACTTGATCGAAAACGAACCTAGAAACCCCGGATGATAGTAGTGGTCCCGAATCACGGGAAACAGATCCCACAGCCGTTTGAGCACCGGTCGAAACGCGGCTTGAAATTCGGGAAAGGCCTCCACCAGCTGCTCGATCACCGCCCGTTCGAAATGAGAATACACGCAGATACTGCCGTCATCGCCCAGCGATTCTATCAGCGCCTCCGCCCAACGCCGGCGGGGTTCGCTTGCGGCATCGTGGAGAAACTCCTGGTGCACCACCTCTCCGGACTCATACTCGATATGATTGGACCACTGAACCGGAATCGCTTGATAGGGCCTGGTCGACAGGAACCGAGGAACTGCCAACATCACCGTTTCGAAATCCACGTGATGCACGGGATACTGCACGGACCGAAGGATGCGGGCGAGTTCGGGAGACATCCACTCGATGTTGTCTTTCATCCGCCGCTGAGCGAGCGTCAGGGGCACGGTGGCGGGAATGTCATCGATCACCGTGATACCCTCCGCCACCAACTGCGCCACGGTCTGTTTGGATCCCGGCAAGTGAAAGATCCACCGTGCGGGTTTTCCCTCGGTGCAATGATTCCAGAAGGGGCATGCATAGGGGCTGTGACACTGCGGCCCCGGTTCCGTGGCCGGCGGCGCCGGTTGGACCAACATCCGCTTCATCGCGGCCACTTGGTCCGGCACCGTGGCGCACCGAGCCATGACCGCGTCGGTGACCTCCTGCATGGCGAACAACTGATCCAGGTCGAGATCGCCCTGTGCATACTGGTATCCGGTATTCACATGCATCAGGTAGGTCGCGGCCACCGGCACGCCGGCTCCCGCCAGCACATACCGTTGAATCGCCAAGTCGTGCAGATGCACGTCCTTGATCTTGGTTGAGGCCTTCACTTCGATGAGCCGCCATTGCGCCGGCGCAGGGTCCGGTGTGGGAATCCGTTCCAGGATATCCGCACGGACGAAGACGCCATCGAAGAGGAACGCGCCTTCGAAGATCGCCGGGACGCCGTGGTCGTGGATCAGCTCGGCTGTATGGGCGAGCGCGGCCTCCCGCTGCCGATGGCCGGCCGTCACCAATACGCCGCCGGGGAACCTGCGCCTGGCCAGTTCGCCGACCTCGGTCCCCATATCGAGAATAGCTTGGAGTGCGGCGTCCGGAGGAGTGGCGAGTTGCGGCTGATGCACATCGAGGTACAGGCGCGTGGCACACTGCAGGCCAGATACGAACTTCGACTTCGAGAGACGCACCGGCACAGACGCGGGCAACGCCGAACAAACGATTGACTCGCTCATGACGCGAACCCTAACGAACCGCACGATATTTGTCTAGATCGAACCTGCCCGCGCTTCTGTTACGATAAGCATCCATGCCCAACGGTGTCGCCCAGATACGACGTTCCGTCACGACCCTGGCGCTGCCAGTTACGGTCAGCAGTCTCCTCCAACGGGCGGAAGGCATCGTGGCGGTCTTTCTGGTCGGCGGATTGGGGGCCGTCCCGATTGCCGCCGTCGGCTTGAGCCAACTGCTCGCATTTATGGCAACGACCCTGGTGTCCGGCCTCTCGGTCGGCACCAACGTGATCGTCGCGCAGCTCTGGGGAGCCAGACGCCACCGGGACGCCGGCGAAGCTGCGCGCCATTTCTTGGGTCTCTCGCTCGTGATCGCTCTGCTCCTGTCGGGTGTCGGCATGGCCGGCAACCAGGTGGCCATGCAGCTCTTGGGAGCCGAATCCACCGTCATCGAATTGGCGCTCCCTTATTCGACGCTCATCTTTCTCGTCATTCCCTTCACGGTCCTGATCCAAGTGCTGTCATCGACATTACAAGGCACCGGGGATACCCGGACACCGATGTACGCGATGATAGTCGTGAATGTGCTGCACGTGCTGATTGCCTACCCACTCATCTATGGACGCTGGGGTCTCCCGGCGATGGGGGTGAAAGGCGCCGCCGTGGCCGTCGGCCTGGCCGAAGCCACCGGCGTGGCCTATCTCATGATGCGGTGCGGGCGGATCTTCAAGCCCTCGGTCCGGCTCCGCGTCGATTTGATCCGAACCATGTGGAACGTCGGTGCGTCCGTCTCGGGGGAACGAATGGTCCAGCAAGCCGGCATTCTCATTTATACGAAATTGGTGCTGCTGTATGGCACCGTGGCCTATGCCGCGCATCAGGTCGGACTGTCCATCGAATCGCTCTCGTTTTTACCCGGGTACGGTTTTGCAATTGCGGCGGCCACCATGGTGGGACAGAGCATCGGCGCGGGGAAATACACACGAGCCAAACTGGAAAACTGGGAAGCCAATCGACAGGCCATGGTCATCATGGCCAGCATGGGAATCGTTTTCTTCTTTTTTCCGTATGTGCTCCTGCGCATCTTCACGGACGATCTCGCCGTGATCGAGTTGGGGACGGTCTTTCTCAAGATCGTGGCCCTCTTGCAAATCCCCCTGGCGTTGACGATGGTGCTCGCGGGTTCGCTTCGAGGCGCCGGCGACACGCGCTTTATCATGAGCGCGACGGTGATCGGCATGTGGGGGGTGCGTGTCCCGCTGGCGTTGGCGGCGGCGCTCTGGTTCGAATGGCCGGTGTGGACCGTGTGGTCGGCGATGATCGCCGACTGGACGGTAAGGATGGCGTTACTGGTCTGGCGCTATCAATCGGAGCGGTGGAAGGCCATCCGTGTCATCAAGACAACCGCCGAAGTCCCATCGTCGGTCGAGTAATCGTTTAACAATGGGTCCGCGCGTTCGCCGGAGGCCTGGTGTCCTTGCCGCGTCCGATGCGCACTTCGAGCCGTCCGACGCCCTTCACATTCGCGCAGAGATCACCCAGTCCCGGTGTGAGCAGGCGAAACGGTCCACCCATACCGTCCGGCAGCGGCTCGCCGTTCAACTCGTACAGCAACAATCCGTAGTCGCGAGCCTGCTGAAGCGTCAGCGTCGCAGCATAGGCCCCGTCCACCGAATGAAATGTGATATGGTCCGCCTCCACCGCCAAGGCCGGCACCTCCAGGAGGCCCTTCACTCGGATGGCCTTGCCCGCCATGCCCGGCGTCAGGGTCCCGATGTCCGCCACGTGATGCTCCGCCGGCAGCGCCCGGATCGCGGTCACATCGAGCGCGATCGGCTGGACCACCGCGCCCTCAATGCGCACCACACTGCGGCCGGTCTTTTCCGGTTCGGTGATGGTCTTGATCATGGCCGTCAATGCTTCATTCACGGGGGTCGGAATCCCGAATTCGCGTCCCAATCTGACGATAGCCCCGTTCAGATAGTCGATTTCGGTCGGACGACCTGCTTTCCAATCATCATACATGGAAGTATGGATGTCCCGAATTTCCTGCGTCCACTTCACGACTCGCTCGGGCATGTCGGACGGCAAGGGGACTTTCACGGCGGCCGAAACCGCCGCGGTTTCTTCGACAATCTGGTGAATCACGCGCAACATCTCTGGATGCTCCAGCGCCTTGGCGACCCGGTCGTTGATCAGCACGGTAAGCGGATTGAATACGCAATTCCAGCACATCTTTTCCCATTTGCTGCGCCGGATGTCTCTGGACAGCTGGCACGGGATGCCGGCCGAGTCAAACAGATCCCGAATGGCCAGCAGCCGTTCGCTCTCCTGCCCCATTAACTCGCCGATCGCGACCGCACCCTTCTTATAATGGTCGATGACGCCCGGTTCCGCGATCTTCGAATAGATAAACGCCACGCCGCCGACCACGCAGTCCCGTTGCAACCGCGCCAGCACGCGGTCTTCCGTGTCAATGCCGTTTTGCAAGGTGAGCAGGACGGTGCGCTCCGTCAGCACCGGCTCGATTTGGCTCAGCACCTCCTCCAGATCAAAGGCCTTGACGGTCACCATGATGAGGTCCGGTTTGGGAAGGTCCCGCACGTCGGATGCCGCCGCGGGCCGAACCGTGAAGTTGCCGGTGGCGCTGCGCACGGTCAGTCCCCGCGCGTTAACGGCGGCCAGGGTCTTCGGCCGGAGGAGAAACGAGACGTGAGGATTGGATTTTGCGAGATGGGCGCCAAAAAACCCGCCCACGGAGCCGGCTCCCACAATCATAATGTGCGTCATGGATCTCCCCGTCGGTTGCGTCGGCACGGTCGTTACTATAGCATGGCCGCGCAGCTCGGACACACGCTTCGTCGTGACTCGTCATGCCACCTGCCTCGGACCTCACCTTACTTGCGCGCCGGCTGGTCGACGCGCGCGCCGTCACCGTCCTCACCGGCGCGGGCATCTCCGCTGATAGCGGCGTGCCGACGTTCCGCGGCGCGGACGGCCTGTGGCGCAATTTCCGTGCGGAAGACCTCGCCACGCCGGAGGCCTTTGCCCGGGACCCTCGGCTCGTCTGGGAATGGTATAACTGGCGGCGCGAAGTGATTTCGACGAAGCAGCCGAATGCCGCTCATGAGGCCGTCGCCGCCATGGAGCTGCGCAGGGAACACTTCTGGTTGATCACCCAAAACGTGGATGGACTCCACCGGGCCGCCGGATCGCGGAGACTCTCGGAGATTCACGGCAACATCTGGATGGTCCGCTGCACCGGTTGCGGATCGATCGACGAGAACCGGGATGTGCCTATTGAGATCCTGCCGCGCTGCCGGCAGTGCCGGTCGCTTCTGCGCCCGCACATCGTCTGGTTCGGCGAGGCGTTGAGCCAGGAAGATCTCGCGCGATGCGAGGCGGCGCTGCGCGGGTGTGACGTCCTGCTGGTCGTTGGCACGTCCGGCGTCGTGTACCCCGCGGCCGGATTCGCATCCGTGGCCAAGGCAGCCGGGGCGTTCGTGGCCGAGATCAATGTGGATCCGACGCCGCATGCGGCACTGGTCGATGTGTCGCTGCAGGGTCGCGCGAAAGACCTCGTCCCGTTACTGTTGAAGCCGGTCTAGGAACGGAAGCAACTCGTCCAGCCGCTGAATCGTCGGCACGCCGCTGTCCTCCCGGCATCCCCGGCGATCCAAGAGCACCCCATGCAGCCCCGCCTTGGCGGCGCCTTCCACATCGTCCCGCAGACTATCGCCCACGTGGATCGCTTCGTCCGGATCGACGGCATGTTTGTCCAGCGCCAATTGAAAGATTTTTGGAGCCGGTTTGGCCGCTTGGGCCAGACTCGAGATCGTCACCGTATCGAACGACTCGGCGATGCCGAGACCCCGCAGGACGGAAAACAACCGGGAATCGAAGTTGGATATAATCCCCAGTTCCAGACCGCGCGCCCTCAGCCGGGCCAACGTCTCCGCCGTCTCGGGAAAGAGGCGCCATGAGCCGGCATCTTCAAACACGTGAAAGACCTGCTCGAAGAACTCATCAAACCGTTCAAACATGCCGACCCGGTAAAACACGTTGTGGACGATATCGAACCACCACAAACGTTCACTCTGTTTGATCTGCGCCGGTGCCGTCACAGCAAATACGGGAGGCGGCGCCTCGTGGAAGGCCCGACTGAAGGCCTGCTTGATCGCATTCAGCGACTCCGCCGTCCGCAGATATCCATGGCGAACGGCATGCTCCAGGTAGATCTCGGCCACGGACCCGTTCACATGGAAGAGCGTCTCGGCGGCATCAAAAAACACCACTCGAATGGCTGTGCTCATATCGGTCATCCCACCTTCAACGAATCGGACCGATGTTCGTCACCCACTCGCTCGCTGAACCGCGTTTTATTTTGACAAAGCATACCCCCCCTGCTAGGTTCGAAAAAAGCCGCCATTCATTGGAGTTTGCGATGTCGTCCTCTATCTTTATCGTCGACAATAGTCCGTCAGTCCGACGAATGGTCGAACAGATTTCCACGCCCGAAGGGTTTGAAGTGGTTGGGTTTCAGGATGGCCCCACCGCTCTGGAGGCCGCCCGTCGGATCAGCCCCGCCCTTATCATTGCGGACTACCATCTGGACAATATGACCTTTTCGGGGTTTTGCAAAGAAGTCAGCAAACTGGACCATCTCTCCGAAACGACGCTCATTTCGCTGGTTCATCCGGCCGACCGACCGGATGAAGGTCACCTGCGAACACTCGGCGTCAAGGCCTTCCTCACGAAGCCATTTCAGACAGAGGACCTCCTCGATCTCATCAAATCGCTGCAAGACACCCGGCACCAGCCAAGCGGTCCCACCCTGAGGCGACGGGTCTGGCCGCCGGTTTCCACCGCGACTGATTCGGACGACGACGGTCGGACGGACGGCCCTCTCGAGGGCGCCAACGAAGAGGAGCCGCTTATCATGGATCATCCCGTCGAACCTACCCTCGCCGCGCCCGTGGGTCAGCCGGCCGCGACCGAACCGCAAGATGCCATGAACGTGCTCGCCGAACAACTCTTGCAATCGATCACGTTAGTGACGGAAAAGCGCGTGAGCGGCCTCTTGCCCGCATTGATGGAACGAACACTCGCGGCTCAGGTTCGGCCGCTCGTTCACGAGGAATTGGAGGGACAACTGGGCCAGCTCCTGTCCCACGAACAGCTCGCCCTTATTATTCAGCCACTGGTACGCCAAGAGTTGCCCCACTTGATCCGCAACGAACTGCCGGCGCTTGAACCGGTGATCCGCCAAATCGCGTCCGACTTGGTGGGCGCCTCCATCAGAGAGACGATTGAGCAAACCATAGCGGGGCATGTCGAAGCTGGGGTCAGGAAGCACTTACCCGCTGTGGTGCGCGAACATCTTGGGACAATCGATCTGGCGGTGAAAGAGGAAATCCGAGAGGCCACGATCAAGCAGGCGTCGCTGCTCGCCGATGACCTCGTCAGAACGACCGCCTCCCGCAGCGTCGATCAGGCTGTTGTGCGGATCGTTCCGGAACTTGCCGAGCAGTACATCAAGGCTGAGCTCAAACGACTGACCGAGGAAGACCCTCCTCGCGCTTCCGCTCTTTAGTTTTTCCTGGCTCGTTTTCCCCCTCGACGGGCTTTCGTTAAGGCCTTCAATCGCTGCACATTTTTTCGGTGTTTCTTCCGAGTCTTCCGGTCCTTCTCGCGCCCTCGTGCCATGATTCCCCCTACGGTCTGTGAGTGAACCCTCCCTGCGCGCGACTGTATAACACAAGCCTCACTCGGTCACAAGCCGACCACAGAACACCGTTTTCCGCCGTCGAATGATCATGCTAAGATGCGCGGCCGTCCCAGCACGGCGGAGCCGACCATGACCACACGGCAGTTAGACAAGACGTACGACCCACGCGCCGTCGAGGAACGCTGGTCCCAGGTGTGGATCGAGCGCGGCTATTTTCACGCCTCGCCCGACCACCCCGGCGAACCGTATTGTATCGTGCTCCCGCCTCCCAACATCACGGGGTTCCTTCACGTGGGACACGCCTTGAATCATTCGTTACAAGACATCCTCATCCGCTGGCGGCGTATGCAGGGTCGCAATGCGCTGTGGATGCCCGGGACCGATCACGCGGGCATTGCCACCCAGAACGTCGTGGAGCGACAACTCCTTCAGGAGGGCATCTCCCGCGAAGCCTTGGGTCGCGAGGCGTTTCTGGGGCGGGTCTGGCAGTGGAAGGCACGGTCCGGCGACACCATCGTGCGTCAGCAAAAGCGGCTCGGCGAGTCCTGCGACTGGGAGCGTCAACGCTTTACGATGGACGCTGGGCTCTCGAAGGCCGTCATCGAAGTCTTCGTCCGCCTCCACGAGGAGGGCCTAATCTATCGCGGGGAGCGCCTCATCAACTGGTGCCCGCGGTGTCTCACGGCGCTGTCCGACATCGAAGTAGAACATGAAGATAGCACCGGCAAACTGTATGCGATCGACTATCCCCTCGAAGAGAACCCCTCGATCCGTCTGACGGTGGCCACGACCAGGCCCGAGACCCTGCTGGGCGATACGGCTGTCGCCGTGCACCCCGAGGATCGACGTTACAATCATCTCATCGGCAAGCGTCTCCGGCTGCCCTTGACGATGCGGACCGTGCCCGTGGTGGGCGATGGGATCGTGGTCGATCGTGAATTTGGAACGGGCGCGGTCAAGATTACTCCGGCCCACGATTTCAGCGACTACGAAGCGGGCGAGCGCCACGCGCTCCCCCGCCTCGCCATTTTGGACCACCATGCACGCCTGGACGCGTCCGGCATGCGCACAGCCGAGGTCCAACCCGAGGTGATCGAGCGGCTTCAAAACCTGCCGGTGGCCAAGGCCCGACCGAAAATCGTGGAATTGCTGCGCGAGTGCGGAGCGCTGGTGTCGGCCGAAGATCACAAGATGTCCGTCGGCCGATGCTACCGCTGCAAAACGGTGGTTGAGCCGTATTTGTCCCCGCAATGGTTCGTGAACATCAAACCGCTGGCCAGGCCGGCCGTCGATGCGGTCGAACAGGGGGCGATCAGGATCATCCCGGAAGGGTGGATCAACAATTATTTGGGTTGGATGCGCGACATCAAGGACTGGTGCATCTCGAGACAGATCTGGTGGGGGCACCAGATCCCCGCCTGGTACTGTCTGGCCTGCAATGCCGATCATATCGTCACCGTCGACAACCGGACCACGATGTTGCAGGGCGCGACACCGATCGTGTCGAAATCCGCGCCGGTCCACTGTCCCGCCTGCGGGGGAACGGACCTCCTTCGCGATCCGGACGTGCTCGATACGTGGTTTTCTTCCGGCCTGTGGCCCTTCTCGACGTTGGGCTGGCCGCAGCACACGGCCGAGTTGAAGATCTACTATCCAACTTCGACGCTCGTCACGAGCTTCGATATTCTCTTTTTCTGGGTCGCCCGCATGATTATGTTCGGGCTGAAATTCATGGGAACGGTCCCGTTCAAAGACGTCTATATTCATGCCTTGGTTCGGGACGCGGAAGGACAGAAGATGAGCAAGTCGAAGGGGAACGTCATAGACCCCCTCCAGGTTATGGATCAATATGGCACGGACGCCTTGCGGTTCACGCTGGCCTCCATGGCCTCGCCCGGCCGCGACATCAAGCTTGCCGAGGAACGCATCGAGGGCTATCGCAACTTCGCCAATAAGATCTGGAACGCCGCCCGCTTTGCGCACATGCACCTCGGCGGCGCCAAGGAGGCCCGCCCGCTGCACGAGCGTTCGCTCCCCGACCGGTGGATTCTCGGCCGCCTAAACGTGACCGTTGAAACGGTGACGACGGAATTGGAGTCCTACCGGTTCGACCGCGCGGCCAACCGACTCTATCAGTTCTTTTGGCACGAGTACTGCGATTGGTACCTCGAGCTGATCAAACCGATTCTCCAATCTCCGCACCACGCGGACGGACCGGCCACGAGACGAACGCTCGAAGAAACCCTGGACACCTGGTTCCGGTTACTGCACCCGTTCATGCCGTTCATCTCGGAGGAGATTTGGCAAACTCTGCCGCACAGCGGCGAGACCATCGTCACGCAACCTTATCCGGCGTCTCACCCGGGCTGGCAGGATGACTCGGCCGAGGACCTGTTTTTTATTCTTGAACAGAGCATCAGTCTGGTTCGCACCGCCCGTGTTCTGCTCAATTACGCTGCGGGAAAACATGTGCGCTTTTTTGTGGCGCAGGATGGCCCTGAAGACTCCCTACCGGCGCTCGCGCCTCACCTGGCGCATCTTGGAAAAGGACAGGTGGTTCTGGAACCGGCGTCCACGTGGCCCACCGACCATCTTCTTCGTCTGGTATCGGGCGGAATCAGCGTGGGGGTGACGGTCGAAGGCGATGTGGACCTGCAGAAGGCGCTCGATCGCTTATCGAAACAGTGCACCGAGGCCGACAAGGAGTCGCAGCGATTAGACGGAAAATTGAAGAACCTCGACTTTGTCGCGAAAGCTCCGGCCGACGTGATCGCCGATCATCAAGCCCGACTGGCATCTCTCTCTCGGGATCGTGCGCTGCTGGCCAGCAGTGAGCAGCAACTCCGGGCCATGCTGGGACATAAGCGATGATGACGCTCCCGGCCGTAGAAATCCGCCGGGCCGTCCGGCTCGGACTCGAGGAGGATCTGGGACAAGGGGATCTCACGACCTCAGCCCTATTCTCGTCACCTGTTCCGGCCCGTGCATGGATCGTCGCGCAGCAGCGGCTGGTCGTGGCCGGCATGGCCGCCGCAGTCCAAACCTTCTTGGCCGTCGACCCGTCTCTCAGCCTCTCCGTCTCGCGGCACGACGGAGAAGACGCAAATGACGGCGAGCGTCTGCTCGAGATCGAGGGCGATGGGCGATCTGTGCTGCAGGCTGAACGAGTGGCGCTGAACTTCCTTCAGCATCTATCAGGCATTGCCACGCTCACCCGGCAATTTTGTCATGCGGTGCGCGGCTATCCCGTGACCATTCTGGACACCAGAAAAACGCTTCCCGGATGGCGGGCATTGCAGAAATGGGCGGTCGCCCTGGGAGGGGGGACCAACCACCGGTTCTCGTTGGGTGACGGCATCCTGATAAAGGACAACCATCTGGCGCTGTTGAAACGACGAGCGCACGCGCTGCAAACCGCGTGTCATCGGGCCGGTGCCCAAGCGCCCAGCACCATGCCGCTGATGGTGGAAGTGGAATCACTCGCAGAAGTCCGGCAGGCGCTGGCTAGCCAAGCCGATGTCATCTTGCTGGACAACATGCCGCCCGCGCTGGTCCGTCGGGCCGTCACACTTATCAAGCGACGCGCGGTCGTAGAAGTCTCCGGCGGGATCACGCTGAAAAGCGTCCGAGCCATGGCCGCTGCAGGACCAGATCGAATCTCGATCGGCGCGCTCACCCATTCCGCTCCCGCCGCGGCGCTGACCCTGGAGGTGGAGCCGGCGCAGCGACGCCACCCTGAATCATGATGGGTGCGCACCTCCTCACCGTCGATGAGATTCGCAGCACCTTGTCCACGAGACGACTAGGGCACCGTCTCGTGGTACGGCGAGAACTCCCGTCCACGAACAGCGAAGCCGCGAGGATTGCCCAAGCCGGCGCAGCACACGGGACCGTCGTGGTGGCGGAGAGCCAAACGACCGGACGAGGTCGGCATGCGAGAACATGGTTCTCCCCGGCCGGTGTCAATCTCTATGCCTCCATCCTGATTCGGCCCGTCGATGTTCAAATGGCCATTCCCGACTGGCTGTGCTGGATTCCACTGGCAACGGGATTCGCCGCGGCCGAATCCATCCAGAGTGTGACCGGCTTCTCCCCTACCCTCAAATGGCCGAACGACCTGCTGGCCGGTGAGAAGAAGATCGGCGGCCTCCTTTGCGAAGGAGGAACCGACTCACGCCGACACCCCTTTGTTATTCTCGGCCTTGGCTTGAACGTTAATGGCCCCGCCGATTCTTTCCCGGCCGAGTTGGCCGGCAGAGCGAGCTCTTTGCTGGTCGAGACTGGCCGACCTGTCGATCGGGCTCGGCTCCTCGCGCAAGTGCTGCTCGACGTGGAACACGTCCTCGACATCCTGGCGACCGAAGGACCGAGTCGTTTGCGGCTGTCGTATCTAACTCGGTGCACCACCATTGGAAAACGCGTACGCGTCGTGATGAACGCCGGACAGGAACTGATCGGCGAGGCACTGTCCATAGGTGGTGACGGCGCTCTCCATCTGCGTCCGTCCGTTAGCTCGACGGATCAGGCGATCATCGAGGTGCGTGCGGCCGACGTGATCCATCTCAGGGAGTAGCATTACTCCTTCCCCCTGCTTACAATGTCTCTATGTTGCTGGCCGTCGACATTGGGAATACGAACGTCGTGTGGGGGCTGTTCAGGCACGGCACGCTGGTGGCTCATTGGCGCATTGCGACGGACACCAAAAAAACCGCCGACGAATACGGTGCGCTGTTTCTCAATCTTTTGTCCCACAGCGGGCAGATTGCGGCTCAGGTCACCGGTGCCATTCTTTCCAGCGTCGTGCCCGCGTTGACGGACTCTTTTACCGTCATGATCGAGAGCTGTTTCCACCGGACACCCCTCATTGTGACCGCCGACACGCCAACTGGACTGACGATTCGGTACGCCAATCCCAAGGAGATCGGCAGCGATCGCCTCGTCAACGCAGCGGCGGCCTTTCAGAAATACCCCCGCGACCTCATCGTGGTGGATTTTGGGACCGCGACGACCTTCTGCGCGATCACCCGATCCGCGGAATATTTGGGTGGAGTCATCGCACCGGGCCTCGGGATTTCCGCCGAGGCGCTGTTTGCGCGCGCCGCGAAACTCAGCAAAGTGGAGTTGATCCGTCCCAAATCCGTTATCGGAGTGGACACGGCCAGCAGCATTCAAGCGGGTCTGCTGTATGGATATGCAGGACTGGTCGATTCACTGGTCAGACGGGTAGAGCAAGAGTTGGGCCGAACAGCCTTCGTGATCGCAACCGGAGGGCTGGCCCCTGTTATCGCACCGGAAACCCACAGCATTCACAAGGTGGAACCCTTCCTCACACTCGAAGGGCTCGAATTGCTGCATCGGCTCTCCGAAGGCGGAGCGTCTTCCCTTCAGGTGTAATTCCCAGGTCGCTCTCCAATTGGAGATTTATCTTTCTACTGCTGTTGACTTCCAGAGTCATGTGGCTATCTGCCCCTGTGTACAGGCTTCACTATGGCGCAAGAAGACGAAAAGCAAAGCACATTTGAAGGGTTAGACGATTCGACTGCGGCGGAAGATGGGGCAGAAGGCGACTCTTCTTATCAGGAAGCGCTGACCGCAAAGACTGAAGAATGTCAAACACTCAACGACCGACTTATGCGACTGGCGGCCGAATTTGAAAACTACAAGCGCCTCTCGCAGCGAGACCAACGTGATCACATTCGCTATGGTAACGAGCAACTCCTCAAGGAACTGCTGCCCGTCGTCGATAATATGGAGCGGGCCATCAAAGCGGCCTCGGATGCCGGAGGCGGCGCCACGGCCCTCATTCAAGGAGTGGATCTCACCCTGAAGCAGTTGATAAACGCGCTTGGGAAATTCGGCGTGCAGGCGGTCGATTCCATTGGACAACCGTTCGACCCGTCTCAGCATCAAGCCGTGGCTCAAGTACATTCGGAAACGGTGCCCGCCGAGCACGTCGCAGAGGAGTATCAAAAGGGGTATAGGCTCTACGACAGAATCCTGCGGGCCGCCATGGTCAGCGTATCACGCGGCCGTCCTCAACCGTGAGCGGACAGGAACCAGCCAATTGAAGACCGTTTTCTGGAAGGAAGGAGTGGACCATGGGTAAAGTGATTGGGATTGATCTCGGCACCACCAACTCTTGCGTGGCCATTATGAGCGGCGGCGATCCCGTCGTGATTGCCAATGCCGAAGGGAGTCGCACGACTCCTTCCGTTGTGGCAATCACTGATAAAGGCGAACGCCTCGTCGGGCAAATTGCCAAACGCCAAGCCATAACGAATCCCGAAAACACGATTTTTTCGGTGAAGCGCTTGATGGGGCGAAAATTTCGCAGCCGGGAAGTACAGGACGCCCTCAAGCGGCTCCCGTACAAGGTTGTGGAAGCCGACAATGGGGATGCCCATGTCGAATTGCGGGGCAAGCGGTACAGCCCGCCGGAAGTCTCCGCCATGATCCTCCAAAAGATGCGGCAGACCGCGGAGGATTACCTGGGTGAAAAAGTCACCGAGGCGGTGGTCACCGTTCCGGCCTATTTCGATGACAGCCAGCGTCAAGCCACCAAAGATGCCGGCCAGATCGCCGGGCTGAATGTCCTGCGCATCATTAACGAGCCGACGGCCGCCTCGCTCGCCTATGGGCTCGACAAGAAGAAGGATGAGCGGATTGCGGTTTATGATCTGGGCGGAGGCACCTTTGATGTCTCGGTTCTCGAAATCGGGGAAGGCGTCTTTGAGGTCAAATCAACCAACGGGGATACTTTCCTTGGCGGAGACGATTTTGATCTTCGGGTGATGGATTGGCTCGTTGACGAATTTAAGAAAGATCAGGGCATCGACCTCCGGAAGGACCGCATGGCCTTGCAACGTCTGAAGGAATCCGCAGAACGGGCCAAGATCGAACTGTCCTCTTCTCAAGAAACCGAAATCAATTTGCCGTTTATCACCGCGGATGCCAGCGGTCCGAAACACATGGTCACCAAGCTGACTCGGGCCAAACTGGAGCAACTGGTAGACGATCTGATTCAACGGACGATCGAACCCTGCCGGAAAGCCTTGGCCGACGCCGGTGTCACCTCCAAGGATATCCAAGAAGTCGTGCTGGTGGGCGGCATGACTCGTATGCCCAAAGTGATCCAAGTGGTCAAGGACTTCTTCGGCAAGGAACCGCATCGCGGCGTCAACCCCGACGAAGTGGTGGCGATCGGCGCCGGCATTCAAGGCGGCGTGCTGAAAGGGGACGTGAAGGACGTGCTGCTGCTGGACGTCACCCCGCTCTCCCTCGGCATTGAAACGCTCGGCGGCGTATTCACCAAACTGATCGAGCGCAACACCACCGTCCCGACCAAGAAGAGCCAGGTTTTCTCTACTGCGGCCGATAATCAAACGGCGGTCACCATCCGGGTCTTCCAAGGCGAGCGCGAGATGGCCAACGACAATAAGCTGCTGGGACAATTCGACCTCGTGGGCATTCCACCGGCTCCACGCGGCATGCCGCAAATTGAAGTCACGTTCGACATCGATGCGAACGGGATCGTGCACGTGTCGGCCAAAGACCTGGCGACCCAAAAGGAACAGTCCATCAAAATCACCGCCTCGAGCGGCCTCAGCAAGGATGAGGTCGACAAACTCGTGAAGGACGCCCAGGTCCATACCGAGGAAGACAAGAAGCGGCGCAAGCTGGCCGAAGCAAAAAATCAAGCGGACAACCTGGTCTATCAGACGGAAAAGAACATCGCCGAGTACGGCGACAAAGTCACCGAAGAAGAGAAAACCCAAATTCAGGATGCCGTCACCGCCTTAAAGAAGGCGTTGGAAGGCACCGATGCCGACGCCATCGAATCGGCGACCCAAGCCTTGATGTCGGCGTCACATAAATTAGCGGAAGAAATGTATAAGAAAGCCTCCGCAACCACCGGTGCGCCAGGCACCGACAGCGCCGGGAACGGCGCCGGGACAAAGAGCGACGAAAAAGTCGTTGACGCGGAGTTCGAAGAAGTGGACAAAGACAAAAAGTAGCTTAAAATAGAGCCCAGATGGACCGAGTTCTTTCACAGGGAAGAACTCGGTCTTTCATATCCTCCCCTCATTGAGAGTTATGGCATCCGTGGCAAAACGAGACTATTACGACATTCTCGGGGTTGAGAGAACCGTTTCCGACGAGGAATTGAAGAAAGCCTATCGGAAGCTCGCCCGCCAGCACCATCCCGATTTACAAAGCGGGGAATATCAAAAAAAATCCGCTGAGGAAAAGTTCAAAGAAATCAACGAAGCCTACGAGGTCTTGAGCGACCAGGACAAACGGAAGCGCTACGACATGTTCGGGCATGCCGGCGCCCAGCAAGGCCCCGGCGGCTTCGAGGGCTTTGACTTCGGGCGTGGAGGGTTCGGAGACGTCTTCAACGACATCTTCGAGGACTTCTTCGGCCAGACTCGCGGCGGAGGGCGTGCGGAACGTGGCAACGATCTCCAGTACAATCTCGAACTTTCGTTCGAGGAAGCCGTCTATGGGAAAGAGGCCAAGCTGAAAATCCCTCGATGGGAGGTGTGCAGCGACTGCAATGGCACCGGCGCCAAGTCGGCTTCGGCCATCAAAACCTGTCCGAGTTGCAAAGGAGCGGGACAGCTCCGGTTTCAGCAGGGTTTTTTCAGCGTCAGCCGTCCCTGCGGGCAATGCGATGGAGCCGGCCGAATCGTCACCGAACCCTGTTCCACTTGCCAAGGCCGCCAGCGGGTCTACAAGGAACGGGCGATCACCGTTCATATTCCAGCCGGCATCGAAACCGGTATGCGGCTTCGGTTATCGAATGAAGGTGAGCATGGCGCCAATGCCGGACCGCCCGGCGATCTCTACGTCGCAATCACGGTGAAGCCACATCCCATCTTCCAAAGAAAAGGACTGGACATTCAATGTGATGTGCCCGTGAATCTGATCACCGCCATACTCGGCGGCAAAGTCGAGGTGCCGACACTGAAGGGCGACACGGTCATCAAGATTCCTCCCGGCACGCAACATGACAAGGAGCTGCGGATCAAAGGTCTCGGCGTGCCGAGTTTAAAGGGCGGGCAAACGGGTGATCAATTGTACACGATCAAGGTCCAGATCCCGACCAAGTTGACGGCCAGGCAAAAAGAGATCCTCATGGAATTCGCCAAGGAGAGCGGGATGTCCACCGAACCTGACGGAGACGGGTTCTTTGACAAGATGAAAACCTTCTTCGAATAGCCGTTCTCTCCTCGGTCGGTGCCTTCCCGAGTCGACCCGGATGCCGGTCTTCTTTCTCCCCCTCCAGCACATCACTCCGCCCACAGTCACCGTCGTCGGTGATCTCCTGCGGCACCTTCGCAGCAGCCTTCGCGTGGACCGAGGAGACATCCTGCTCATTGGGGATGGGGCAGGCACCCGTTACCGTACGGTGGTCACCGCCGTCACCGCCCAGAGACTGGCCGCGGACATCATTGAGACCCTGCAGGACGATCCGCCCGAGACTCCGTCCGTGCGGTTGGGACAAGCATTGTTGAAAGGCGAGAAGATGGATTGGGTAGTTCAAAAGGCGACGGAACTCGGCGTGACCGACATTATTCCGCTTCACAGCCGACACAGCGTCATCCGTCCAAAACAGGAACGCATTGAAGGGCAGACAGCCCGATGGCAGCGGATTGCGCTGGAAGCAGCCCAGCAGTCGGAGCAGTGGCGCGTTCCCGTCGTCGCCGCGCCCCTGGATCTCAGACGACTGAGCCAGGACATTTCCAAGGCAAGTCTGCGGCTCTCGTTGGTGGAACGCCAGCGGACCGGCACGACGTTTTCGACTGTCGAACTTCCGACTCAGCCTTCCGACACAATCGTGGTCATCGTCGGGCCCGAAGGAGGCTGGGCCCCGGAAGACGTCACGGCAATGGACTCGGCCGGGTTCATGCCCGTCACCCTCGGCCCGACAATCTTAAGAGCTGAGACGGCCGCCATCCTTGCGGTCAGCCTTCTTCAATACCGGCTGGGACGCTTCGAATAAACACGTTATCGAGCCGCACCGAGATGCACGATGGTCCCGCTCTCTCCACAAGCCCATCCATGATTCGCGGTCGGGAAGGTCAGACCAAACATCGAGGCCCTCGTCACGGATTCTCCCTCGCTCCAGGAAAAGCCGCCGTCGGTCGTGCGGTACACCATCCCGCGCTCACCGATAATCCATCCGGCTTGCGAACTGGTAAAGCGAATTTTCAGAAAATCAGTGAGCTTGGTGCACGTCTTGCCACAGGGCAACGTCCGATCAATCCAATGGTCGCCGCCATCCGTCGTGTGGAACAGCGCCCCTGCATTGCCGACCGCCCACCCACTGGAGGAATCAGTAAAGACCACATCAAACAGCGTGACCGCGCCCTGCGTTTCTTGCGGCACCCATGTTTCCCCGGCATCGGTGGTCGCCAACACCGTCCCTAACGCTCCCACGGCAGTGCCTCGATGATCGTCCACAAAATGCGCTGCATACAGAGCCGCATTGGTGCCGCTGGTTTGCTCAATCCAATGACCCCCTCCATCGCTCGTGTGAAGGATGGTTCCGCCGCCGCCGACGATCCACCCGGCGGTCGGTGAGGCAAAGGACACATGATACAGCGGCTGCTGGGTCTCAACCGGCATCCGCGTCCAGCTTGTTCCACCGTCGGTCGTCTGCCGCAATGTTCCCCCTACCCCGGTCATCCATCCTTTCTGCCGATCCAGGAAAAACACGGACGTCAGCAGGACACGTGTCCCGGTCGACACCTTTCTCCACTTCTTTCCGCCATCCGTGGTCTTTAGCGCGGTGCCTGCGGCGCCCACCGCCCAACCGAGGTGTTCATTCAGAAAGTGCACGCTCATCAAGGTGACTTCGGTTGGGGTCTTCTGGGGATGTGCGATCAGCGAAGAAGATGCGCCCCAGACCGAGGCGGAGAGCGAGAGACTCAACAGGGAACCCACGGCACACCCGACGAGAGCGTGCATGAGATGCCAGGGAGTCATCTATTGATTCGTACTCGCGTCAGGGCGATTGTTATTCCAATACCCTGCGTCCGGAAGACCTTTCGCCTCGATCGTGAACTGCCCGGCCTCGAGCGTCAGCCATTTCTTCTGGGAGCAGCAGGTGCCGTCCGGCAACACGTCCCATGAGCCGCGACGGACCACCAGCGGACCGGTGGCCAGATTGTCGAAGAATTCTCCCCGCTTGCCGATCCCATACAGGTTCCGATGCGGAACTTGGACTACGATCTCGTTATCGGTCCAGGACTGGACCAACGCCGCAGCTCCGTTGAACAGAACCTCCGTTCTGGACACGTTCGATACGACCGTGGAACTGGTTTCGGCTTCATTGATTTCCAGATCGAGCCGCCGTTTATACGCCTTCTGACTGAGGCCGAGTTCGGTATGTTCGGCGGTCTTCAAGAACGTGCCGAATCCCTTCCCTTTGATGGTCACGAACGCATCCAACCCGGCCGATTTCGGATCATAGGATTCAATGACCGGCGTGACCACCGAAAATTCTCCGGCCTCGATCGGCAAGACTCCCTGTTCCGCGCAACACGAGCCGTCCGGATTGGGCTTGTTCGCACTGCGATAGACGATGACCTTGCCGCTCTTGGCGCTGTACGGCACCCACACATCGATGCGGTCGTCATTCCAACGATACACGGGGGCCTGGACACCGCCGATTTCGACCCGGTTCGCTCCCGTGTCGAAATCCATAAAGTTGTACGGCGTGGAGCCGCTTTCCGAATAAAACCCAAAGTGTTCGCCATTGATCCGCAGGAGCGTCCCGATGGGGGCGCTGGCCGGAGTAATGGTCTTCGCGTGCGGCACCTGCACGGTGAAATTGCCCACGGTTCGTTCCCGCCCCTGGCTTCGTAAGATCATGGGGCCTGATTCCGCCCCGAACGGCACATGGACCACAATGGCATCGTCGTTCCATTGAGCAACGGTCGTCGGTTTTCCGTTCAGCAATACGCCATCTTCGATCCCTTTACTCCCGAATCCCTGCCCGAATAATACGACTTTGGTACCCACCGGACCACTGACCGGATCGACCCGCACCGAGGGGATTAACGTGAGAGGGACGGCATTACTGGTCACATATTCGACGGGAGCGCAGCAAGATCCATCCGGCAAGGGGTCCGAGGAGGCCAACCGAACCACGACGTCTCCAGTGGATGAATTGGCCGGAATTTCCACTTCAATCGTATTCTCTTTCCATCGTCGCGGGCGGACCACCACCCCCCCAATCATCACGTCGTTGACTCCGAACATCGTGTTGGGATCGCGCGCGCCCGCCGTGGCACCGAAGTGCCGTCCGGTGATCTGCAACAGACTTCCCCGCTCGGCCTCGGTCGGGGTGATGTGTTCAATCTGCGGCCGCACGATCGTCAGTGTGCCGGCGGGCAAACGTTTCTTCCCAATGCGGACCACCACCGGACCAGTGGTGGCCTTGAACGGGACCTTCACTTCGATGAGATCGGACTCCCAACGCTGCACCAACGCCGGAATGCCATTGATCGTCACCTTGTTGGTTTGGACCGATTTGAAATTCCCAAACGTCTTTCCGCTCAATGACAGGGTCGCTCCAGGCGTGGCCGAAGCGGAAGAGAGCGTAATGGGAGCGGGTGCCGCCCGAGCCGGGACCGTTGACAAACTCAGCGCGGCTGTCATCACGCACATCGCTAACAACATCATGACACGTCTCCTGTCGATGAAAGGACACCCCCCACCCGCACAATCGGACACTGCATTCAAGCGGATGCATGGCCCTGCGCGTGAGGTGGAACTCCACACGCGTGGAGCGAGGAACGACGGACTATAACAAGCGATTTTTTCGAGTGTCAAGAACGGAGCGCGCTCAGGATGTCACGACTTGCACGATCAATTCGATCTCGACCGGAGCGTGTCTCGGAAGCTCGGCGGCGCCCACCGCAACGCGGGCGTGCCGACCCGCCTCGCCAAACACGGCGACCAACAGATCGGAGGCGCCGTTCAGCACTTGGGGTTGATCCGTGAAGCCTGGAGCCGACGCAATATGGCCCACCATTTTTACGATACGCCGCACACCGTCAAGCGATCCCGCTTCGTGTTTCACAATGGCTAAGGCGTTCAAGACCGCGAGTTGGGCCGCCTCCTTCCCTTGATCGACTGTAAGCGTGTCCCCGAGTTTGCCGGTCACCACAAGCCGCCCCTCCCTTGACGGCAACACACCGGACAAATATAGAAGATCCCCCGCCTTCACGGCGGAGACATACGTTGCCACCGGAGCCGGCGGCGGCGGCAGTGTCAACCCAAGTGCGGCGAGGTTTTCCTCATACGACATCGACGGCATCCCGGTCAGTCAATGGTGCTCACCGATTTGCGGCGACCGCAGGTCGCGGCTCTTCGGGCTCTTGCATCCGTCACAGGGCGTCAGCCGGGCCTCAACGCGTCTAAAAAACTCTCGCCCACCGGCAATCGGTCCGCACGCAAGGCATCGACAACCGTCTGTCCCACATCGGCGGCGGTGCGGCGTGAGCCGAGGTTGACGCCTTGCGCCAACTTCGACCCCGTCACAAGGAGAGGAACATATTCACGGGTCGGCAGAATGCCCGCGTTGGATACATCACGGCCGTGGTCGCTGGTGATCATGACCAGATCCCCGACGCGCAATCTTTCAAAGACATCAGACAGACGCCGGTCGAACTCCTCGAGTGCGGCCGCAGCCCCCGCATGGTCCTCCGGCAACAAGTCCAGACTGACATACAGCAAACCGCGAGGGATGGTATTCATCAACCCGAGCGTCTCATCGAGCGCGGCATGTGCCGATGAAACTGGAAACGCCCGAGTGAACCCTCGACCGGCAAACAAATCGTAGACCTTCCCCACCCCCATGATGATCTGGCTCGAACGATTCAACAGATCGGCCATCGTCACGCTCGGCGGTTCGACCACCAGATCCGATCGGCTGGCGGTTTTCCATGCCCCAGGCTGCCCGACCAAGGAATGGGTGACGATTCGAATCGGCGCGGCCGTTCCCGTCAGAGCCTTACGGGCCTTGCGACACTGTTGCGTGAATTGCGCGAGCGGCATGGCCGTCTCATGCATGGCGACATGACAGGTGGAGCCCCCGTCTGTCCAGACAAGCGGCGCACCGGTGGTGCAATGCTCCTCACCATACCGGGCCAGCATGGCGCTCATGGAAGACAGGGAATGACCGATGGGTTGCCGCCCTAAGGCCCCTTCGAGGGCAGTCACCACTTCGGCCGGGACGCCGAATGCGCACAGCCCCTTGCCCCCCGTTGTGAGAACCCCGCAGGTTTCCCAGTAGCCGACGACAGAGTCTTTTCCCGACGACGCGAATCCCAGCCGTCCGAAACAGCCGATCGGTTGAGCCATCGTTCGGACGCCCTTGATGGAAGCCACATGGCCTAATCCAAGGGCTTCGAGATTGGGAAGGCTGAGCCCGCCGACCGCATCCGCAACATGCGCCGTGGTATTGGCGTCCGTGTCACCATACTCGAAGGCATCGGGCAAGGCCCCGATGCCCAGTCCATCGATGACGAGTAAGATCACGCGGTTAATCATGCTGCGCACTATAACAGAAGCACGGATGACCAGACAGTCGATTGGCAGGTGTCGCCGAAGGCATCACGGTGCGCCGACACGCTACTCATGATTTTCGAATTGGTTCCACTCCCGCACGATCGAGAGGCCTGTACTCGTCCCGATGCGGTCAGCCCCGGCTTCCAACAGCGCCAGGGTTGTCTTCCAGTCTCGAATGCCTCCGGATGCCTTGACCCTTGCTTTGTCCGCCACCGCCTGCTTTATGAGCACCACGTCTTCCACGGTGGCGCCCGCCGAACCAAAGCCGGTAGAGGTCTTCACATAATCCGCCCCGGCTTCCACAACAAGCCGACAGGCCGTCAGTTTCTCTTGCTTCGTCAAATAACATGTCTCAAGTATAACTTTATGTTCTGCCCCTAAGGTGGCATGAACAACTTCGGCTACGTCTTGCCGGACATACTCCGTGTCTCCCGACTTCAAGCGGCCGACATTGAGGACCATGTCGAGTACACGAGCTCCCCGGGCCACCATCTCGATGGCTTCGGCCACCTTGATTTTCGTCGTGTGGTTGCCCAATGGAAACCCGATGGGAATGCCCACGCGTATAGAACTCCCGGCCACGGCGTCCACGGCTTCGTCGACATAACACGGCGGGACAAAAATCACGGCGAAGCCGTATGTCTTGGCCTCCTCGCACAGCCGAAGCACGTCCCCTTTCGTGACATCCGGGCGAAGCACCGTATGGTCAATCAGCCCGGGAAGATCCCATTTGCTCATGGGCGACAAGACTCCTGTTGGTCTGGAAACCGAGTGGTTGACTGCGGACCTCCCCCGCGTGCGAATGCTTCCCCACACGACGGAACGGTCGTTTTTGATATTTCTCCACGGCCTTATTGTGCTCGACCAGCGTCGTCGAGAACTGGTGCGTGCCATCATTCCTCGAAACAAAGTAGAGATAGGCCGAGGGAGCCGGATACAAGGCGGCACGAATCGACTGCGCGCCAGGGCTCGCGATGGGTCCTGGCGGTAACCCGACCCACCGATAGGTATTATAGGGACTGGGGTGCGAGAGATCCTTCTTGCGAAGGTTACCGTCGAACTCAGTCAAACCATAAATCACCGTGGGATCGCTCTGCAGCGGAATCCGTTTCTTGAGCCGGTTATGAAAGACGGATGAAATTTGCGGCCGTTCCTCCACGACACCGGTTTCCTTTTCGATAACCGACGCCAAGGTCAGCACCTCATGGGGCGTTAAGTTCATATCCAGGCTTCGTGCCCTGAATTCGTGATTGAAGACGCGGCCCAACTGCTCGACCATCGCCCGAATCACGTCCTTCGCCGGCGAGGGCCGAGGAAACCTGTATGTATCAGGGAACAGATAGCCTTCCACCGTCTCGGCCGTCACGCCCAACGTCCGGAGAAACTCGGGGTCCCGCCCCAGGCGTAGAAATTCGTTTCGATCGGTGATGTGCTGCTGGGCCAACACCTCCGCAATCTGCACCATGGTATACCCTTCCGGAATCGTCACCGCGTGCAGCACCACATGACCATCGAGCAGCCACGCCAGGATCTCGCGGGGGGCCATCGAAGGACTCAACGCATACTCTCCGGGCCTGATTCTCTTTTCGGCCTCGTGCCACTTTCCAAGGAGAACAAAAGCCAGGCGGCTGTTGATCAGGCGCTCGCGTTGCAACATGGTCGCCACCTGCTGAAAGGAAGAGCCTGCCGGAATGAAGAGAATGGTCGAAGGAGGATGAACCGACGGCGGGATCACGGGCGCATTAGCCCATCGGATCGCGAGAATGACGATGAGGGTGGCCACCACGACGGCGACCGCGAGCAGCGTTCCGATCAGACGATACTTCCTCGGTGGGATCGATGTCGGTCGAGTCATCCCAGTCTTCGATCTCCCGTTGGCCGGTCACCGCTGCAGTAGGCGCCGATGCTCGAGCCTCCAAGTAACTCTGGAGCAAGAGCGCGGCGGCCACCCGATCCACCACACCTTTGCGTTTTTTTCGACTCATGTCGGCGGCGATCAATAGGTCTTCCGCCGCTTTCGTCGTCATTCGTTCGTCCCACGTGACCAGGGGAACCGGAAGGGCTTTGGCCAGACGCTCCGCAAACTGACGAACCGACTGAGCGGCCGGGCCTTCTTCGCCGTTCAGTCGAAGCGGCAATCCCAATAACACTTCCTTGACGTCATGGATTTGCACCAAGTCGGCGATATGGCCGATGTCCTGCTCGAGCGTTCGCCGGACCAAGGTTTCCAGCGGCTGAGCCGTCCACCCAAGTTCATCACTCAGCGCAACGCCGATCCGCTTGGTCCCATGGTCGAGTGCCAGAATACGGCTTGGCATGAGTTTACCGCTGAAGCGCGCGTTCGACCAGACCAAACACGGATTCGAGCGCCGCGTCCAATCGTGCCGGGTCTTTTCCTCCGGCTTGGGCCATTTCAGGACGCCCGCCGCCTGTGCCGCCGACCTCGCCAGCCATCACTTTGATCAAGTCGCCGGCCTTTAACTTGCCGGTAAGATCCTTCGTTACAATTACTAACAACACCACTTTGCCGTCTTCGGTGGCGGCCCCTAAGGCCACCACTCCGCTCTTCAGCTTGTCCCGCAATTGATCGGCCAATGCCCGCATACCGCTCAGATCCAAGCCATCGGTCCGCTGTACGTGTACGGGCACGCCGGCGATCGTCTTTGCTGTCGACTGGACCGTCGAGCCGCTGGCCACTTTGAGTTTTAATTCCTCCAACTCCCGCTCTTTATCCTTGAGTTGCGTCATCAATTTGCGGGTCTTGGTGATCAATTCCGACTGACTCACCTTCAACAGCTCGGACAGTTCTCGAACGTCGGCCTCGAGCTTTTTCATCATCGCCATCGCGCCGCTGCCGGTCTGCGCCTCAATCCGGCGCACGCCGGCCGCCACCCCGCCCTCGGACACGATACGGAGGACGCCGATCTCCCCGGTATGGCGGCAATGCGTGCCGCCGCAGAGTTCCTTGCTGAAGGACTCCACCGTCACCACGCGAACCTGGTCGCCGTACTTGTCGCCGAAGAAAGCCAGCGCCCCTTTGGCAACGGCGTCCTGAATGCTCATGACCTCCGTCTGCACCCGTTCGTTCTTCCGGATTTCCTCATTGACCATGGTTTCGATGTCATCAATGTCGCGGGACGCAAGCGGTCTGAAATGGGCAAAATCAAAACGCAACCGATTGGGGGCCACCAGCGATCCGTACTGTTTCACGTGAGGCCCCAACAGGTCCCGCAAGGCGGCGTGCACGAGATGGGTCGCGGTGTGATTGCGCGCGGCATCCTGCCGCAGGAGTCGGTTCACACTCAGTCGGACGCCCTCGCCTTCCCGAATTCGCCCTTTACTGACACGGCCTCGATGGAGGATCAACGAAGGGACAGGCCGCGTGGTTTCCGCCACCTCCACCCGTCCTTCCGGTCCGACCAACACGCCTTGGTCGCCGACTTGCCCGCCGCCCTCGGCATAGAACGGCGTGACATCGAGGACCACTTCCACCTCGTCCCCTTCGACGGCTTCCTTGATCATCCGATCGCCTTTGAGAATGGCCTGGACGAGGCTCTCGGCCTCCAATCGGTCGTACCCAATGAACTGCGTCGTCCCTACCCGCTTGGCAAGATCGGCTACGGCCGGCCGGGCCGTATCCTGTTCGAATCCGCCTATCTTCCGCGCTCGTGTCCGTTGCTCTTCGATCGCCTGGTCAAAGCCCTGCTGATCAACGGACATCTGCTGCTCTCGGGTGGCCTCCTGAATCAGATCCAACGGAAACCCATAGGTGTCGTAGAGCTTGAAGACGTCCGTGCCAGAAAGGACGGTCCGCCCCTCCGACCGTGTTCTGGCGATCATGTCATTCAAGATGGGCAAGCCCTGGTCCAGCGTGGCGATGAACCGTTCTTCTTCACCGCGAGTGGCCTCGGCAATGGTGCCGGCCGCCGCACGGACCTCCGGATACACGTCGGCCATCTGTCCGACCACGGCGCCGGTCAAGTCGTGCAGAAACGGCTCCGTGATGCCCAATAACCGCCCGTGGCGCGCGGCACGGCGCAAGATGCGGCGCAAGACATACCCCCGCCCTTCGTTCGAAGGCAGAATCCCGTCCGCCATCAAAAACGTCATGGCTCGCAGATGATCGGCGACCACGCGCATGGACCGGTCGCCCGTCTCCTGGTCCCCGTACCGCGCACCGGCTCGCTCGGCGATCGCCCTCAGGACCGGGGTAAAGAGATCGCTGTCGTAGTTGCTGTAGACGCCTTGAGCGACGGCCGACAAGCGCTCCAGCCCCATTCCCGTATCGATGCTCGGTTTTGGCAAGGACATGAGCGTGCCCGAGGCATCGCGGTTGAACTGCATGAAGACGAGATTCCAGATCTCAATGACGCGGTCTCCCTCTCCGTTGGGAAAGTCATCGCCGGGGACAGAGCGGCCTTGGTCGAAATGGATTTCCGAACAGGGGCCGCAGGGACCGGTATCGGCCATTTGCCAAAAGTTGTCTTTTTCATCACACCGGACGATGCGCGAGGGTCCGATCCCCATCTTTTTCCAGAGCCGGTCGGCGTCATCGTCCTCACGAAACACCGTGACCCACATCCGGTCCTTCGCCAACCCGACGGTGTGCGTCAAGAACTCCCAGCCGAATCTGATGGCATCTTCTTTGAAGTAGTCCCCGAAGGAAAAGTTGCCGAGCATTTCAAAAAAGGTATGGTGCCGACGCGTGTACCCGACGTTTTCGAGATCGTTGTGTTTTCCTCCGGCACGAAGGCATTTCTGGACGCTGACCGCTCTGGTATACAGCCGCGTCTCTTCGCCGAGGAACACGCGCTTAAACTGATTCATCCCGGCGTTGCTAAACAACAAGGTGGGATCCGCC
Source organism: uncultured Nitrospira sp. (assembly GCA_964416255.1). Classification (GTDB taxonomy): domain Bacteria; phylum Nitrospirota; class Nitrospiria; order Nitrospirales; family Nitrospiraceae; genus Nitrospira_D. The sequence goes on along the minus strand of CAYQDJ010000003.1, from coordinate 73,192 downwards.
TGGGGAATCAACGACGAGCTGGGCACCGCATGATGTCCCTGTTGCTCAAAATACCGGATGAACGCCTGTCGAAGTGCCTGCGCGCTAGTCGTCATGTCTCCCATCCTCAGTATCGCCCACCCACCCTATCATACGGCTGATGGTCGCGTCTTCGAAACCCCGCTGGCGCAGAAATCGCTGAATCCGTTCGGCGGTCAATCGTCGGCCCTTCCGCTGGACCGCCCCGATCGCCCGGCGGGCCAGGACCTCCTCGCTGACCTCCCGCAAGGTATCGTTTACAGCATCGTCGACGATCGAGACCGCCACGCCCTTGGCCAGCAGCTCGAATCTGAGCCGCTCCAGGCCCATCGGTCGACGCGCCAATCGACGCGCCAGCCATCGCTCGGCATACGCGCGATCGTCAAGGTAATGGAGATCGGTCAACCGGCCGACCGTTTGAGCGGCCTGGAGAGAACTGGCGCCATGGCGTCGAAGATGCCGCTCCATCTGGGCGGCGGGGCAGTCCCATCGGGCCAGATACCGCATCGCCAGGCTCATCCACTCATCCGGCGATACGGGCCTGTTCCGTCGGCGCGCGCCCACGTCAGGGAACCCTCCCCTACCTGTGCGCGCGTTTTTCTTGAGGTGGGGGCGCCGGCTTGTCCTCTTTCGCGTCGGGTTTTTTCTCGCCGCGCAGGGGCACACCGGCCAGTTCGCGAAGCTTGGCCTCGATATCACGGGCGGTGGCGGGGTTACTCTTGAGAAAGTCGCGCGCCGCCTCCCGACCTTGCCCGATCCGTTCTCCCTTGTAGGAATACCACGCACCGGACTTCTCAACCACCTTCTTATCCACGCCCAGATCGATCACTTCACCGATTTTCGAAATACCTTCGGCAAACATGATGTCAAATTCCGCCTGCTTAAACGGCGGAGCCATCTTGTTCTTCACCACCTTGACGCGCACTCGGCTGCCTAAGACCTCCTGGCCTTCCTTAATGGATTCGATGCGACGGATATCGAGCCGCACGGAGGAGTAGAATTTCAGAGCGTTGCCGCCCGTGGTTGTTTCTGGATTCCCGAACATCACGCCCAGCTTCATGCGGATTTGGTTGATGAAGATGACTGTCGTGAGCGACTTCGAGATCGCCCCCGTCAGCTTTCGCAGGGCTTGTGACATCAACCTGGCCTGCAACCCCATGTGAGCATCGCCCATCTCGCCTTCAATCTCCGCCCGGGGCGTCAACGCCGCCACGGAATCCACCACGATGAGATCGATCGCTCCGCTGCGCACCAATGTCTCGGCAATTTCCAGCGCCTGTTCGCCGGTATCAGGCTGTGACACCAGCAGATCATCCGCCTGCACGCCCAACTTCCTGGCATACGTCAGATCCAACGCATGCTCGGCATCGATAAAGGCGGCAACCCCGCCTGACTTTTGCACTTCGGCGATACAATGCAGCGTCAACGTCGTCTTGCCGGAGGCCTCCGGCCCGAAGATTTCAATGACCCGCCCGCGTGGAAGCCCGCCAACCCCGAGAGCAATGTCCAAACCCAGAGAACCGGTCGAGATGGCCGGGACGTCGACCAACTTCTCATCGGCGCCGAGCTTCATAATGGCGCCCTTCCCATATTGCTTTTCAATCTGGGAGAGGGCGAGATCCAAGGCACGCTTCTTGTCATCTTTCTCGGCCATGGGGTCTCCTACATCAAAGAGAGAAAGGATTTGGGACGGGGGATTATACCGAAGCGAGGTGGGGAAACCTAGCTTTTTTGCCGGCGGCCTGCCGGGCTGCCTAGCCTAATACACGTCTTCAGGAATCGGGGAACCAGTTCGCGGTGAGCGCTGGAGACGGAGATGAAATTCCTGCTTGGCGGAATCACTGAAGGTGCGGAACCAGGCTTCGGCGGCCACATGTTCTCCGGAACGGGACTTGCCTTTGGGATAGACTCTGACCTCGACCCGCCCGTGGTGGCCGCCCTCGCGTTGCCCCCGTTCCAGCGTGCCGCTCATCTCAACGTGATCCTCGGCAAGTTCCAGTGCATGATTCACCAACGCCCGCAAGGTGACCATTCCCAACGCGCGCGTGAACGGTAGGTCCGGATCGAATGCACGCGGTGTTTCGGCACGTGAGGTGCCGATCGAGCACAGGAACATAATACAAACCCCCACTAAAAATCGGCTGTGTCTCGTCCGATGGGCCACGACACCCCCTTCCCTTGCTCTAGTAGGTCGGACGGAGTATCATCCAGGAATTCTATGCCTTCAATCATCAAAAAGAAACCGGGTGGACGGGCCTGGATGGTGTTTCTCCTGCTGCTATGCATTTCCATCGTGGTGCACATGCTGGGGGTGCCGATCACATTGCTCAATCCGGCCGAAGCGTCCGATACCGTCAGCGGATCCGTCCTGGAAGGATTTTCAGTTCCTCCCGCGTTCGACGATCTCATGCTGACCACGCAAACGGCGGCTGTCGTCCAGGCGGACCGCTGCGGGCACTGTCCCGTGCTGACCGTCGTCTTGTTCCACCCTCCCGTCTGACCGCCGGCGTGAGTCGAGCCGGTGCCGCAATCGTACGATCTGAAGAACGCTTGCCGAATTCTGCTTCTCCTTCTTCAATGATTGCACTCTGCGGACGCAGGCGGGTGCGGCACGGGCATCTCAGTCGGGGTCACCGCCGAACACCGAAGCGTAAGGGCGCACGGTGCGCCTGGTACACGACAAAGGAGAGCGACATGCAGCGGGTTCTTTCTATGGTCGTGCTTCTGCTGAGTGCGGCGTGCAGCCACCCACCCCCCACCGATGTCCAGCGCAACGTGCGCGAGATTCAGATCGGCGATTCGGTCGAACCGCGAGTGCTGTATGCCAAGCCGGGAGAAGAAGTCCGCTGGCACAATCTGCGGACCACACCGATCAAACTGGGTTTTCTCACGACCACCCTGCTGAGAGAAATTAGTTGCCAGGAAGGAATCCGGACGCTGTTCGGAGACATGAAGGACTTTATCTCCATTGCCCCTCAGAAATCGGTCAGCGTATGTTTCGTGTTGCCCGGGGAACTCAAATACAACGTCTGGCTCGACCCGGACAATCCGCACGGTGCCATCAGTCCGACCGGCACGATTCGCGTCGAGACAGGGAGCTAAGGACGATGCTCGGTCCGTGAGCCGGTTCGGCACACCGCCCGGGGAGCCGGCCCCGAGCTCGTCGGCCCGCTATTGCTCAAGGTGAACCTATGCGCCTGTCGCTTCGGTTTATCGTGCCGTTGGCTATTGTCCTGGCAGGGGTGGCCTACGCCGTCATTCCGCTGGTCGATACCTTTACGTTGAAATGGTTTGTTCGCGACATTGAGATGAGCTCGAAATTCGTCGCCACGACCGTGGAAGGGCCGCTCGCGGACCTGTTGAACGAGGAATCAAAGCCCAAAGTCATGAGTTATTTTCACCGGCTGATTCAGGACGAACGCCTGTACGCCGTCGGATTCTGCGATCGCAACAATCGGCTCCTGTACAAGACCCAGACCTATCCCGATACCATCCCGTGCGGCGGGACAGCAGCCATCCAAGCCGGTCAAACGGCGGTCCTGCCGCTGGTGCGCGGGGCCGTCCACGTATCCGCCGTCGAAGTGCAAAGCAGCGGACGGGCCCTCGGACGCCTCATGCTCGTCCATGACATGAGCTGGGTCCAGCGCCGCAGCAGCGACACCAAGTGGTACCTTTTTTATCTCTTCGGCATCATCGGTGCGGTGATTTCCCTCGTGACGGTCCTCATTGCCCATCTCAGCTGGAAAGGCTGGGTCACCGGCGTCCGGTCCATGCTCCGCGGGAAAGGACTACTCAGCCTGCCGGGCAATCACGACCACTCGCCCGAGCTGCAACCGGTGGCCAAAGATCTTCGCGCGCTCATTGGTCAATTGGAAGCCGAAAAGCGCATGCGTGACGAGAGTCAGATGACCTGGACCCCTCAGACCTTAAAAACGATTCTTCATGAATACCTGGCCGGCGACGAAATCATGATCGTCTCGAATCGTCAGCCATACATTCACCATCGGGAGCAGGACCGCATCGAAGTGCAGGTGCCCGCGAGCGGACTCGTCACCGCGCTGGAACCGATCATGCGCGCCTGCTCCGGCGTCTGGATCGCCCATGGCAGCGGCAACGCCGATCGGGAGGCCGTGGATGCTCGAGGGCACGTGCGCGTGCCGCCCGACCACCCGTATTATTCGATCCGGCGTATCTGGATTTCTGCCGAGGAGGAAGCCGGGTATTATTATGGTTTCGCCAACGAAGGCTTGTGGCCGCTGTGCCATCTGGCCCATGTCCGCCCGGTGTTTCGATCATCCGATTGGCAGCAGTACAAAGCCATTAATGAACGATTCGCCATGGCGGTCATTGAAGAGGCCAAGACCGACAATCCGGTGGTGCTCGTGCAGGACTATCACCTGGCACTGGCACCCCAGATGATTCGCTCGCACTTGCCCAACGCCACGATCATTACCTTCTGGCACATTCCCTGGCCGAACTCCGAGCGGTATGCCATCTGCCCGTGGCATCGGGAGATTTTGGAAGGTCTCTTGGGCAGCAGTATTTTGGGATTCCATACCCGGTTTCATTGCGGCAATTTCATCCACAGCGTCGACCGATTGTTGGAATCCCGCATCGACCGCGATGCCTTCACCATTTCCCATGGCGGCAAGTTGACCGCCGTCAATCACTATCCCATTTCCATTGAGTGGCCGAGTGCCGCGGTCCGAGATCATCCCTCGGTCGAAACCTGTCGAAAGCACGTCGGCGAACTCCACCGATTCGAACACGGCCACCGCATCGGCCTAGGGGTGGAGCGTCTCGACTACACCAAAGGCATTCTCGAGCGATTTCTGGCTGTGGAGCGGCTGCTTGAACTCCAGCCCGAATGGGTCGGGACCTTTACGTTCATACAAATCGCCGCGCCCAGCCGCTCGATCATCGAACATTATCGTCAATTCACGGAGGAGGTCCATGCGCTGACCAACCGGATCAACGCCCGTTTCGGCTTCGGGAATTACCAGCCGATCATTCTCCTCATCCAGCATCACAATCCGGCCGAACTGAGAACCTATTACCGGGCGGCGGACCTCTGTTTCGTGAGCAGCCTGCACGACGGCATGAACCTCGTCGCCAAAGAATTCGTCGCGGCCAGGGACGACGATCAAGGCGTGCTGGTGCTCAGCCAATTTACCGGGGCCGCCTGCGAGCTCCCGGAAGCCCTCATTGTGAACCCGTACCATGTCGACCAATGCGCGGCGGCGCTACATCTGGCCCTGACGATGACCCCCGTGGAACAGCGGGCCAGAATGCGCAGCATGCGCGGCATTGTGCAGGAGTTCAACGTCTACCGGTGGGCCGGACGCATGCTCATGGACGCGGCCCGGATGCGACAGCGTGCACGGCTGATTCGTGAAGTGGGAGAACCCGACTTGCGCGTCATCACGGGAGGCGAAGCGTGAGCGAGCGAGCGCACGCTGCCGCGAGAGGATAGTGGGAGCGGCGAGACAACGACTATGCCTTCAAACGGGCCACCGTCTAATACCTGGGAGGGCCTGGTGACACACCATAGAAGGTTAAGGATCGGGAATTTGTTTCGACCGGCGGGAGGCCCAGCGTGAGGCTGTACCCCCATGGAGCCGGTTACTTGCCGCCCACGTCCTATTTTTCGTCCTTGCTCTCGTCACTGAACACAATATGGCCGCCCTTCTTCACTTCCTTCTTGTCCTCATCCGCAAGGACTGCAGTGGAAAAGAAACAGACACTCACCACCCCCGCGAACGCGACGACACTGCGGCCACCTTGCCGCTTATTCCAAGCGCCTGTCCCTGAGACAACGGACAAATCCGTCATACTTCTTCCCATATTTGTCCAATGCACTCTGGACCCAGGGAGGGCACAATAGCGATGGATAAAAGAATGGAAAGCGTCAGCCCCAAAGCGCATGGCACTCCCGATCGGGGTGCCGATGCGAGCCGGCTTGACCGGGTTGTCTCGACGCCTGAAGAGTTCGACGAATTAGTATCCCGAGCGTTGCCGATGTTGCTTGACCGCGCCACCAGTTACACGAAGCGATTCCTGCGGGAAACCGGGCAATGGAACGACGACATTGCTCATGAAAAATTCGTGTTGCGATGGGGGGCCGAGTATCTTGAACGATTTCTCGTGTGCGGGCGGAATGAAGTGCCCTGCCGGCCGTTGTTTCTCTTGGACTCGCTGGTGGCCAGGCAGCATAGCCAGCCGGAACCGTTCTGTTATCATCCGGATTTGCTGACCCCGCTCGGACGATTGATCGACGGTCTGATCGCGCGGGCAGCCGTCAGCCGCGATGCACTCATTGCGCTTTATCACCACTGCTATGGACTAGGACCGGGCCAGGTGATGACCGTGCTGGGCCTGGAGGGATCAGAAAGCCAACGCATTTATAAGAACTTTCAACGCTGGCGGGACTCCGGATGGCAACGCACCATCGACGACCTTGGGGTCACGGCCGAAGAAATTGAGGAATTTGAGGATCAACAGACCCGACACCGTCATCGTTTCAACAGCGACGCCGAACGCTTGCTCCGATTTGCGCAGACCCACTATCGGAAAAGCGAACCTGACCATTACCCGTGCTTATCAAGACATGAGTGGGAGGACATGTTCTCGCAAGGCTATGGCGGCGATTACCGGATCTGGCACCTCGCCCTGTGTGTGGACTGTTTGCAAACGGCCTGGGATCTGGGCGGGTCGCGCGCCTCATCCGTCGATAAACCGCGGGTGGAGTTTCATGTACGGCCCTGATGTCTTGAGAACGGAACCGAATGACCGGAAGGAGGCGACCTATGGAACAAGAACAAGAACTCGCTGACTATAGAGCGCGCTTGTTGAAGCAGATGCAAACGGACGGCCTCCGATCCGCACGCCGGGTTTCGGAACCGCTTCAGGTATTCATCAACGATCAACGGGTGGGAGAGCTCGACGGAGCGGGCTCGGACGCGACACTGCATGCCGAACATGGCAGTAAGATTCATACTGTGCAACTGCGCGCGGAAGACGGGGCGCTGCTCGGTGGGTTGTACGCGCCGGAGTACGGCTTTAAACGTACGAGGATCGCGCTCGGACGTGAAGCCGTTGATCTGGACATACGGAACCACGCCCATGGCGGGTCCGTGCATGCCGTCTTCACGGCTGCACCGCCTCTATGGCAACGAGTCCGCCGGGCCTTGGGCAGTTCCGCCGGCATCGACTCCACTTGGCACAGGGTTCCGACCTATATTCCCGGCATGCGGACGATGGCCTTCACGCAAGCGTTGGTGGCCCTCCTCCTGGTGGGATTGGCGACCGATCGGTATACAGAATGGCTCGTTCCGGACCGCACACCGCCGACCTTGACCCCGGCGCAGGCCCCCTGGGTGGCGCCCTTGGTGGAGGTCGAGAAACTCGAGCGTCGCCTGACCGATCTCACGCACATGCAAACCAAAGCCATCGATACGATGCAAACACAGCAGCAAAACATGGCTCAGCTGCAGCGCACCCTGACGAAGCTTTCTTCAGCTCAAGAGACCGTGGCGTCAGGCGTCGTGACCGTGCAACGGGAGATCGAGAAGCGCGAAAAAGGGGTCGGTCGGGAAGTCGATCGTATGTCACGCCTGTTGATGAGCCGCACACAAAATGCTCAGGAGGAGCTCCACGCGGAAATCCACAGCCTCACCATCGCCAATGATCGCCTCAGCAAGGAACGACTCGACCTGGAACGGAGCAACCAAGAGCTGAAGAAGCAACTGAAAGCCGCGGGCGTGGACGTCTCGAACGCCACGCCGTCGAAGGGCGGCAGCGGCGATCTCGCGCAACGACGGGAGGAGGCGCCCAATTCGCAAATCGCCGATGGGCGGCGAAGTCAGGAACCCCAACCGTTGCTGTTTTGGGTAACCTTCCAAGAAGGCACCAGTGAAGACAGCATTGAACGTCTGGTTCGCGAAGTGCAGGGACGGCGCGGCACGCTGTCCGATGGATGGCAGGCCGTTGAGATTGTCCATCCTGCTGAAGCACCCGATCGGTTTCTCGACAAAATCAGGCAGGCCAAGATAGTCAAAGCTGTGCGGACCGTCGAAGCCCGGTAATAGGCCGAATCTGACCCGAGGGCGGGTGCGTTGGCACCTTCCCTGACGCACCTGGGTCGGTGGCACCCTGCCAGGTGCGTGTCCTTCTGATCCTCACAGTCGTTCCCATTGCTGAAGAAGGGTGTGCCGCTCACCCACGGGGAGGTTCCGAATGAGCAGGTCACCCAGAACCTGCGATGGGGCTCGATCCAATCAAGCCATCAAAGACTGACATTTTCATCCCCGACCGGGAAGATTTATCCGTTGTGACAGACCAGGAACTGCCATAGCATGTCACCCAGGCACACCGTACTACCACGGCTGAAAGGAGACCGTCATGAAGATCGCGCAAGTAGCTCCGTTGTGGGAAAGCGTCCCACCGAAGCTGTACGGAGGAACGGAGCGAATTGTGTCCTACGTGACGGAAGAACTGGTGCGGTTGGGACATGAGGTCACGTTGTTTGCAAGCGGCGACTCACACACCGCCGGGCGCCTGGAGGCCATCTGTCCTCAGGCCCTTCGGCTGAATACCGGCATCTTCAACCGCGATGCTCCGATGATCATGTTGCAGGAACGATCGCTCGGGGCCGCAGGCGACTTCGACCTGATCCATTCACACTTGGATTTTTTGGGTTTTCCATTAGCACGCCGCAATGCCTTGCCGGTGGTCACTACCCTCCATGGGCGTCTGGACTTGCCGGAAATAGAACCGGTGTTCCGCGAATACGCAGAAATGCCGCTGGTCTCCATTTCCAATGCGCAGCGCCGTCCGATGCCATGGGCCAATTGGCAGGCGACGGTTTACCATGGGTTGCCGCGCGACCTGTATACGTTCCATCCGGAGCCCAAGGGATATCTGGCCTTCCTGGGCCGGATCGCCGTCGAAAAACGGCCGGACCATGCGATTGAACTGGCAAAGCGGACGGGGCTCCCGTTGAGAATCGCGGCAAAAGTCGATCCGACCGACCAGCAGTATTACCGAACCGAGATCGAACCCTTACTCAACCATCCCCTCGTGGAATTCATCGGCGAAATCTCGGATGCGGAAAAGAACGATTTCATCGGCAATGCGGCCGCCTTAGTCTGCCCATATGACTGGCCGGAGCCTTTCGGCTTGGTGCTGATCGAAGCCCTGGCGTGCGGAACGCCGGTGCTGGCCTACGAACGCGGATCCATCCCCGAAGTCATCGATCACGGCGTCACTGGCTTTGTGTGCGACAGTCTGGCGGAGATGGCGGAAGCGGTCGGACGGATTCCGTTCATCGACCGGCATCGTTGTCGGGCGTCCTTTGACGAGCGCTTTACGGCCGACCGGATGGCGCGGGACTACGTCGCCCTCTACGAACGGATCCTCGAAGACCGTGCTGTCCGTCCTTCCCTCGCAGCGCACGGCGTCGGCCCTCGACCGTCCGCCGAGCCCAGCTTTGGGCGGCATAAACCTGAACAGGCTTTGGACATGGCGGGAGGCCGACATGTCTGATGGTCGTACGGAGAAGGCGGTCTCATCAGCGGAGTCCGGCGCTCATGGTTGGACCCTGCTCAAGAATAGAGACTTCAGTCTTCTGTTTGCCGGGCAGACCATCTCTCAGATCGGAGACAGCCTCAACAAAGTGGCGTTGCTCTGGTTTGTCTATGAAATGACCGGCTCCGCGCTCAAGATGACCATGGTCGGATTGCTCCAGACGCTTCCCCCCCTGCTGTTCGGACCACTCATCGGCGTGTACCTCGACCGCTTCCGAAAAAAGCCGGTGATGATCGTCGTCGATCTGCTGCGCACGGCCATGATCCTCCTCATTCCCCTCCTCTATCTCTTCGGCCTGTTGACGCTGAACCGACTGTATGTTCTCGTGTTCGCCACCTCGATTGTCTCAACAATATTCGGCCCCGCCTTGGCATCCGCTGTTCCCTTGATCGCGCCCAAGGACCGCCTCACGGCGGCCAATGCGCTCATCCAATCAACCACGAACGTCGGGCTGCTGGTCGGTCCCGCGGCCAGCGGGATCGGTATTGCGCTGATCGGCGCGCAGAATGTGCTGTACGTGGATGCGGCCACCTTCTTGTTGTCAGCGCTATGCTTAATCCCTATACGAATGCAGGAAACCCTTCCCGAGCGACCGGCCTCGAGCGCTGGATGGACGGATGGCGTGGGGCAGGATCTGCTCGTGGGTTTCCGCTTCGTGTTTATTGAACAGAAGACCGTGCTGTTGTTGATGTTGACCGCCACGCTGTACAGCCTGGGAGCCAGCGCGTTCGTCTTCCTTTTGCCGGTCTTTGCCAAAGACGTGCTGGCTGTGACCCCTATGCAACTCGGCTGGCTCTGGTCGTCCCTGGGAGCCGGCATGCTGATTGCCTCGTTTGGTTTGGCCTCGATCAGACAGGGAGATGTCACACGCCGATTGCGGCTCATCTCCGGCGCCTTGGCGGTCGGCGGCATCGCCGTGGGCGCCTTGGGATTTTTGCAAGCACCCATCGCTGCGGGGGCCGTCATTGCCGTCATCGGAGGCAGTACGGCCTTGTTCACGCCGCTCGTCTGGACCATGTTGCAGGAACTCACGCCGACGCACCTCCTCGGGCGTGTGTTCACGAGTTTCGCCACCGGGGGCATGGCATCATCCATGGCAGGCATGGCCGGATTTGGATGGGCGGCGGACGCCATCAGCCCCATCGCCAGCTTAGCAGGCATCAGCCTTCTCCTGTTGGTCACCTCCGTCGCCGCCGGGCTGTTTAGCCGATCGCACGTCCAGCTGCCGCAGCTGGCTGCGTCGAAAGCCGGACCGCTACAGGCGGCTGCCCAAGCCTAACCGGCCCCGTCAACCTGCACATTCACATCGGCGATGGATCGGTGAGCAGGTTTTGTTCCGGTATCTCAGGCAGGCCTATCACACCGGCTTGGTGAATATCCTTGGGCATGTTATAAAACTGCATTCCGGTGCGCTCCATCTCCAATGATGCTGCCACCGTTCAGATGATCCCGTTATGATCGATCACATTGATTCGCTCTGGTCCGGGCTGCACGCCTGCGCCTACCGTCACGGGTGGGATCCTCCCACGACGTCCCTCGCCAACGCATCTGCAACAAAAGGACGACACTCAAGGTACGTTTCTCACGGAGGGACGCATGAGGACGGGGAAAACAAACACACGTGCTGGCATTCACTTCATCGTATGCGCGCTGATCATGACAAGCGGTAGCATGGCCAACGCCTATGAAGAGACCTCGGTCACCGACGGCGGCACTATTTCGGGCACGGTTCGTTTAGACGGCCCGGTGCCGAAACCAAAAGGGTATAACCTCACGACTCTTCCCGACCAGGTCTATTGCGGTCGCATTTCAGACGGGCGCGGCTGGCGATTGCTTCAACCCTTCCAGGTCCAGGAGGACCAGTCGTTCCGAGGGGTGGTCGTCTTTTTGGAGGGCATCGAGAAAGGCAAACCCTTTCCCGACAATCCGCCCCCTCGAATCGAAGCAAAAGATTGCCGGTTCCTGCCGTTTGTGAACCTGGTTCGCGATCAGCACGACGTGGCGGTCGTGAACATGGATCCGGCCATGCACGATATCCAAGCCTATGAAACCTCGCATCTCGGGCCGCGGGTGTTGTTCAATCTTCCGCTCCCGATCAGTTTGCGATATCCCCAGGAGGCCGGACTTAGCGCCCACTTCCACAAACACTATGAGGGCACGCCGGTCACACAGACCGTCCGAATGACCAAGGGCCGGCGGGTGTTTACCATGCAGTGTGGATTCCATGCCTATATGGAAAGCTGGGCCTTGGTCCAGGTCCATCCGTATTATGCGGTGACGGGGTCCGACGGGCGGTTCGAGTTGACCAACGTCCCGCCGGGAACCTATCGCGTGAAGATTTGGCATCCGTATGTTCACGAGACTATCGAGCAAGTGGTGACGGTCGAACCGAAGGGCAACGCCGACATCACGCTTTCGGTTCCTGCGCCGGCAGGCAGACTCTACGCGAACCAAATGGTTGAGAATCCCTACAATCGCTATAAAATCACAGAAAGCGAACAGAGCGAGATCGTGCCGACGCTCGAGAAACAGACCTACTAGCTGTGAGCGCGATGACTCGCATTGCCGGCTGGAAGGTGAACCACCATGGGCAAGTCCTTGGAAAACGGGAATCGACGCCTGGTCCGACAGCCGTCCGCTCGCCCGAAGGCTGTGGAGTGAGTTCGCCCTGAGGACCGCGTCATGCCCTTGATCCATACCTTGACCATTTTGATCTGTCTGGCCGCGCTGTTTAGTTATGTGAACCATCGATGGCTGAAATTTCCAATTACCATCGGGCTCATGGCGGTGGCACTGATGTTTTCCCTTGCCCTGTTGGGTCTGGGCAAGTTGGGTTTCGGCATTGAAGAGTCGGCCCAGCGCTTCATCGGCGCCATCGACTTCAATGAAGCGCTCATGCACGGCATGCTGGGGTTCCTCCTCTTTGCCGGCGCGCTCCATGTCAAACTGGACGAATTGCTCGACGTCAAATGGGTGATTGCGACGCTCGCGGTGGTGGGAACCATCCTCTCGAGCCTGATCACCGGCGGGCTGGGCTATTTCGTTTTCGATCTTGTCGGGCTCCCGCTTCCGTTTCTCTACTGCCTCATCTTCGGTGCCCTGATCGCTCCGACAGACCCGATCGCGGTGATGGGAGTTCTCCGGCAAGCCCGCCTTCCGAAGGCGCTGGAAATTAAGATCGTCGGGGAATCACTGTTTAATGACGGCGTCGGGGTGGTGATTTTCTTGGTCGTGTTGAACCTCCTCCCAAAACCGTCCATCGAATTCAGCGACGTCCTGATCCTTTTTCTCAAGGAGGCAATCGGCGGAGCGGCCCTTGGGTTGGCGTTAGGATACGGCGCCTATCGGATGCTGCGATCGGTGGATAATTATCAAGTGGAAATTCTCATTACGCTGGCGTTGGTCATGGGCAGTTTCGGCGTCGCGGACCTGTTGCACACCTCCGGGCCCATCGCGGTGGTCGTCGCAGGGTTGCTGATCGGGAACCAGGGTCGCCAATGGGCGATGTCGGACACCACCCGGGAGCATCTCGACAACTTCTGGGAGTTGCTCGACGAATTACTCAATGCGATCCTGTTTGTGCTCATCGGGTTGGAAGTCCTTGTTCTCAGCTTTCAACGTCCCTACCTCGTGGCGGGCCTGGCGGCTGTTCCATTGGTCCTGGCCGCCCGGTGGATCAGCGTCCTGATTCACGTCAAGGTCTTCAGTTGGGTGCGCGAGTTTTCACACCGCACGATCACCATCCTGACATGGGGGGGTCTCCGAGGAGGGATCTCCGTCGCGCTGGCGCTCTCGTTGCCCCCGGGGCCGGGGCGTGACGCGGTCGTGACCATCACGTACATCGTCGTGGTCTTTTCGATTTTGGGACAAGGGCTCACGCTGAACCGCGTCATACAGATGGGCCTCCGGAATGAGACCTCATCGACCCTGTCCTGTCATCCGGGAAAAGCTTAAGTTCGTCGTCGTCTTCCCTCCGCGAGGGACCGGATATTGCCTTACCCCCATCGGCCGAGCATAATGGTGGCCCGCGGGGTGACAAGTCGCCAGGGAGACCTTATATGGAACAGATAAGCGTCGAAACAGTGCTGGGACTGGTGGGGATCGTCATTCTCGTCGGACTCGCCGGCGAGGCGGGTTTCAAACGAACGGGTGTGCCCAGCGTGCTGTTCTTGATGAGTCTCGGGATCTTGCTCGGCCCCATCCTGGGCTATGCCGACGCCTCACGCGTCACGGGGCTGGCCCCCTATTTCGGCACATTGGCATTGCTGATCATTCTCTTCGACGGCGGCCTGAATCTCCAGTTTGTGAAAGTCATGCGGGAAACGCCGATGGCCCTCCTCTACGCCGTCACCGTTTTCTCTTGTTCGGTCCTGGCGGTCGCCGCCGTGTACGTCTGGGGACTCGAGGGGGAATGGCGGCAAGGCTTGCTCCTGGGATCGATATTGGGGGGGACCGCCGCCGCGATTATTCTTCCCGTTGTGGCCCAACTGACCAAATTGCGCGAACCCATCAAAGTCTTGGTGTGTCTCGACTCCGCGTTTTCGGAAGTGTTCGTCGTGGTGATCGCGCTGGCCATCATGAGTTCCTTTACGAGTGACGGAGGAGGAGGCGTGATTCGGGGTATCTTTCACGCCTTTTTCGACGCGCTCGTCTTGGCGGCGCTGGCGGGGGCCTTGTGGGCGAGGCTGCTCACCTGGGTGGCCGGGCAAACACTCTCCTACATGCTGACGTTGGCGGCGATTCTCGTTCTGTATTATGTGGCGGAGTTGGTCGGAGCCAACGGGGCCATCACCATCCTGCTCTTCGGCCTCGTGCTGGGGAACATCGAAAGCCTGGCCGGACGACTGGTCCGGCCCCTTCGAGTCTTAATCGGGTACGAATTGGACCAGGCCAAGTTTGTCCTCGACGAATTTCTCAAGCGTATCAATGTCGAACTCTCGTTTCTTGTGCGAACTTTTTTTTACGTCTTGCTGGGCCTCATCGTCGACGTGTCCCAATTGACCTGGACGATGGCCGGTTGGGGCTTCACCTTCTTCGCCGTCATCTTTCTCGTGCGCATCCTCGCCACCTACGGCTTGGGGACGGTCACCGGAGCCTGGAGCCCCAGCGAACGTGTCCTCATTTCCTCCATGATGCCGCGAGGCATCGCCACGGCGGTCATGGCATTCCTTCCGGTCAGCGCCGGCATCCCGGACACACAGGATTTTCCCATGTATGCCCTGACGGTGATCACGCTCGGCGTCCTCTTCATGTCCGGATCATTGGCCTTTTACCGCCATATCGCGGAACAGGACGACGCACACCATCCGATCCTCCATGCCTTGCATGAAAGCACGACATTGGCCGACTCGAAGGGGTAGCCCCGCTTAGATTTCCCACAGTCGTGTATAACGCGGTCCCGCGGGACGCACCTCACTCTGCATCAACATCACCGACTTCACAACGAATGACAGGTCAGGCACCGGCTGTGCCATGGCCCCGCTGTCGGTGAGTGCCTGGCCGATCTGGCGTGCGCCATCCTTCACACGAGCCAACGTAAGGTGTGGGCTGAAGGGCCTGTCGTCCGGCGCGAAACCGAACGATCCACACACGTCCTCGACGGCACGATGCAGAGCCCGCAGCCGTTCCGCATGGTCGTGCCGCTCCCAACCGTGCGGCGGTCCGATCCACAACACTCTCGGCTGTCCCGGGTGCGGAAACGCTCCCAAACGCCCAAGCGGAATGTGAATCGGGTAATGCGGCCTCACCGCCGGTTCCATCGCCGACCGCAGCGACCCCACAAGCCGCTCGTCCGTGTCTCCGAGAAACTTCACCGTCAAATGGATCGTGTCTTGTTGCACCCAGGCAATGCGGCCGTGCACATTCGGGTCACGAGCGAGCCGTCGTGTGAGCTCTGTTTGGATCCGCGCGAGGTGCGCCCGGACTGGAGGAGTGAGGTCCACGGCCAAGAACGTCCGCATCATCCGCCGCCTCGGCGAAGCGCCCAACGACGAAGCAGATCGAGCGCCGCCTGTGACGCCCGCTGGGTCACCGCCGACCGGTCACCGTGAAACCGGTACTCGGCAGTGAGCGACTCTCCGTCATCCCCGTCCAGCCCGATGTAGACGAGCCCGACGGGCTTGGTCGGCGTGGCCCCCCCCGGGCCGGCAATGCCCGTAACACTCAGCCCGACGGACACGCCCGCCCGTTCCCGAATTCCCCGAGCCATAGCTGCCGCCACTTCGGCACTGACTGCTCCGTTCGCCGCAATCGCATCGGGACTGACCCCGAGCAAATCGCCTTTGGCGCGATTGCTGTAACAGACGACCCCTTGATCCACATAGACCGATGATCCGGGCACCTGGGTCAGCCGGTGGCTGATCAGGCCGCCGGTGCAGGATTCCGCCGTGGCTACCGTCAGCTTCTTGTCTGTCAAGAGTCGTCCCACGACCATCTCCATCGTGTCGCGGCCCTCGGCAAACAGCCATTCTGACAATCGTGCGCGCACGCGACCTGCCAACGAAAGCAATGTGGAGTGGGACGCCTGACGCCCAGGCTGGGTCGTCAGCGAGACCAGCACGCCCATCGGCGACGCCAGCAGACCTACGTCGACTGGTCCCCCCTTCCGAACCAGCCCCTGCAATTTGGCATCCACAACCGCCTCGGGCAGCCCCCACGTATGAAACAGAAGGCGTGCGCGCGGCTCCCAAGGCCGCCCCCTCGGCCGTCGGTTCAGGCGGCTCGCCAACAGCGGGATGACGGACGCCTCCAGCATCGCGAGCATTTCATGCGGCACCCCGGGGAGTACAATCACCATCGCCCCTTTCCAGCACAGCCAAAAACCTGGTGCCGACCCGACAGGGTTGGGAAGGACGGTGGCTCCAGCGGGAAGGCACGCCTGTCGAAGCTGGCTTTGACTGGGTCGGCGTCCCCATTGAGCCAGGCGGGCCGTCAAGGCGTCCCGTGCGTCCTTGCGTCGGGAGAGCCGCCGGCCCGTGGCCTTGGCAATCGCGGCTCTCGTCCGGTCATCCACCGTCGGGCCAAGCCCACCCGTCACGAGTACCACGCCGGCCCGGGAAGCCGCGTGAGTGAGAATCGTGACAATGTCGCGCTCGTCATCCCCCACGATGGATTTGAACCGCACGTCAAATCCAAGGGCCCCGAGCGTCTCCGTGATGCGAAGCGAATTACTGTCGGAACGCCCCCCGACCAGAAGTTCCGTCCCGATGGCAACGGTTTCGGCGATAAGGGAGCGCGGAGTGCGGCTTCGTGGGGACATCGTGTGTCACACCCTCGCTAGTGGAGTTGGGCAAAGTCGAGCACAAACGTGACTTCGCCGCCGTTGGCGGGAAAGACGGTAACGCTGGTCTTGGCGGTGGGATCAAAATCGGCGTACGCGAACGAGGCCACCACTTTCGCTTTGAATCGTGGCGCCTCCGGCCACACGGCGCTGCGATTCGCTCGCCCGTCAAACCGAACGGTCACGGGTTTGATGGTCTTTCCATGTTGATCCAGCACCATATAGCTATCGACGGCGAATGTGGGCAGATTGCCGAAGATCACCGTGCTGACCAACATCGTGTTCGTGGCCAACACTTGCTGGATGTCCGCCTCGCTGGGGACGAGGCCGCGCAAGGCCATATGGGTCGCCATGACGGACACGGCGCCCAGCTTCGTAATCAAGAATCCGCTGGGCTCGACGTCGTTTGTCGAGCCGAACCGAACATAAAACGAGTCTGGCGGATGGTGTTGGGCGGCGGCCGATTGGCCCTGTTCCAGTGCTGCCTGGACGGCCTCCGGACCGGGGTGAACGTCAATCGCCAGCGACGGCCGGCAAACGCAGGAGAGACTCAACGCGAGAACAACAGTGGCGGCGGCGCGCGGGCTCATAGGGTTGCCAGTAGCAGATCGTATTTTCCGTGTCAATGAACGGTCCGGTGACGGCCGTCCCCGTTGACAAAACAAAAGCTGAAATGCTAGAGAATGCAGTCTTCTTAATGCGCATTTTCAAGACGTTACACGGAGGACTCCATGCCAGCCCCGGAATCAGCACAGCCCCCGAAGCGCCAGTATGTCAACTTTGTGTTCTATAAGATTGATCCCGCATGGCGGCGTCTGTCCGAAGACGAACGCACCAGGGGCAAGCAGGAATTTCTGCGCGCCGTGGAAGACTACGCCGGCAAAGTGTTGGTCTTGGCCTATTCGGCAGTCGGCATCCGGGGTGATTGCGACATCATGCTGTGGCGGATCAGTTATGAGCTGGAACTGTTTCAAGAAATGAGCACCAAGATTCTCGCCTCCGGATTGGGTAAGTACCTCACCACCCCTTACTCCTATCTCTCCATGACCAAACGCTCCATCTACGTCGATCACCACACCCATGAGGGGCAAGAGAGCAAGCGACTCACCGTCGTGCCTGGAAAAAGCAAATACATTTTTGTCTATCCGTTTTTGAAAACGCGGGAATGGTTCCTCCTGACCAAAGCCGCCCGCCAGGGCATGATGGACGAACACATCGAGGTGGGCCACCGATTCCCCTCCGTCAAATTGAACACGACGTATTCCTTCGGGTTGGATGATCAGGAATGGGTGGTGGCATTTGAAAGCGATAAGCCCGAGGACTTCCTTGATCTCGTCATGGCCCTGCGGGAGACGGAAGGGTCGAGGTATACCCTTCGGGATACCCCGATCTTCACCTGCATCCGACGCAGCTTGAAAGAAACTCTCGACACACTCGGCGGCTAACACAGCCGGCGTACGATCGCTCTAAAACGGCCTTCGATCGCCTGATCGAAGGCCGTTTGCATTCCTGCATGGCTACCTCCTCTGATTTCCGCGCCGCAGTGCTGTCCGTCCTCCTTCCCGGCCTGGGACAGCTCGTGCAAGGACGCCTGGTACCTTCGATCACCGCATTCGGAGGCACCCTGGTCTTGATCGCCGTCAGCATGGGACTGGGCCGTTATTCCGGGCGTGCGGCCGAAGTCTTGTGGTTCATGCTATTGGCCCTCCCCTGGTGGGCGATCCAAAGTTATGACGCCTGGTTGGGTCGGAGCGACCGGGGCCGCAATTGGCATCGTACCTGGACGTCCATCTGGCAGAAGGGCCATGACATCCGTTTCCTTGGGGTGCTGCTCCTCATCAGCGCGCTCAATGACACCTGGATCATTCTGCGCAATCTGGACTATCTGCTTCCCTTTTACTGCACCAAACCGGGTGGCTTGCCTGGTTTTCTGACCAAAGCCCTTTCGCCCGCCCTGCATATTGCGGTCGGATACGGATTCCTGCGATTGAGGCGCTGGTCGCTCTTCGTCTATCTCATGTACGCCGCGTACGGCTTTACCAATGGGGCCGTCAACCTGACGTGTTTCGGACCAGGACGGATCCGCAACACCCTGCTGGCTGCGATCGTCCTTTCGACCGGATACATTCTCTGGCGCCGGCGTCTCCTGCTCCAGGGCCGGCCATAGACGGGCCCTGCCGCGGACTCCCGGCTTTGACAGGCCGCCGAAGCTTGTGGTACCAGTACTGGTCGATCCAACCGTACGGATGAGGTGTGATGGCCGATACAACCTCCTTATATGCGCTCCGCTTTCCCGACGGTTCCGTCAGTCTGTACATCGATGAGCATTACGCGAAGGAGCGCGGCGTCGATCCCGCGAAATTAGTTCGAATTGAAATACCACGCGAAATGTTCATCAGCGGCACCGTGCAGGAAGTGCGAGAATATGTCGCTCTCTATCTCGAAACGCATCAGCAACAGACCGGAACCGCCTAGTCGAGGCATCATATGACACACGCCCTCGCCACATCCCCCCTGACCGTGGACCTCATTCATGAGGTGATTGCCGGCTTGCCCATCCAAGGCCGCATTATGCTGCGATTGCTCCTCCTCCAGCACATGGATGTGACCCATGACGAAATTCTCTTCATGGTGTCCGACCGCCCCGATCCCCGTTGCGTGTCCGGGACCAAGCCCATTACCACCATGACCCAAGAATCCATCTCCGCGATGATCAATCGCCGGGACGAATACCGCCGGCGTGCCCGCCTCCGCCGCGAGCGAACCGGGCTGCAATGCACGGCCCTCAAGCGATTGGCCGAGACGGCGGAAGCCATGGCCGGACGCGCAACCGCGCTGCTTTCAGCCCGTGGGGTTTCCGATGAGGCTCTCCATGAACTGAAAGCACAGGCGCGTGTGGCGGTGCCCAGGCCGGTACTCCGCGTGTTGGACGAACGCTGGGACAAGGACGAAATTTCGGCTGAGGACTACCAGAACCATCGGCTGGCGGTTGAACTGCAAACCCTGCTGCGGTGTGCGGAGCGATTCAGGAAGCGCCTCGATTTGGCGGAACGTGAACGCCACACGTCGGACGCGACGACGCTCCAGGATCATGAGATCGGGCATATCTGGGGTATCCCGGCCGGGACTCTCGCCGCGCGCAGGGTCAAGTTCTTGTCCCAATACCTCATGGCCTTGCAGGGGAAACTCACTGGAATCGCCATGTCGCCCGAGACGGCGCCTCCCATCGACCTGTGGAAGGAAACGTTGGCAGTCCTAGCCCGTACGCCGATCGAACGATCCGTCTCCTCCTATGACGGCTTGGAGCAAACCGAGACCGCCTTGATTGAGAAATTGTCGGCCTATGCATTGATCGGTATCCCGGAAGCGATGGAGGTCAAGTTTTGGAATTCCCTGGTCTTCGGGGCCAGTTCCAATGCCATGCACAGTGAAAGCACGCGCACGCTCTTTGGGCTACAGCGGCTGGTCGCCATTCAGAATGAGACCGACACCAGGGACGAGGCGCTGGAGGAAGAACTGCTGAAACGTACTGCGCCCAGGCTTAAAGCCGACACGGGGGCGATTGAGGGCCAGGCGGAGAGTGCGAAACCCGAGATCACCGACCTGCAGAAACAGATATTGCACAATTTCATCGGAGAAGATGCCAGCGGGCGGGCATCGGATAAATGGTAAAGAACAGTTCCGTCTTGCGATTCCGAGTTGTCTTGGTATAATCGGATTCCGTCATGATGAGCCATGCCGCGTCTCGTCCAGCACTGCCCCTCATCACGCTTGCAGTGTTTGTCCTGTCCTTCGTGTCGCTCCCTGCCCTCTCCTCGACGACCCACGCCGGGTTGCTTGAAATAGCGGAACTGCTCGCGCATCCAGAGCAGTATGACCGGCAGGAGATCATCGTCTCAGGAAAGGTCACCAATGTGCAGCTCGCCACTAACCGACAGGGACAACCCGCGTATGGGTTTCTGCTTCAGGATCACGCCGGGACCTTGAAGGTCGTGAGCCTCGGCCAAGCAGAGGTGCGCGAGGGCGATCAAGTGATCGTCGAAGGCGTCTTCAGCCGTCTACGGCAGGCCGGACGCACCATTGTGTATAACGAGATCAAAGCGCTCTCCGTTCGCCCGCTAAACCGGTTGAATCCCGATCTGGTCGGGTAGGCCTGCTTCCTCGTGGCCCGTCATGTCGTCCATTCGGCGGCGCCGCCTGTACGCTATTGTGTTCCGTAGTCAGGGAGCTTCAGCGCCCACGTTATCACCCGGTCAGCCACTCGATCGGGGAGCAGCCGGATCATCATTGCTCGGAATTTAGCGTCTCGGCCCACCACATACCGCGTCCTGGCGGTCGGCGCGGTCAGAGCGTGCACGACGGCCCTCACAACGACATCGGGAGAAACGGCTCTCTTCACCGCGTTCGCAACCGCCTGTTTCACGGCGGCCACCGCAGGTGCGTAAAGGGCCTGCATGTCCGTCGACACAATCGACTCCAGCGCCGCGGCTTCCCGGCTCGACTTGTCCCATATGGGCGTCGCAATCGCTCCCGGCTCGATAATCGAAACCTGGATGCCCCAGGGCCTTAGCTCCAGGCGCAACGCATCCGTGATCGCCTCGAGTGCATACTTTGATGCGGAGTAGGGACCCATGAGCGGCATGGTCCCGCGACCGGCGATGGATCCCATATTGATGATTCGCCCTCGGCCCATTCGCAGGAGAGGGAGAAAGGCCTGCGTGGCTGCCACCTGTCCGATCACATTGACTTCCAATTGCCGGCGCAAATCCTGGATGGGAACGGCCTCCAGGGGACCGGCCACCGCGATGCCGGCATTATTGATGAGACCCCCCAACCCCGCCTCTCCAACCTGGTGCGCGACAAGTTCCCGCGCATGACGCAAAGATTCCGGGTCCGTGACGTCCAGCCGAAGAGGGGTCAAGCGCGGTGAACCGGATTCTGTGAGTCGATCGCCGTCCTGAACTCGCCGCACACCGGCAAACACCCGAAAGCCGAGGCGGTCGAGTTGGGCCGCACATGACGCACCAATTCCGGTCGAGGCACCGGTAATGACGACCGCCCGAGCGTTCGCGTCCTGCATACGTGCTCTTCCGACTGCACCGAAGGCCCGAGAATATCAGATTGGGCACGCGGTATGAACGTTCGGGGTTTCTTCACCCCGATGTCCAATTTGCCGTGATCGGGCAGCCGTCACGACAGCAGGACAAACAGGATGGACGCTCCCGCCACCGAGAAATGAGGCGGGATCATCGCCGCACGTGTTCGCAGGGAACTTGACGCGCGGCTCAAAAGACGACGCGGAGGTGGAGGGGTTGGGCCGCCTCGGCTGCGGGACGGATGAGAGACGAGCCGGGCCCGTCAGTCGCGACGGTTTAGCGGCTTGTCCCCTTGCGCGGTGAGGCGCACATGAAGTTGATGGATGGTGTACGGAATCCCACGCTCCGTGGCCAATTCTGCGATGGCGCGTTTGACCTCTTGATCACAGGCAGCTCTCTTGTCGGACGGCATCCGAGCGAAGTGTCCTTCGGCACGGCCCCACCAGCTCCAATGCCCGTCCAGGGAATCATGATACGTCTGATACGACTCCTCGACGATGACTCGGGCGGGATCGAACGCCGACTCGAACAGCTCGCGGGCGCTTTCCTTGGTCATGTGTTTCCGCATGGCGGCG
Source organism: uncultured Nitrospira sp. (assembly GCA_964416255.1). GTDB lineage: Bacteria > Nitrospirota > Nitrospiria > Nitrospirales > Nitrospiraceae > Nitrospira_D. Next base: position 50,639 of record CAYQDJ010000003.1, on the reverse strand, counting down.
GATTCGAGCAGCAACTTCGGGCCCATATACTTCAGAAAGATCGGTGTGGTCTTCGGAAGAAACTCGCGCCCGTTGTGGCGCCCGGTGAAAACCAAGTCCATTTCTCCAGATGGCTTGATGACGCGGGCGAGTTCTTGCACAGACCCGTCCAGGTCGGTGGTCCAATGAAAGGCGTAAATGCTATACAGATAGTCCACGGAAGCTGCTTCCAACGGCAGCCGCTCAAAGGCGCCATCCACGATCTCGACCTGCGAATGCGGCTTGGTGACCTGGATCGCCCGTGTGCGCATCGACGCCGCAGGCTCAATGCCGATAAACCGGCGAGAGGAGCCCTGCTCGGACGCGAGCGTTGCAAGCGCCCGTCCCGTCCCACAACCCACATCGACCACGAGGCGATGACCGTTCTTGAGCCGAATGGAGGCAAGCGTCTGCTCGGCCGAGCGTCCCCAACAGGATCGGCGGTTTCGTTCATCATCATAGTGTTCAGCCAGCTGGGAATACGCTTCGACGATCGCGTTCATCCATGCTTCTCTGCGCCCGTGCTGGTCCTCACAACGTGAGCGGCTAGGGTTTGCATCGACGTGAACGCACGCACATCCAGCGTGCCGAGATCAATCGGGTGCCCGGTCTCTGACTCGATGTAGGCCAGCAATTCAATGAATCCCATAGAATCCAACGCTCCGCTGGCGAGGAGGTCCATGTCCTCCTTCACCGTCATTGGTCCACGCACTTGCCCATGTTCACCGATCCACGTTTTCATCATTTCAATTAAGTGCTCTTCGCTGAACATCAAGGCCTCCATAGGATGGAGCACATAGAAGGACGCTGACGCCCGCGACTTGTCAGATTCACTGATAGCGCAAACACCACTCCCCTTCAAGCCGCGAGAGAGAGGCGGCCCCCTGGTAAAACGCCTGTACCAGATCAGGCCTCCTTGACTGCACGAGCACCCACGGCCCTCTGTGGAAGAGACTGCGATTCTCGGAGAGCAGCGGCAGCCATTCTGGTTGGAGCCGGCCGGAAACCGCCGCCGCCCCCCCCTGCCAGGCATGTTGCAGCAAGTGGGCCAGGACGACGGGGGACCAGCGAGGTTTTGCCGCCATCGACAGGACTTCGCTGATGCCGCCCGGGTTCAAATAGTACAAGTACCAGCCGATCGGCTCATACTTGTCGTCCGTGACGGCCATGTGCTGGAGGGTTCCGCAATGACGTTTGTCCTGCGCCCGCTGGAGAATCCATTGCCACACGGCCAGGGAGTATTCCGGGCGAAGCGCGTGGAGACCGTCGAACTCGGACAGGTAACTCCATAACCGTTCATGACCGACACTGCGTGCCGACGCATCCGTGCGTGGGGGGCGCAGCGGGTTTCCCGGAAATCGCTCGGCTACCATGTCCAGAACTCTGACCAGCGGATGAAGCCCGGCGATCCATGGCGCCAACCTTTTCCGCTTCTGCACAAGCGACTGCGCAAATTGAGCAGGGCGGAGCGCTCGCGTCCAATAGAGGCTGTACAGCAACGCGGTCGCACCACCAAAGCCTTCCCACAGCTTCTTGGCCGTGTCGTTCGCTTCGTCGGCAATCGAGAGATCTTGGGGTCCGTTGAAATATTCCTGAAGGAGCCGAATGCCGACCATCTGTGAGCGGCTGTCGGGATGCACGACGAATTGTGAACTCATCGCTGCCACAATCGGCTTGCCCTGGAACACCATCTCTCTCGAGACTACGCCCAAAAAGCCGAGGATGACCCCCTGCTTCTCGTAGACCAACGACGTCACCCCACGGTGACGGTCCGCGCTCTCAAGGAACACCCGCCGAATGTACGCTTCGCGCTGGGAAACCTCCTGGGGATCTCCCTCCATCGTTTCCCCAAACACACGCCGATGCAACCGTGCCGCCCCGGCGATATCCTGATGTGCCAACGCCCTGACGATACTCACGACTCCTGACCTCATCACGGCCGACCTGCATCCCAGCAGGACCGCCTTTCGGTTGTGTCAGTGAAGGGATTGTCGCCGATGGACGGGACGGTGTGCGATGAGCCGCGTTTCTGAAATGGTTGACTCCCGGCGGAGAGCCATAACAGCAGGGCGATGCGCGTCCCCACTCCACGACGTCAGGGTTCAACCCTCCTTCAGCAAGAAGCGAACCGCTTGACACGGGCTAAAATCCCCTAGTCACCGTGCAGCAATAGAAGTTTACCGGAGACACGAGGACAGGTTGTCCTCAAGAAACGAAGAAGAGACAATCTGTCCACCTGATGAAAGACGGGCTGGGGCAATGTCACGAAGCCCGCTTTACCCCCCTTTGCGGAGGGTGAAGCGGGCCACCAAGGGCCGTGGGTGAACCTACTCGAACCTGGTCATACCAATCCCCACGGGACCTCTCCCCATCGGGATCGTGTCGTCGAGGGCGAGGGTCCCATCTTCGTTGATCGTAAAGCGGGACAATTGATTCGATCCCGCGTCGGCGCTATAGAGGAATCGTTGATTCGGCTGAATGACCAGGTAGTGGGGATCATTGCCGGTGGTCGGCGCGGGCGATTGAATGTCCGTGAGGGCGCCGGTGGTCGTATCCACACTGTAGACGCTGATCGTGCCGGGGTTGATGTTCGCCGCATAAAAAAACCGCCCATTGGGGTGCATGGTCGCAGAATGCGGCCCGCTTTGGGTCGGGAAGGTACTGGTCGGCGTAATCCGAGTTAATCCGCCGTTCGTCCCGATGGTGAACACTTCCACGGCATTGGTATACGTCGCGAAGAGGAACGTGCTTGGGGGATCGACCACCACCGCTGAGGCGCCCGGTAATCCCGTGATGGTCCCGACCGACGTTAAGGCTCCGTTGGCCGTATTTCGGCTGAAGGCATGCACCTCGCCCGACCCGTCGCTCGCCACATACACGAACTGATTGTTGGGTGAGATCGCAAGATGATGCGCGTGGGTGCCCACAGGAAAACTCTGACCCTCGATCCAAGTCAAGGCGCCTGAGCCCGCGTCGATGCGGTAGGCCTTCAGCGTACTGGCCCCATGTCCGGCCACCACATAGAGGTATTCACCGTTCTGATCCATGGCAGAGCTATGGGGCTGCGCAGAGGTAAGGGGCTCCAGATCGGTGGCATTAGCCGGACCTGTCACAGGAGAAAAGGGAGCCGGGTTAATGGCGGCCAGGCTCGCGTCCTCGTTGATCCGGAAGCCGGATAAGAACGGCGCGTCATGGTTCGAGACATAGACAAACCGGCCCTGCGGATCCACCCTGACATGATGAGGGAGATTCCCGGTAAACACACCGCCGGCGGGGGTGAAATTCCCATCTCCGTCCACACGAAAAGCCTGGATGTCGCTTTCGCCGCCATTGATCACATAAGCAAATTGATCGTTGGATGCACCGCCGGAGGGGGGAGGCTGCTCACCGCCCGGAGGTGGGGCGCCGGCGGTTCCTCCGTCGCCTCCACCACTACTACATGCCATATAGGTCACGACGCACGCCCCCAGCATGACGGCGAACAATCCCTGACGGATTCGGCCCCCGGTTCTCCTGGCAACACTCATGATTGAAGCTCCTTTCTAAAACCCCGCGGCTTCGCTCTTGTCGGCGACGCCCATCCACGGGAATGAATGATGACTGCACATTGCAACTCGGCTTAGACCTGGTTCGCGCGGCACACTTCAGCAAGAACCGAACCGCCGGCAATTAGGTGAGAATGGGCCTGTATCTGGGGGAGGAGCTAGGATATGGCGCGGTGAAGGCGGACAACTTGTCCTCTTGGCTGTCTCCGTCGGACAACTTGTCTCAAAACACTGGAATTAATGGGAGCAACCCTTGCGGCTGAGACAAACAGTCCTAGCCGGCCCAGGAATGGGAGGGTGCTCCGGCTGACCATCCAGATCGGTCAGTGCACTCTCAAACATCAAACGGTTTGCAAAGACATTCGAACGTCCCGCGAAGCAGCTCCCACTCTTCGTCCACTCCAGCGACGACCACCGCGATGGAGGAGTCCGACGTACTGATTGCCGTACAAGTTCCGGGCGGACGGTCACGGACCGCCTGGTTGAGGGCGTCGTCAATCCGCAAGCCGCACCATTCTAGACCAGCGCAGATCCCGGCGCGGACGGCCGGCGCACGTTCGCCAATGCCTCCTCCAAAGACGACCGCATCCGCACCGCCCAATGCGGCCAGGTAGGCACCCACGTATTTCTTTGCCCGATAACAGAATAACCGCAAGGCTCGGACCGCGCCGGGATGCCCGGTCTGAGCCGCAGAGATCACCACCTGCATGTCGCCGGACAGCCCCGAACTGCCAAGCAGACCCGACTGTTCATTGAGGAGCCGATCAACCTCGTCCACGCTCATTCCTGCCCGTTTGACAAGATACCTGACCACTGAAGGGTCGACGTCACCGGAACGCGTCGCCATGACCAACCCTTCCAGCGGAGTGAAGCCCATCGAGGTGTCGACTGATCGACCGTCTCGCACGGCGGACATGGAGCAACCCTGCCCGAGATGCACCGTAATTAGACGCGCCCCTATCTCGGCTTCTTGGCAGAGACGGACCATGGAGGCATGCGCCAAGCCATGAAATCCATATCGGCGCAGACCGTAGTTGTCCGCAAGCTGTTCAGGCAGCGCATAGTAAGCGGCCTCATCCGGTAGTCCGGCGTGAAACGCCGTATCGAATATCGCCACCATCGGCACATCCGTGCCCAAGGACGCCCAGGCAGAGCGGATTCCGTGCAAGGCGGACGGATTGTGCAGGGGCGCCAGTTCCGTCAACCGCTCAATTTCCCGGATGACCGACCCGTCGAGCCTCACCGCCTCCGTGAGTCGAGCCCCCCCGTGGACGATTCGGTGGCCGACGGCGTCAATTTCAAACTCACGCAGTTCCTCCAGCACCCATGCCACGGCCGCACCATGGTCGGCGACGACACGTTTCGAGGGTCGAAGGGGCGCGCAATCACCGCGGGGAGACAAGGTCGCGTCTCCTCCGATGCCCGTGATGATCCCCGTATGAATGGCGGGTTTGATGAGGTCGCCGGACGCCGCCTCCAGATCCGCCCAAGAAAATTTGAGCGAGGAACTCCCGCTATTGAGGGTCAACACTCGCATACGTCCACTCTCCTCCTCCCGAGTTTGGAGAACGAATCACCTGGTAGCTTTCAACTGGGACGACCCCTAGCCCAAAATATTTCCCAGAGTCGCAGCTGGTGACTTGAGTCCTGGTTCGGAACTCAGTAGACTTGAGAGAAGAGGCTTCTCTCTCGATCCGAACAACTAACCGCCTTGGGAAGTGAGTCCAATGTCTGATACAAGTCGTGTGTTGCTCGCGGACGATCATGTGCTGGTCGCCGAAGGGATCCAGAAATTGCTGGAGCCCGAATTCGAATTGGTCGGCATCGTGGCGGATGGCCGCTCGCTGATCGCGGCCGCGGCGAAACTCCAACCGGACATCGCCGTGGTCGATATTTCTCTGCCGTTGTTGAATGGGCTCGACGCATCCCAACAGGTGAAAAAGGCGAACCCCAACATCAAGATCATCGTGTTGACGATGCATTCCGAGCCGAACTTTGTCACCCAGGCTTTTCGCGTGGGCGTCTCCGGCTATGTGCTCAAACAATCTGTCGGCTCGGAATTGGTGCAGGCGATCCGGGAAGTGATGAAAGGCCGCACCTTCGTGTCGCCGATGGTCACGCAAAGTCTGGTGGACCAAGCGGTCAATCCCCCGAGCGTTTCACCGGGCGAACCGAACGGATTCGGACAAACGCTCAGCGCTCGCCAGCGCGAAGTCCTGCAATTGGTCGCTGAAGGCAAGGCGACGAAGGAGATCGCTTCGATCTTGAATGTGTCGATTAAGACCGTGGAGTTTCACAAGACAAGAATCATGAAAGAACTGCGGTTGCGCTCTGCGGCGGAACTCACCAAGTATGCCATCGCTGCCGGACTCACCTCGATCCATTAAGTGGTAGCGCCGCGGGTTCTTACGTGGGCGGCCCAAAGAACCCTGTGAGCGTTCACAGCGACGTAATGCCCTGCGCGAGGGCGAACTTAATCAAGTCGGATGTGGTGTGGACGCCGAGCTTCCGCGTGATGTTGGCCTTATGAAACTCCACGGTCTTCATCGAAATGTTCAGCGCCTGGGCGATATCTTTTGTCGACCGCCCGTCCGCCAGTAGAACGAGAATCTCCCGCTGGCGATTGGTCAATTCGCTGGAATAGCCTTCCGGACGGAACCATTCATGTTCCACGGCTTCCCGGACGTCTGCGTCGATTTTTCGGGACACATACCGCTTGTTCATCAGGACATTCTCAATCGCCTCGAGCAATTCATCCGACGCCGATTGTTTGAGCACATAGCCTGATGCACCCGCCCGAAAAGCTTCACTGACCGAAATCGCCTCGGTCAACATGGTCACCATGATGATCCTGACGTTAGGCTGCAGAACTTTTAATTGGCGGGCCGCCTCGAACCCACTCATCCCGGGCAGCGACGCGTCCAGCAAGACGACGTCGGGCCGCAGGTCTTTAGCCTGGTTCAGCATGTCCTCGGCATCCCCTGCACAGCCGATGACGTTGAATTGCGGCTCGATGAGTTGACGTAGGCTATCGAGCACCAAGGGGTGGTCGTCAACAAGAAGAACTTTCGCTTTAGACATAAGGGTCCCGGTCCTGTGCCAGTAATTCCGAGCCCCTTGTCACCGGTCAGGCGCTCGAGGAGTTATCCCACATCATCGTACAAGTGTGGACGTGAATTCAACTGTGATTATTTGAAGGCCGCCCTTCAGCATCAGCATCATGGCTGAAGGCACACTCCTTATCCATACAAAATTCTTGAGGCGAGCACCCCTGGTCACTCCCCTAGAAGGCCTCCATGGGCAACCCTCCCGGGGTCTTCCCAGTGGTGCAAGGTAAAACCACTCCGGTACCGTCACTTATACCATGAGCCCACCGGAGCAGAGACCGCCTGACGCGGGCATCTTTTTAGAATCCACCCGCGATGAACGTTTGGGCGTCCTCCCTGGGGAAGACCGCCTCGTGAGAACCGTGATGTGCCCGGAGGTCGTGTCCATCGACGCCTCGCGGTCGCTCCTGGAGGCCGCCGAGATCATGCGGCAACAGCATGTGTCGGCGTTGGTGGTGACCCAACAGCATGCGTTGGCCGGGATCCTCACCCAACATGATATGGTCGTGAATGGGCTCGCGCGGGGGTTGCCGCCGAGGATGGTGCCGGTCAAAGACCTTCTTGGGGATCGACGGCCCATCTCATGTTCCGATACGGCTATTCTGGCACAGGCGGCCGGGCTCATGGCGGACCATCACTTGCAATCCATCCCCGTGGTGGACGCGGCAGGTGCGGTGGTTGGGACGCTCTCGTTTACCGATGTCCTCGCCGCGGTGATGCCGGAAGCCGCCGCCACGTGGTTGACGCGTCTCCGCCACGAGGCGACGGCCTCGACTCCACACGAATAATGCACCGGGACCATCGAAGGAGGCGACCATGAAGGACGGGTCTTTTACGATCGATATACAAACTATCCGCAGCCGAGCAAGGCAACAAATCGAAGACGGGGCGATGACGTCGGGGTATAAAGGCAAGCCGGAGGTCGTCCTCCGCTTGCTCAATGATGCGCTCGCCACGGAGTTGGTCTGCACTTTTCGCTATAAGCGCCATTATTTCATGGCGAAAGGCATTAATTCAGAAAGCGTGAAAACCGAATTTCTGGAGCATGCGCAGGAAGAACAGGTCCATGCCGATACGATTGCCGAGCGCATCGTGCAATTGGGAGGAGAACCTAACTTTTCGCCCGACGGGCTTCCTGATCGCAGCCATTCCGAATATGCCGAGGGCACCACTTTGGAAGACATGATCAAAGAACATTTGGTGGCTGAACGGATTGCCATCGACAGCTATCGTCAAATGATCGAATACATCGGAGGCGACGATCCCACGACCCGTCGGATGCTCGAAGAGATCACCGCCAAAGAAGAAGAACATGCCGAGGACCTGGCCAGCTTGCTGACCACCCGCTAACACCAACAAAAAAGGACGACAAAGGACGACAACGACCATGGAGAGAGTCGCAGCTCGTCCCGGACACCCCTATCCGCTGGGGGCCACCTGGGACGGAGAAGGCGTGAATTTTGCGCTCTTCTCCGAAAACGCGACGGCGGTAGACCTCTGCCTCTTCGATCGGCCCGATCAAGAAAAGGAAAGTCATGTCATTCGGATCGAGGAGCGCACCAATCAGGTTTGGCACGTCTTCCTACCCGATATCCGGCCGGGCCAGTTGTACGGCTATCGCGTGTATGGGCCGTACGAGCCGATGGAGGGACATCGTTTCAACCCGGCCAAACTCTTGATCGATCCCTATGCCAAGGCCTTACGGGGGCCGCTGCACTGGTCGGACGCCATGTTCGGCTACACGCTCGGCGACCCCCGGGAGGATCTGTCGCTGGATCCCCGCAACAACGCCCGCAGCGTGCCCAAGTCCGTCGTCATCGAACAGGCCTTTACCTGGGGCGACGACCGCCATCTGCGGCGTCCATGGAGCGAAACCCTGATCTATGAGCTCCACGTGCGGGGATTCACCATGCGCCATCCGCTGGTACCGGAGGCCAAACGCGGCACGTATGCCGGATTGGCGACCCGCCCCGTCATCGAGTATCTCCAGCGCCTGGGAGTGACCGCGATTGAGCTGCTTCCCGTGCACGCGTTTATCGACGACAAGCATCTTCTCGACAACGGGCTGTCCAATTATTGGGGCTACAACACCATCGGATACTTCGCCCCTGACTTGCGGTATGCCGCCCACAACGAACTCGGCGTGAACCAGTTTAAAACCATGGTCAAGACGTTCCACAGTGCCGGCATCGAAGTGATTCTCGACGTGGTCTACAATCATACGGCGGAAGGCAATCATCGGGGCCCGACCCTGTCGTTTCGAGGCATCGACAACGCGGCGTATTATCGACTGATGGCGGACGAGCCGCGTTACTACATGGACTACACCGGCACCGGCAACACGCTGAATGTGCGGCATCAGCGCACCCTGCAATTGATCATGGACAGCCTCCGGTACTGGGTCCTTGAGATGCATGTCGACGGTTTTCGCTTCGACCTGGCCAGCGCGTTGGCCCGAGAGCTGCACGACGTGGATCGGCTCGGGGGGTTCTTCGACATCATCCAGCAGGACCCGGTGCTTTCTCAGGTCAAACTCATCGCCGAGCCATGGGACATCGGGGAAGGAGGCTACCAAGTAGGCAACTTTCCAGCCGGATGGGCCGAATGGAACGGACGTTACCGCGATACCATACGGCGCTACTGGAAGGGCGACGGCGGACAGGTGAGCGAACTGGGCTACCGCCTGTCGGGCAGCAGCGATTTGTATGAAGCCAGCGGTCGGCGCCCGTTCGCCAGCATCAACTTCGTCGTGGCGCATGACGGGTTCACACTCGAAGATCTGGTGTCGTACGACACCAAACACAATGCCGCCAATCAAGAAGACAATAAGGACGGCACCGACGACAATCAAAGCTGGAACTGCGGCATCGAGGGCCCGACCGCCAATCCTGTGATCCTGGAACTGCGCCGGCAACAAAAGCGCAATATGCTGTCCACCCTCTTGTTGTCACAAGGCGTGCCGATGCTCTGCGGTGGAGATGAAATCGGCCGCACGCAAGGGGGCAACAACAACGCCTACTGCCAAGACAACGACGTGAGCTGGATCGATTGGGAAATGACGGAAGACCAACGGGGGCTGCTGGAGTTCACGCGGGGGCTCATCATGCTCCGGGCCGCCCATCCGGTGTTCCGTCGCAGGCAATTTTTCCAAGGCCGGAGCATCTATGGCGCCGACATCAAGGATCTCTCCTGGTTTCGTCCGGACGGCCGGGAAATGACTCCGGAGGATTGGCAGCAAGGCTATGTCCGATGCCTGGGCGTACGGCTGGCTGGAGATCGGATCGACGAAAAAGACCACCTCGGCAATGCCATCCAAGACGACACGTTTTTGATCTTGATGAACGCGCATCATGAACCCATTCCGTTTCTGCTCCCGACCCATGCATCGGCGGTGCAGTGGCAGCTGGTCTTGGATACCACGCAAGATGTCATCCCCGCCCGCGCCCCGCTCGTCGCGGAAGGTGACCGGTATGATCTTCAGGGACGTTCGCTCGCAGTGTTACAGATCGACACATTGATGACCAAGGCCTTGCGGTCCAAGGCTCCGTTCGGGAGGCTATGAACCAAGGGCCCTTCACCGCGCGCCGTCTTTCGTGTGGAAACTCCGCAAAGCCGGCCGGGGGCGTGTTTCCGACAGCCTGCTAGGGATTGTTGCGCAGGGTCCCTAGGGCACCGGAGAGTCGTTCTGCCGCCGTTGTCCTGTTTACATAAAACCATCGAACCATCACAGCCACTCGGAGGGAGGAGTCTCATGAATACCGACACGTTTCAGGGAAAATGGACCCAATTTAAAGGCGAACTCAAGAGGCAGTGGGGGAAATTGACTGACGATGACCTCATGCAAATTGAGGGCGATTACGACAAGTTCGTGGGCAAGGTGCAAGAACGCTACGGTGACAAGAAAGAGGAAGTCGTCAAGTGGGCCGACACGTGGTATGGGGGACAACACTAGGAGCCTGTCCGACATTGCCGTGACGAGAGAAAGGAGGTACGGCAAGTTGCGAGCCCGCAGGCCCGGAAACACCGGAGGTGTACAATGTCCAGCGCGCATCGAATCGGCATCGTCACCGCCCTAGGGGTCTTCACGGTGTTGTGCATGACGGCTCCGGCCGCCGCCGACCATCGGGATGGCGGGGTCGACACCCGCGGAGAAACCCACGGGGGCGGTCTGTTTGATCAAGTGGATATCGGCCCGGTGTCCTTGGGCGGCCGTGCGATGTACTTCGACCCTCGGGACGGCAGTGGAGAATGGTATGGCGGCGGTCAACTGCGGTTGTATCCCTCTCACTATTTTGCCTTCGAAGGATCGGTCGATTACCGACGAAATGACTTTAATGGGAACACCCGAACCCATACCTACCCGGTCCAAGTGTCGGCGTTGATCTATCCCTTAGGCACGACCAGGCTGGCCCCGTTCCTCCTTGGCGGTGGCGGCTGGTACTACACCACCGTGCGGGGTCCGGGTGGGTTCAGCGACACCCAGAACCGATTTGGCCTTCATGCAGGCGGCGGGCTGCAGTTCTTCCTCAACCGCCATTGGTCGATCGATGGGACCTACCGATACATTTGGCTGGAACGCATCGAATCGCGCGACCAAAACATTGTGGACAAGAACTTCCAGGACAGCGGCCATATGTTCACGATCGGCGTCAACTTTCATTTCTGAGCCTCGGGTCTTCACGGGCGGCTGACAACCGGTAGCAGGTGGGCGAGGGCGGAGTGTGAGCCGAGGCTGGCACGGCATCAGGTTGGCGTTCCGGACGACGCTGATCGCCTCCTGCCTGACGGCCTCCCCCCTGTGGGCGACGGATGAGTTCATCGCCGGATATGCCAGCGCCGTGCTCGAGTCTGACTTCGAGTTGACCGGCGCAACCGTCACCACCAAAGACGGCATCGTCACCGTCACAACAACGACGCTTGGTCAGATCGACCGGGCCAAACTCATTGCCGCCCTCGAACGCATTCCCGGGGTCGTCAGGGTCGAACTTCTGGAGGGGGATCCGCCAATCGCAGGGACGCCGCCGAAGGAATCCGCCACTCCGTCATCCGCCTGGCTGCCGCACCACCCGCTCTTTAATCCAATCCATGCCGATCCTCGCTGGCCGCAATTCGGCGCGGCCTATCGCCAATTCGGACACGGGCTTAACTTGTCCGGCACCTTTGCCGCCAATTTCGGAGAAACCTTTTCCATCTATCGACACAAGGCCTGGTTCGGGGGCGAATGGGATGTGGGAATCCAAGCCGGCGTCTTCAGCATCTTCGACATCAGTTCGGCCTCGATCGATTTGGTCAACGCCGATTATCGTGTCGGGTTGCTCAGCAGTTATCGGAACGGGCGCCTGTCCGCCTTTTTTCGCGTCCAACATCAAAGCTCTCATCTCGGCGACGAATTTCTGCTCACCAACCCCCAGGTCACGCGGGTCAACCTGAGTTACGAAGAACTGGATGTGAAAGTTTCCTACGAAGTGTTCACCTGGTTGCGCCTCTATGGAGGCGGCGGATTCATCGTCCATCGTCAACCGGACACCTTGGGGCGCGGCACGACCCAGTGGGGCGTTGAACTCACCGGCACACGCGCCTACGTGGGGGGACGCCTCCGGCCGGTCGCCTACGCCGATTTTCAATCGAATGAACGGACACAGTGGAGTCTCGGGCGGTCAATCCGAGCCGGCGTGCAGTTGGAAAACGCCCGGATCGGCGACCGGCGGATACAAGTCATGGCGGAGTACTATGAAGGTCCTTCACCTGACGGACAGTTCTACGTCCAACAAACCGGCTGGTATGGCGTGGGTCTGTATTTCTTCTTTTGACGGCCGCGCCGTGCCGAGGCGAGGGCGTTAGGGCTAGGGTGGAGGGGCGAGACAACAGGGAGTTGCCCTAGTGAAACCAGTCCAAGACCGGCCGATACACTGAACTCATGAAGGAGATCGGGCAGGGAGAACAGACCGCACTGTGCATGTGTGCATCCTGTTGGAGGATCCAAGCGCCGGAAGACGAATTGGCGTTTGAAATGGATCAATGGGTGGACCCCACCACGTTCATGGCACAAGCCTGCGGCGGGGAACGGCACTTTCGCCTGATGGATGGTTATTGTGAAACCTGTTTATCCGGTTTCCTCAATCAACTCCGAGACGTGAAGACCAAGGGAGAACGGCTCAACGCCTAGGAGGTTTCATGACCGTTTATGCGCGGGTGCTCCTGTGGACCCTCCTCCTCATGGTCACGGCCGCATGGGCCGAGCCTACGGCTGCCCAGGAAACCCTGTGGCAGACATGGCGGGAAGGGGGGCTCAGGGCCTTGCAAGACGGGAGATTGGACGAAGCGGAACGCCTCTTGATCGCCGCCATGGAGCAAGCCGAGAAGTACGGAGCCGATGACTTGCGGGTCGCGGACGCTGCGAACGACTTGGCGGTGGTTTATGCCAGCGCGGGGAAAACGACCGAGGCGGAACTGCTGTTTCATCGGGCTTTGGTCATCGGTGAAAAAGGACTGGGGGCGGATCATCCCGGGGTCGGAGCCACAGTGCAAAACCTCGGCATCCTTTATGCCACCCAACAAAAATTCGACCAAGCGGAGCCCCTGTTGAAACGAGCTCTGGCCATCAATCTGAAAGAATTCGGCGTCAACCATACCCGCACTGCGCTGACGTTGAAGACGCTGTCGAGTTTCTATGCCATTCAAGGGGATCTGGGAGAAGCGGAACGGCTCATTCAAAAATCCCTCTCCATCCTGGAGCAGAGCCGGATCCGTCACGGTGATCCGCAGTTGACCGCCACGTTGGAAGTCTTCGCGGCGATTCTTCGGAACACCAACCGCGAGCGAGAGGCTCGGGAAATCGAGCAGCGCGCGCAGGCCGGTCAAGACGACACGGTCTATCATTAACGAGGAGAGGAAAGGAGCAAATCATGCTGAACTGGGCAGTGATATTTCTCGTCGTTGCCATCATCGCCGGAATCCTTGGACTGAGCGGGGTGGCCGGCACGGCGACACAAATCGCCTATGTGCTCTTTGTGGTGTTCCTGATTTTTGCCGCGGTGGGATTCATCATGGGTCGGCGCCCCCCCATCACGTGACGGTGGCCGGAACTCGGGACGGTTCCGCCGGCGGGCGTCCAGGTATGGACCTCCTGGCGGAGCCACGCCGTGGTGAGACGTCCCCTTTTCGTCCTGCCCGAGAAGGGTCATGAAGAGACCGTTTTCCTCCATATGGGCATCGGCCATCGGGATGCTCTGGCTCTCTTGTCTCATGCTGTTGCTGCCCGCACACATTCAGCCACCCGCCGCCCATGCCCAACAGGGGCAGCTCGAAGGAGAAGTCATCCAAATCTTTCCGACGATGATCGTGATCAAGAATGAACAGGGGCATGCGACTGTCTTGCAGTTAACCCCACGCACCCAGGTGAACACCACGCTCAAGCCGGGGGACAACGTGGTGGTCTACATGACTCCATACGGCGTGTCGTCGATCCAGCTGAAATCGAGCACGGCGTTGATTCCCTAACCCATCATCGATGGGCCTCGTGGCAAGACAAGGGTCACCCTCGTCCCCTGGCCTGGGTCCGACCTGACGCCGACCCGTCCTCCCATGGCTTCCATCCGCTCGCGCACGCTGGAGAGCCCGAGATGGCCCGGTTGGTCCGGTCCGCTCAGCGCCGCGGGGTCCATGCCTCTCCCGCGATCTTCAACGGCCACGACCAGCTGGCCGCTATCGTCCGTCTCCACACTCACCACCGCCTGGCTGACGCCCGCATGCTTCAACACGTTAAACAGCAACTCCCGGACGGATTGAAAGAGGAACACGGCTTTCTCTTCCGGCAAGGTAATTTGCTCCCGAGTCGAGTGCACCTCCACCCACAGCCCGTTTTGCTGCATCCGCTCAGCCAGCCACTTGAAAGCGGCCGGCAATCCGCCTTCTTGAAACGACGGCGGGCTGAGATCGGCAATCATGGTGCGCGTATAGCCGAGGCTTTGCTGTAAAATCTGGTCCACGTCCTGGACCGCCGCCAGCACGCGGGAGGGAAGCACGAGTTGTTTTTTCATCTGGCTCACCTTGAGCCGCCCGACGATGAGCAACTGCGCCAGGTAATCATGTAGGTCACGTGCCAGTTTTCGTCGCTCCTGCTGCTCCGTGACGCTTAACTGGGAGGCCAGCGCCCGGAGCCGGTCTTGCGAGGCAACCAGTTCGCGTGTCCGTTCGAGCACCCGGCCTTCCATCTCTTCGCTCCAGCGGCGCAGTTGCTCCTCGTGCCGCTTGCGCTCCGTAATATCGGTGATCAACACGTAGAACCCGGCCGTCACGCCCTCCCGCATGTCCGGCGTGAAGGACACGAGCGAGGTATGCGCGGTTCCCCTGTAGCGAATGTCGCGTTCGAAGCTGACGGCTTCTCCCGCCAGAACCCGGTGAATGAATGGTTGGACAGCAGGATAGTCGGCGCCCAGCAAGTCCCGGACCGATCGCCCGAGAATCTCCTCCCGCGGCTTCTGGAACTGCTTCTCGTATTCGGCGTTCACGAACCGATATCGCTCATGAGAATCGACATAGGCGATGAAACTCGGCACCGAGTCAGTGATCACGCGCAGGTGTCTCTCCCGCCGACGCACCTCTTCCTCGATGCGCTTCCGCTCGGTCACATCGAGCGCAATGCCAAAATGCCGCAGCGGCCGTCCGTCCGGGTCATATTCGGTCCGTGCCCGATTGGCGATCCAGCGTGTTTCGCCGTCCGGCCGTACGATGCGATATTCATGCACAAACAGTTGTCGGTCTGCGACGGCGCGGTCGAGGCTTCGGCGGAACAGTTCGCGATCGTCCTGGTGCACCAAGGCCAGAAGGGCTTCGCGGGTGGGGGTAAAGGTTTTCGCGCAGACGCCCAACAGGGCATAGATCTCCGGCGACCACCAGAGGAGATCTTCCACGAGATTGAGATCGTACACCCCCATTTGGCCGGCCTGGACCGCCAACTTGAGACGTTCCCGTTCAAACCGCAACGCGTCTTCGGCCACCTTGCGGTCGGTAATATCCTGCACGATCCCGACTACGCGCCGAGGGATACCGAGTTCGTCCGCCACCAAGCTTCCACGGCTGGCAAACCAGCGGATACCGCCGTCCGCATGCAGGACTCGGAACTGCAAATCAATGGGACTTCCCGCGGCGATCGCCGACTCACAAGCCCCGGCAAGGCGGGTCCGATCACTGGGATGGACGAACTCCAGCAACGAGGCGACCGTCGTCGGAGGGCTGACAGACTGGATCCCCAGCAGCGCCGGCACACGGGCATCCCAAATACTCCGGCCTGTTTCAAGGTCCATTTCCCAGGCGCCCATGCTTGCGGCCTGCATCGCCAATTCCAGCCGCTCCTCGCTTTCACGCAGGGCGATTTCACCGCGCACGATTTCATCGATGTCCGTGACCGACCCGAGCCAACGGGTGATGGTCCCTTGCTCGTTGCGCATCGGCAACGCTCTGGCCATGACCCAGGCATAATGACCATCCACGCGCCGCAAACGCTGCCGGGACTCAAACGACACCCCGTCCTGCATACACTGAGTCCATCGATCGAGGTTGGCCCCGCGGTCATCGGGATGCAAGGCCTCCGCCCATCCATGTCCTTGCACCTGCTCTTGCGTCTGTCCGGTGAACCGGCACCATCCGTCGCTCGACCATATATTGCATCCCCGGGCATCCGCTTCGAACAAGAAACTCGGAACGGCTTGCGCGATGGTCCGGAACCGCTCTTCGCTGTCGCGGAGGGCTTGCTCGGCCTGTCGCTTGTCCGAGACATCCCGAAACACCACGACCAGGCCCGTCATCTTTCCCTCCAACGAGAGCGGCGCGGCGCTATACACGACGTCGAAGAATGTCCCGTCTTTCCGGATGAAGACATCCGCCTGTTCGACCACGGTGGTTCCCTTCTGCAGCACTTGCAGGCCAATGCACGCCTCCGCCGGAAAGGGAGTGCCGTCGGGATACCGGTAATGAGTGACGTCGTGCATCTTCCGACCGAGGAGTTCCTCCGCGGTCCATCCAAACAGCCGTTCGGCCGCGGGATTGATGTAGGTGACGAGCCCCTTGTCATTCAGCGTATACAGGCCCTCCGCGAGATTGACCATCACGGTCTCGCGGAAGTGCAACTCACCAGCGAGGTGTCCGCGGTTCTCCCGGAGCGCCGCTTCGGCCAACTTGCGATCATGGATGTCTTCAGTCGTGCCGTACCAGCGCACGATCCGGCCCGCTTCATCGCGGAACGGAAAAGCCCGCGAAGACATCCACCGATACGATCCCGAACCACACCGGACACGATGTTCGACTTGGTACGGCTCTCCCGTGCGCAGGGACTGCATCCACGCCGTCAACATGCCCGGTAAATCCTCCTCGTGTTGGACCCGTATCCAGCTCCTGTCAAGCGCTTCCTCGGAGGTCAACCCGCTCAGGCGAAGCCATCGCTCATCGACCTGTTCCAGCGATCCGTCCGGCTTGGCGGTCCAAGGGATCTGGGGATTGAGTTCTCTAGCCGCCCGCAAATGCATCTCGCTGTGTCGCAGCCGCTCCGCGCGCTCCCGCACGTCCGCTTCCAATCGCAGGCGATTCATAGCCGCTGACACATAACGACAGATGCCGGCCATAAAGGCGATCTCGTCCGGCTCGAACCGGTCTCTGGTCCGGCTGGCAAAGGAGAGGGTGCCCATGAGGCGATCGCCGACCAGCAGGGGATGACAGGCATACGCATGGAAGCCGAGCGAGCGCACCACTTGGGCCTTGTCCTCGGTCGAGACATGCAGCGCCTCAACAATCAGGGGCTCCCTCTTGGCAGCCGCGGTCCCGCACAAGGCCTGACCAAAATCCAACCGAGCGATCTCGGAGACTCTATCCTCCGGCACGCCGGCGCAGGCTTCGAGCATCAATGACGGCCCGTCCCCCGCTCGATAATGAAAATACCCATCCAGGTCCAGATGCCGGCGCACGGTTTCGAAGACTCCGGCCATGAGTGTGCAGGGGTTGTCGGTCACCAGCAATTGTTCGGCGGCGCAGGCCAGCAGCCGCCGGCGTTCCGACTCCACTTGTTGCCGCTCCTCGGCCAGCTTCCGCCTCGTGATATCCTGGACGACCCCCGTCATGCGGACCGCTTGGCCCTCCTCATCGTAGAAAAACCGTCCGATCCCCGAGACCCAATGGATGCTCCCGTCCGGATGAACCAGCCGGTGCTCGTCTTCAAAGTGGGTCTCGTGCCGGGCCATGAGATCTTCCAACTTCCGCCACACTCGTGGGCGGTCGTCGGGATGCAAGACGTCCGTGAAGGCTTCGACCTTGCCGCTGAAAGATCCCGGTCGAAGGCCGGCCAACCGTTCGGTCTTGCCGAACCAATCCAGCTTCCCGCTGGTGATATCCCAATCCCACATCCCGCAATTGGCGGCCTCGGCGAATTGCCGTTCGAGCCCTGTCACTCGCTCCAGTAGTCGGCGCGTCTCCAAGGAGCGTTTGGACAGCCGCAAGAGTCCATGCACCGTCGCCGCCAATTCGGCCGGAGCGACTGGCTGGGCCAGGGCGACATCGGCCCCGGCTGACAGGAGGGCAACTCGCCCGGCGGTGTTGGCACAAAGCGCCAACAGCGGGACATGCGCCGTGTCCTCATGTTCTTTAAGCTTTCGACAGAAGGAGACCAGTGCCTGGGTGGAACGGGCGTCTCCGAGGACCAGGAGATGCGGAGTCAACGAGGTCATCATGAGCCACGCTTCGGCCAATGTCGACGCCTCCATGACCAGACATTCGGCCTCCAGCAGAGCGCGACTCCGCTCGTACCGCAGCGTGTCCTGCTCGTCGACCAGGAGAATCATCGCGGAACTCGAGGGTTTCGCGGAACCCGCCTGTTCCGTCCTGGGATCCCGAGATGGCTCGTGTTCAGTCACAATTGATCACCCGGTGAACGTCTAGCGTATGCTCAATCCACTCGTTGAACAAGACGCTGAAGGAACCATACTGCCTCAAAGAGACCTGCACGGTGCACCACCAAGAGGTGGATGACAGGTCTATCTCAACTGCGACGTCCGGACACCACTGCGAACAAGGAATCGGAGAAGAGGGGTCTGATCGGTGCGATCCGGTGCGATGTGTAGAGTTGAGTTGCCCTGGTCCCTTTCGATGCAGAACTAGCCCCTGCCCGTGAGTTCACGAATCGTGCGGTACACCTGTTCGCCGGCCGCTTCTTTTGAGAGAAAGGCGTCGGCGCCGGACGCCAACATCGCCCGGGCCACTTCTTGGGATCCATTGACTGAAAGCCCGATCACCGCCACCGATCGGAACGCGGCCTTGATGCGGCGCGTGGCTTCGATGCCGTCGACGCCCGGCATGTTCAAATCCATAATCACGACGTGCGGGCGGAGCCGGTCGGCGAACGCGACGGCCTCTTCTCCGTTCCCCGCTTCTCCCACGACTTCGACATCCTCATGCTCTTTCAGTAAGCCCCGAAGGCCTTCCCGGATCATGGCGTGGTCGTCGGCCAGCAGCACGCGGACCGCGGCCGCGGACGGACGCGTCGCGCGCGACTCACCGGGGGACGACCCCTCGTCATGGGAGCGTTCGCCATCCAGTGGGACGTCCTGCCGCGCTGCTGACGGCTGAACATCCTCCGCTGGCAGCGGCAGGACTAATCGTGCGATCGTGCCGCAACCCGGCATCGATTCGCATTCGAACCGCCCGCCGACCGCCCGCATCCGTTCGTTGATGCTGAACAAGCCGAACTGTGAAGAGAGCGCCGACGAAGGCCCGTCGGAGGCAGCCGAATCAGGCGACATGCCCTTCCCGTGATCGCGGACCGTCACCCGCAATTCGTCCTGCGCCCGTTCCATGATTACCATCGCTTCACACGTACCCGCGTGCTTTTTCACATTCAGCAACAACTCGCGGACGGATTGGAACAGCAAGACGGCCTGGTCTTCCGGCAACGGCAGCGCGTCGGGCACCCGTTGGGTCACCGACACCGAGAGTTCCTGCCGCAACATCTGCTGGCTCAACCACGTCAAGGCGGCCGGCAAGCCGAAGTCACGAAGGACGGGAGGGCTCAGTTGGGTGACCAGGGTTCGTGTATAGGCCAAGGCCTCGTTGATGACCCCCTCGGTCTCCTGCAGCAGCTTCGCCGTATCCTCGGCCACGGACTTGGTGCGTCTGATTTGGCCCAGTTTGAGTCGCACCAGCACCAGCAATTGCGCGAGGTAGTCGTGCAGGTCCGTCGCGAGCCGCTTGCGCTCACGCTGCTCCGTCAAATTCAACTCGGTGGCCAGCGCACGCAGCCGTTGCTGCGACTGCTCAAGTTCCCGTGTGCGCTCGGCCACTCGCCACTCCAACTCCAGGGTGAACGACCGGAGCCGTTCCTCCAAGGCCTTGCGGTCCGTCATATCGAAATCGATGCCGACCAAGCGCTTGAGCCGGTTGTTCGCGTCTGTGAGCACGAGTCCCCGGCTGACGAGCCATCGGATCTGGCCGTCGGGACGCGTGATCCGGAATTCCTGATGAAATTCACCGCACTCGATCGCTTCCTGCACGCGCCGGAGCACCGCCGCTCGATCGTCCGGATGCACCCGATCGAGAAACGTCCGTAGAGAAGGCGCCATCCCGTCGCCTCGCTGGTCGGCCAGGCCACGCGCTTCCCCTTCCTCATCGGGTCGGCTCGTGCTCAGATCGATGTCCCAAGCGTCCATGTGTCCGGCGGCCAGCGCAAGCCGGAGGCGCTCCTCGCTCTGCCGCAACGCCTCCTGGACTCGCCGGCTCTCCGTCATATCCCGCACGACCATGACGGCCCCGGTGACGCCGTGACCTTCAATGATGGGCGAACAGGTGTAGGCCACCGCCCGCGGATGACCCTCCTTGTCCCAAAACGTCTCATCGTGGACGTAGCGGGTCGTGCCGTCCTGCAAGACGGCGGACAGGGCCGGCGGTTTGCCGGGCGAGGGCGTGCCGTCCCCGCGCGGAACAGAGAGCAGGCGGAGCAGATCCCGCCCCAGTAGGTCGTGTTCCCGATATCCGAACATCGCCGCGCCGGCCGGATTGACGAAGACCGCCCGGCCGCCCAGGTCCAGGCCATAGATCCCTTCGCCGGCTGAGCGCAGGATGAGTTGCAGCTGGTCCTTCACCAGGGCCAATTCGTGCCGACTCCGGACCTGCTCCGTCACATCGCGGACTTCCATGACCGTGGAGACGAGACGCCCGTTCTCCATGATCGGGCTGGCGGCCACCAGTACGGGAAAACAGTCGCCGGTGCGGCGCAGCAACACATCCTCGTGTTCGCGAAGGGGGCGGGCCTCGGCAAGCGCTCGGCGGAGCACACACGCGTCGGTTGACCGGGCGAGACGGTGACGATGGAGCTGGTCATGCAGCGGGCTGTCACCGATCTCGCTCGGTGAAAAGCCGAACATGGCTTCGGCCGCCCGATTCATTACGGTGCACTGCCCGCGGGCGTCAAGGAGAAACAGGGCCTGGGTCGAGTTCTCGGTGATCGCGCGGTTCAGATCCAACTAACGCGCGAGAGACTCCTCCACCCGCTTGCGTTGAGTGATATCGGTGGAGACGCCCAAGACTTGGACCGCCCGTCCCTCCTCGTTCACAATCGGGCGCTTCACCGTTTGAAGCCAGCGTCTCCTCCCGGCGGCATCCGTAATCACCTCTTCGGCGATGCGCCGCTCACTCAACGTCTCCATCACCTCTAGGTCGTGAGTTCGAAACCACCGCACTTCCTCCGATCGTGCATTGAAGTCGGCGTCCGTCTTCCCGATCAGCTGTTCGACCGTAGTCCCATAACACTCGGCCACGGCCCTGTTGACCAAGGTGAATCGGCCGTGCTCGTCTTTCGCGAAAATGAAGTTCGGGTCGGTGTCGAGCACTTGTCGCATGAACGCATGCCGGTCGAAGTCGGTCGCGGCACGCCTCAGGAGCGCCCTCACGGTCGCGATCACGTCGTCGGGATCGGCCGGTTCCTCCAGATACCCATCCGCTCCGTGGTTCAACGCGGCCGCACGGGACTCGGCGTCCCGCCGGTCCGACAGCATTACCCGCAATCGATGCCGATGCTCGGGGTGCGACTGCAGAAGGCGGCAGAGGTCGAGCGCGTCGCTCAGCACCGTGCCGGCGTGCAGCAGGAGCAGATCAGGCTGAAGGTCGGCCAGCACGGGCACAAGGTTGTCTTCGAATCCGGCGTGCGCTTCGCGGAAGCCGGCATGACCAAGCCATGCCGCTCGATCATCGACGGCAGGACCGGCACGCTGAACGTGGAGAATCAACGGATTGGAGAAGCTCACCCTACGAGAGTTCCTTCGTCGCGGTCTGAGTCATGGAGTCGGAACCACGCACACCGTTCGGGGACCCGGCTCAGACATCATGGCCGGCTTTCACCACCACCGACTCGATCGTTTCATAGAGCTGATCGGCCGCACTTTCCTTGGTCAGAAAAGCGGCGGCCCCGGCTTCTTTCATGGCTCTCGCCACATGGTCGGCCTGATTCACCGAGAGCCCCACCACCACCGTCTCCGGAAACGCGTGTCGGATGCGTTTGGTTGCTTCGATGCCGTCCAGCCTCGGAAGATTCACGTCCATGACGATCACGTCGGGTTTGAGCATGGTGGCCAAATGGACGGCCTCCTCGCCGTCGGCCGCCTCGGCGATGATATCCAGGTCGGCATACCCGTCCAAGACGCTGCGCAACCCCTGGCGGACCATGGCATGGTCGTCGACCAAGAGCACCCGAATCGGGGCCAGGCCGCGGGCGGCGAGGTCGCGTTCGGCCGGTCCTTCGGCGGAGCCATGGCAAGTCGGCGCAGCTGAGGCCGCCGCAGCGGTACTGACGGCGGACTGGTCGTCCGCCAGGCCGGCCAAGGCCACCCCCAACGTTACCCTCGTACCCTCCCCGCTCTTGGACTCGAGCTGCATCCACCCGTCAATGGCCTCCATGCGCTCTCGAATGCTGAAGAGGCCGAACTTCCCTGTTTTGGCCTCCATCACCGACGAGGGATCGCAGCCTTGCCCTGAATCCTCCACCAGGATCGTGAGTCCCCGGCCCTCGCGGATCATTGTCACGGACGCCTGATGGCAGCCGGAATGCTTCAACACGTTGAAGAGGAGTTCTCGGACGCACTGGTACAGCAGCCGCGTGCTGTCCTCCGAGAGCGGAGGCGAAACGGCCGGCACGGTCACGTCCACTTTGAGGCCCTGTTGGCTCATCGTCTCGCCCAGCCAGCGAAGACCCGCCGCCAGCCCGAACTGACGAAGTGTCGGCGGCATCAGTTCCGCGACCAAGGTGCGGGTATAGGTCAGACATTGATCGATGAGTCCGTCCGCGTCTTTCAACACGCCGCAAGCGGGATGGGATTCCATCATATGGGTCGCTTGGTTCATCTTGAGCCGGGTCACCACCAGCATCTGCGCCAGGTAATCATGCAGTTCGCTGGCGATGCGCTGGCGCTCGCGTTGCTCCGTCAACGTCAACTCTTGGGCGAGGCCGCGCAGGCGATCGTGCGTCCGGACCAATTCTTTGGTCCGCTCGGCCACCCGCCGTTCCAACTCGCGGGTCCATTCTTGCCGTTGCTCCTCAGTCTGCTTACGCTCGGTAATGTCGAACGTCACACCCACGAAGCGGGCCGGTTCGCCGGCCTCATCAAAGTGCATCCGTCCATACGGCGCCAACCAACGCACGGCCTGGGTGTCGGCACGTCGAATGCGATGTTCACCCTGGTACAGGCCCTGACCCTGCCTGGCGGCCGCGACGGCCTCCCGGACGGCTGCCTGGTCCTCGTCCAGCACCAATGCCCACCATCGCTCCATCGAGGCTTCCGTCTGTTCCGGGTCGTATCCCAACAACCGGAAGTGTTGGGGGTTCCAAACGGTTCGCCCCGTGGCCACATCCACATCCCAGGTTCCCATGCCGGCGCCTTCGGTGGCGAACCGCAACCGCTCTTCGCTTTCCGCCACCTGTTCGGCGCGCCGCCGCGATTCGTGAAGCAGCCGCCGGCGCTCCTTGGCCATGGCGACGTAGGACGACACCGCTTCCAACAGCTCGACTTCATCGGATTCAAACGAGGGGCGACGACCGCTCGCAAATGCCAGTGTACCCAATAACCGATCGCCGACGATCAGCGGGAAACAGGCGTAGGCGGTCGATCCCACGGCTTGCATGCGCGAGGCCTTGGGATCCTTGACGTCCTGAAGCCGGCCGATGATGATCGGGCGGCGATCCTGGGCCGACGTGCCGCACAAGGCTTCGCCCAGCTTCAAGCGCTTCAGCGGCTCCAACGCAGGCTCCGGAACGCCCGACCACGCGCGTAATTCGATCGTCTCGCCGCCGGGGGCGTCGTAATCCAAAAACGTATCCAATCCCAATGTCGACTTGAGCGACGCAAAAATCCCCGGCATGACGGAGACCGGATCATCCGCCCGCAGCAGCTTGTCCATCGTTTCGCTCAACAGCTGTTGCCATAGCGCGTGATTGCGCAACTCCAATTCGGCGCGCTTGCGGGCATCGACGTCTTCGACGACGCCGATCAACGATTGGATCCGGCCGCCGGCATCCCATTGAATCGACAGTGTGACCGTCACCCAGATCGTATCGCCGTCCGGACGGAGCAACCGTTGGTCCAACGACACCTCAGACACCCCGCCCAGCAACAGCTTCCCGACCTGGCTTTCATGTTCGGCCCGGTCCTCGGGATGCGACAAATCGCGAAGTTCATACTTCAACAATTCGTCCGCGGTGCGCCCCGTGATCGCGCAGAGTTTCTCGTTCACGCGCAACAAGCGCCCGTCCGGGCCTACCACACACATGCCGACTGCGGCTTGTTCGAATAGGCCGCGAAACTGCTCCTCGCTCCGCCGTAACCGCTCGAGGAGGGCTTGGTTTTCCCGCTGCCGCTCCCGCAAGCGCAACAGGGCCCGCACCGAGGCCAACAACTCTTCCTGCTCCACCGGTTCGACCAGATACCCGTCCGACCCCACGTCGAATCCCTTCGCCCGATCGTCGCCTGTCACTTTCGAAGCCGAAATATGCAGCACCATCGTGTCGGCATGTTCCGGGAGGCTTTTGATGCGCCGGCATACATCGAGGCCGCTCATGTCGGGCATGCGGACGTCCAACAGCACCAGCGCCGGATGCACTTCGTCCAGCAGACGCAGGGTGTCCCTGCCCGAGCCGGCATCCACCACAGCGTAGCCGGCGCGTTCCAAAATGCGCCGCTTGGCATAGCGCCCGGGTTCTTGGTCGTCCACGTTGAGAATCGTGAGTTGTTCTCCCCTCATGTCCCCACCTTCCTTTTCCGCCCCGGCATTCGTCGACTGAGGCGGTCTTAGGCCGGTTCACACTCGGATACGATGGGCGCCGTCGGCCGCCGCTCCGTTCCGTCACCGTGTCCTATGCCCATATCATCCAAGACCTGACCGAGTGCGGCTGCCGAAAGTCCCGCCTTATCGAGCACCGCACGCGGCTTCCGGTGGTCCTGCCAAGCCGTCACATCCGGCGCTTGCGAGGTGATGACGATAACGGGAATCCGGCTGGTCGACGGTTCACTCCGAAGACACTCGATGACCTCCCGCCCCGAGAGTTCCGGCATCGACCAATCCAGCAGGACGACATCCGGATGCAGTTCACGCGCGAGTCGCAGCCCCTCCCGCCCGTTCGCGGCCTCGACGACCGCACAGCCGCATTCGCCGGCCATCCGCGTCAGAATGTAGCGGTCCGCCTCCTGGTCGTCGATCACCAAGGCCAACGGCAACCGGTACGATGGTCTGGACTGGACGGACGTGTGCGTCGACAATCGATTCAGCAGCCACGCGCGTTCGATCGGCTTGACGGCGTAGGCGTCTGCGCCCAATGCCAGCGCCTTGCGTGGATCGTCCACCGATGAGGCGACAAGCACCGGGAGATGCTTGGTCGCGTCGGCGGCTTTCAATTCCGCGAGCCACTGCCACGCGCTGGTGTCGGGCAGCAGCACATCCAGCACGATGGCCTCAATGGGTTCACGGCGAAGAATCTCACGAGCCTGCGCGATGCTTCCTGCGGCAACCGGACGAAACGGCGACCCCCGGAGAAACGTGGCATACAGGAGCCTGGTTTCCGGTTCATCTTCCACCACCAACACCGGGACCGTGCCGGCGACAGGCGGCGAGGCCTCGATCGGCTCGGCCAGTTCCTGATGCATACGGACGGGGATGATGGCGGTGAACGTCGACCCCGCTCCCACCGCACTCGTCAATTCAATGCGGCCGCCCAAAAGGCCGATCAACTTGCGGCACAGCGGCAGACCCAGGCCGGTTCCCTTGACCCGCGCCTGTACAGGGTTGTCGACTTGCGTGAATTCCTCGAAGATTCGGTCATGCTCCTCCGCCGGAATGCCGATGCCCGTATCGGCGACGGCAAAGGCCACCGACCGGCCCTCGTTGACGAGGCTCGCCGACACACGCACTTGGCCTCGTTCCGTGAATTTGATGGCATTGGACAGAAAATTCCTGAGAATTTGGGACAGCTTGCGCTCGTCCGTCCACAAGACCGGCACCTCCTGCGACACGTCAAAAATCAGCTCCACCGATTCGCCAACCAACAGGGGCCGCAGCATGCCCCGCAACGCGCTGAACAGGGTTTCCACGTCACACTCGGCCGGCCGCACCTCGATCTTGCCGGATTCAATTTTGGCCAAGTCGAGCAGATCGTTGACGGTCTCGAGCAAATCCTCCCCGCTTTTCCGGATGTACCGCACCTGCTTCTCTTGCTCGGAGGTCAGGTCTCCGTCGCTGCGATCGAGCAGCAGCCGGGAGAGGCTCAAAATGGCATTGAGGGGGGTGCGGAACTCGTGGGTCATCTCAGACAGAAAACTGGATTTCATCTCATCGGCCCGGCGCAAATGCCCGGCCTTTTCATCCAATTCCGCATACAGGGCCACCACCCCACGGTTGGTGTCCTCCAGTTCACGATTCAATCGTTGGAGTTCGATTTGCCGCTCGTGCAATTCGCCCAGCGTGCGCGCGAGTTCCTGGTTTTGTTGTTGCACCTCCTCGATCGGATTGGCCGGCGGCTGATTCGCGAACTGCTTTTCCAGCGCCGCCAATTCGCGTGACGCATACCTGGGCGCGCGTTTGGGCAGCATCTTCTTGAGCCACACCGTCTCGAGTCCGGCGGCATCCGTCGTCCGGTCGCATTGATCCATGAGCCGCTGAGCACAGAGCAAGGCCAGCTCAGGATCGACAGCCTGCACGGAGCGAGGATCTTTTGACCGCGAGGCTCGGTGCCCTCGTGTTTTGCCGGCCTCCCCGATGCGCATCATCAGCAATTGGGGTGCCGTGGCCCCCTCCACGGAAAACTCCACTTCGACGGACGCCGACGCGCCCATGAGGTAGCGTGCGACCTCCGACACCGCCGTGGCGATGCGTGTTTGGTCCTGCACATCGAACTGCAGGGCACTCGCAACCGCCCGCGCCCGCTGTCGCGCGCGGGTCACATCCTCTTCGAACTGGATCGTCACGGTCGTGATCGTCGAGGCCATGTGTTCGACTATGCGCTCCGTCTCATCGCCGCTGCCAAAGGACCGGCTCAGGCCGGCTCGTATCCATCCTTCATGATGACCACCGTCACGTCGTCTCGGCCTCGGACGAAGTCACGGTATAACACGCCGGCGATGACGCCGGGGTCTCGGGCTTGTAACCCCGGATAGTCCCCCAGATTCCATTGCGTCCCAAGGCCGTCCGAGTGCATGACCAACAGGGCTTGAGTTGACCACGGATGGGTCACCTGAGTCACCTTTCGCATCTGGTGACCCAGAATGCCGTTGCTGGAGACAAGCGATCGCCGCTGCGTGTGATCGATGACCACGGCCGCGATGTTGCCAACGCCGGCATAACTCAGGGAGGACGAGCTCCGATCGAGGGAGGCGATCCCAATGGCCGCCCCGCGGGTCGGCCTTGCCGCCTCGTGAGCCCCCGCGACATATTCGGACACTGTCCGTCGATGACCGGAATGAATGGCGGTCAGCGCGAAGCGCGAGGCCTTGGCAGCATCCGGCCCATGCCCCAACCCATCGACCACCGCACACAGCCAGCCCTCCGGTGACGACTCTGCGTACCACGCATCCCCGCATTCCGCCTCACCCGGCTTGGGCTGGTGCACCACGCCCACCGTCATCGAGGGTACCCTGTCGCCCGCCCGCAGCCGTGCCATCAGGACAGTGCCCTTCCCCACCTGGGTGTGGCAATCCCACTCGGTAGCTTGACGCATGATCGTCCCCAAGCCCGTGCCGGGGCTGCCGGCCGTCGATTGCCCGTCTCGAAACGATTTGGCCTGGTCCGCCATGCCGGGACCGGAATCCACCGACAGAATTTCAAACTCCGCCGTCTCGTCTTGTTTCCAGGCCCGCATGAGCAGACGGCCGTCCAAAGCATGTTTCACCAGATTGGTGCCCAACTCCGTGACAATCAGGGCGATCCGCCCCAGGTCCGTGGGACTGAATCCAAGGTCCGCGGACAGTTTCGCCGCCGTTCGGCGTGCTTCGGCGACTAGAGATCCCTCGGTGACGGGCACCAGAATTTGCCTTATCCAGGACATCGGTTCTCTTGCGCCCTTCCATCCACCCACCATGGTGTCTTGTACATTTGGGATCACGACTGTCGGCCTCACTTCCACCGGACAATCACAACTTTCGTCCCCTTGCCAGGTTTGGACTCGATTTCGAAATCATTGACCAGACGCTTGGATCCGCTCAAGCCCAGCCCCAAGCCGCCGCCGGTAGAATAACCGTCCTTCATCGCCAGCTCGACATCGGGGATCCCGGGTCCTTCGTCGACAAAGGTGGCCCTGACGCCCACACGAGTTTGCGCGCGCACCACTTCCAAGTCCATATCACCGCCGCCGCCGTGCAGGAGCGTGTTCCGGGCCAGCTCGCTGACCGCCGTGACCATCTTCGTTTGATCCACCAGCGAAAAGCCTTGTTTGATCGTCAGCTCGCGCACGGCCCGTCGAGCCACGATCACATCATCCGACGAACGCACAGGCCATCGCTCACCGGACGGGATGGCCATTCGCGCCTATCTTTCCTTCGGACGCATTCTGCAACAATGCCATGCCGTCGTCCACGTTCAAAGCCGTGCGCACGCCCGGGAGGGCCATCCCCAGCTCGACCAGCGTGATGGCGACGGCGGGCCGCATGCCGACCACGACGGTTTCGGCGTCGAGCACGCGCGACATGGCCGCGATGTTGCTGATCATGCGCCCGATGAACGAGTCCACGACATCCACGGCCGAAATATCCAGCAGCACGCCGCGGGCCTGGTCGCGCACGATCCGGTCGGTCAACTCGTCCTGCAGCGTCAGGGCGACCCGATCGTGCATATCGATTTGAATCGTGACCAACAAAAACTGTTTTAACCGCAATATGGGAATTCGCTCCATGTCGATGGCTCCTCATCGGGGGGCCGGCAGGACAACGACGCCTCCTGCCTCGCCACCCCTGTCGGTCCGGCGGGTTAGGCCTGCAGCCGTTCGCCTTTGGTGATCACCCCGCCGGTCCGTTGAAGCGCGACCTGAAACGCGGACGCCAGGCTGGCCTTGGTGGTGATGTCCGTCAAGTCCACGCCCAGATGCACGATCGTCTGTGCGATCTGGGGACGGATGCCGCTGATGATGCAGTCCGCGCCCATCAAACGGGCGGCGGCCACGGTTTTCATCAAGTGTTGTGCGACCAG
Organism: uncultured Nitrospira sp.; assembly: GCA_964416255.1. Taxonomy (GTDB): domain Bacteria; phylum Nitrospirota; class Nitrospiria; order Nitrospirales; family Nitrospiraceae; genus Nitrospira_D. Next base: position 21,274 of record CAYQDJ010000003.1, on the reverse strand, counting down.
CGTATCGACCGTCGGCACACCCGTGATGTCGATGATCGCGATACGCGCGCCGCTTGCGACAATGCGCTCAAGCAGGCTCTCCATCACCACCTGCGTGCGCGCGCTGTCGAGCGTGCCGATCAGCGGCAGGGCCAGAATGTTGTCCCACAGTTGCACCACCGGCGTGGACAACTCCATCAGTTCCTGCTGCTGGCGGGCAATCACTTCCTCGCGGCTGCGTTGATAGACTTCCGTCGTGTACAGGCCAAGCGAATCGATCAGGATGGTGAGGGCCCACACCTCTTGCGCCGGCTTGTCCCGGATCAGCTCAAACACCGGCTGCTTCAGGGAGAACACAAATGTGGCCGTTTCAGTCGGGCTGAACCCTTGCTGCGCTCGCTGCCGCGACAGGTCGTTCAGCAGTTCTTTCACAGGTTTCCACGCGCCCGCTTCGATGTCCGTACCGCCCGCCAAGCCCTCCAGAAAGGCATTCAAAAATCGGCCTGATTGGCTTCGCAGTTCCGACTCTCTCAGCATTCCTGGTCGAAGCGTCGGGGCGGACAACTGGTGCTTCACCCACTGATCGAGAATCCGCTGTTCCTCTTGTCTGATGGTGATCTGCAGGGCCCCCATCTGCATTGTCATGGCTCCTCCCTCGGAATGATGGCGAATTCGAACGCGGAACATGGCACAGGTTGAAGGTCAAAGATTAGAACAACGGCGAGCCACCATATGAGAGTTTACTAGCCGAGGGTACTAGGGTGACCCCTAGCACGGGCCGACCATCTGAGTACATTATTAAGTAATTCAAACTGTTCGAAAGGGTGGACGCCATGCAGTCGTCCGTGACGGTGCGTCCTCGTGGGGATGGATTAAGGCATCGGCGCCGGCGGCGCTTCATGCATTTCGGCGGGAGTCGCTTCGATGATCTTGAGAATGCGACCGTCCTCGTCGAGTTGAACGGTCACGCGCTCTCCGATCGATAGACGAGTGAATTGCTCCGGACGATCAATGTGGAAAAAAATCGGCTTCCCTAAATCGGTCGTGAGCATCCCTTTCCCTTTCGCGATATCCAACATGGCTAGGGTGCCGGTCACCACATGACCCGCCGGAGGCGCATCCGCGGCCGCCCCGGCCGATGCGAACAGGAACGCCCCTCCCAAGAACACAACCGCCACGAGACTCGCCCGCCGCCTCGTCTCCGCGCAAGTCCTACCAGACATGAACCACATGGCGGATTCGCGTCCGCGCCTCCACGGGGATAGACACCGTCAGAGTTCCCTCGCCCACCCGAACCGCCGCGTGATGGAGCAACACATCATGGGGAAGCGGGACCCACCGAGTGACTCGTCCGCTCTGAATACACAGGGCACCCGGCCTGAGATCGACCATGAGCTGAGCTTGTTCCTCTTCGGAGAGGGATGCGGTCAAGAGAAAGCAGCCATTGCCCTCCCTCACCTGAATCGCGGTCAGCCTTCCGCCCGACGCGTTGACTCTGTCCTGCGCCTCGTCCTGCATACGCTGAGTCCAGCCGTCCTCCTCGCCGAAGTTGGATCCGTCGACCAGGCCCCGGCCGGCGTCATGGCGATCCGATGCGGTCTCCCACATGGTTCTCCACTCCTTTTCCTCGTCGTTTGTTCCGCGACCGCTCGACTCAACGCCCACAACGGCCGTCCTCCAATTTGGTCTGCCCACACTAATCATTGACCACTCCCTGTACCACTAGGTCCTCCCCTATGAACACGTTGCCGCCCGTGCCAAGGTGATGCGGATGGAGGATGCGCCGGCACCCAGACAGTGGGGAGCCGTCGACCGATCCGAGGTCTGAAGCTCGCTGCAATGTCGCGGCACACCGTTGTCGTCCTCCGCCGGTGCGAACACGAGAGGCCTATCATGCGGGTCACGGTTGTTGATGGGAAAGACGGGGTAGGAACGGAGGGCTTCGCTTCGCAAGTGGGAACGCATGATAGAGCCCCAGGACGAATGACCGCTCGAAGAAAATCAAAACATCGTCACGCGATCGCCGCGTCGTCCGTCACTCGGACCATCTGCTTGAGAACGGCCGAGCCTGCATCCGGTCGACACGCGTTCCTGCGCCCACATCACGGGAGAGGGCGACGACATACACGCCCGCGCGTTTCGGACGCAATCGTACTTCGCCGGTGCGACTGAGGTGGTCAACCTCGAGAAACACTTGATTCCAGGTAAAGGTGGGACAGCATCGCACCAACTCCTCCAAATCGCATTCAGGGCTTCGTGACAACGCATCCAGGATCTGCGTTCGGAGATCCTGGGTGAATCCATGGGAACCCACGGTGCGATCATTCCTGCGATCCTCGAGGATGACGTCATTCATGATGGTCGACCCTCCCACGTTGGTGTCCCTCACTCTGGCAACGCGACACTACGAAATCGTATGATCGCCGTGTACTGGGAACTCCCCTAGGAGAAGTCAATCGGGTACGTGTCGGTGTTCAGATAGAACCCGGCGCTGGACGGTGCAGGCCCTCGGTTGCGCAACCGAAATTGGGGATTTCTCCAGTAGTTGCCCTGGCGAGTGCTGGATACAGTGCAGACATGCGACCTGTCGTTGTGAGCCTCCTTTTCTTTTTGACCACCATGCTGGCCGGTGTCCCGGCCCAGGCCAGTGGGCCGCCCCTCAGGCAACAATCCATCAATTTCCTCGGGGTAACCATGGACAGCCGGCTCGGTGACGAACCCAAAGGCGCTGTGGGGCAGCTCGTCGTGGAGTGGAGCCTCCGGTCTGACCAGGACGGGATGACCGTCACCTGCTCGCCGGGATTCAGCCCCTACACCATGTCGTCGATCGTCGCGGCCATTGAACGAGTGGCGCGCTTGGCCGGTTTGGAAAGTCACTCGTGGAGCGTGGTCGTGCGCCGGTCGGGTGAAGAACATCGATACGGCACGGTGTACGGGGACAGCCTGTCCGCGATGGTCGGGCTCACCGTCGTGGCCTTGGCACAGGGCGATCACGTTCTGCCTGACCGCGTCCTGACCGGCACCGTCACAGCCGAGGGCCATCTTGGACCCGTCAGCGCGGTGGGATCGAAGATCGAGGCCGCCTATGCCCGGCACTTTCGCCGTGTCATCGTCCCCGACGCCTTGGATCCCGCGGATCGAGATTGGCATACGCCCTTTTTGATGCAAGTGTCTCCCATCAAGTCCCTGTCGGCCGCTTATCAAGCACTCACCGACCGGCAAATGGTCCGCCATTATCTCCGGGAACGCCATGGAGAGAGCGGTGAACAGTGACCGGCAGGCCGCTCAACCTGACGCGTCCCGTGTCGAGTTGGGCGCCGAAGACCGCATCCGCGTCGCGTGTCCGGCCTGCGGCAGCTCTGAATTCCGCGTGATGTGCTCCGCGCGAGACCTGGACGAGCAGCGGCGGGTGCTGACGCAATTTTATCGGCGACGCTGGAGGCGGCAGGATGGCGCGACCTCTGCCGATCGAACCGACTTTACCCATAATTACGTGACTGACATAGCGCGTTGCGTGGAGTGCGGGCTGCTGTACCGCAACCCCCGCCCCGCCGGCGAGGCCATCGTCCGAGCGTATTCAACCGATCAGTACGACGAGGCTTATCTCCAGGCTGAATTCGTGAGTCAATGCGCCTGGGCGCGCACAAAAATCCCCGAACTCCATCGTCGCCTTGCGAATCAGGCCGGCCGGCGGCGGAAGCCTCGGATCCTCGAACTCGGCAGCTTTGTCGGGGGGTTTCTCGCGGAGGGGGTGGCACAAGGCTGGGAGATGCTCGGAATAGACCCGGGAAAGGATGTGACGGCCTTTTGCAGGGCACGCGGTCTTCCCGTGGTCCATGGAACGTTGGAAGACGCCGAACTGGAACCAGGCTCCTTCGATGCGCTGGTGATCTGGAACACCTTCGATCAACTCCCGAACCCACACTCGACGCTGGCACAGGCCGTCCGGCTCTTAGCCGACGGGGGCTTCTTGGTCATTCGAATCCCGAATGGAGCCTGCTTTTCATCGGCCGTGGCGCTCCGTTCCACGTTGCCGAGGGTGTTGCCCTCCGTGGTCGACGTGATGATGGCGTGGAACAATCTCCTCACCTTTCCCTACTTGCACGGCTATTCGACGCGAACGCTCGAGTCCTTGACCGCCCCCTATGGATTTCGATGCATCGCCAGTCTGCCGGATACGCTGGTCCCGACCCCTGCCGGGCACCTGACCTGGGCCGCTCGTCTCGAAGAGCGGCTGTGTCACGGGCTCTGCCGCGCGGCGTGGCATCTCGTTGGTCCGACGGACGGCTATGCGCTCGCTCCCTGGCTGGATCTCTATTTCGAACGGGGCTGCGCGGACCCTCAGGGTCACGGTCACGTGACCGCGGAAGAGAGACTAGGGTTCGTCCCAGTGTACGTCCCTACAGCGTTTCGTCAGAGTAAATTGAGGTGCCCGAGTGGGAGGAGGCGGTATATGAACGACAGCAAGACCCCTTATATGCCTAACCTGATCTCGAAGCTACTGAGCGGCGGCGCGCTGTGGCGCGCCGACTCGCGTCAGTGGCAGCGGATGGATTCATGGTTGCCCTTAGGACTCGCTCGGCGGTACCGCCTGAGGCTGCGTTGACACGGAGGCCTGGCGCACTTTCGGGCGGAATTTACGGATGCTGCGCTCTTCCGGACGGGCCGGCATAATCATCCGCAGATCCGTGATGGCGCCGCAGTTGATGCAACGAAACCCATCGCAGGGCGACGAACCATAGAAATAATCAAACACCTTGAAACCGCCGCATCGTTCGCAACTCATAGGGTACCTCTCCTTGCGTAAAAGTTCGGTGCGAAAAAAACCATGGGTCGGCTTTGCCGGTTTTCAAAGAAGCGGTCGCTTCGTCCATGGTCGTCACGTGCTGCATGGAGTGGACAATAAGCACAAAGATTGCCAGAACCGGTGAAGCAGACAAATCCTTTGAATTTCACAACATCGGAACAGTTTGAGCCGGAATATCACCAAAGCGCTCCGGGACAACTTGTCCTGAACGGGTGACAAGTCATGTGTGATGGTCAGCTCCTGTCAGCAGCCCCCAGACCGTGGCCGCCTCGCCGGATGATCACGGTTGGACTGTTGGTCGCGATTACGGCCGCGACCTTTACCGCGGATCTTTTGATTCCCATCGGCATCGGCGTCTGGGTGCTGTATTTGGTGCCGTTGGTCCTCACCACCCAACTGTTTCCTCGTTTAACCGGAGCTGCGCTCGTCACGGGGAGCATCCTCCTACTGGTCGGCATGCTCGACGCTAAGGCCGGCACCACCTTGGAAGTCGCCATCGCGAACCGGGCCTTAGGTCTGGTCGTCTTCGTCTTCACAGGGTGGTTTCTCTTGCAGCACCGCCGGACCGTGGAAGCGTTGCGTGAGAGCGAAAACCGCTATCGCTTGCTGCTCGAACAACACAGCCGCGCCCGGGCCGAAGCCGCACTTCAGGAGGTGCAGGAGCGGTTTCGCAGCATCTTTCATTCGTCGCACGACGCCATCGCCTACGCCACGTTCGATGGTGCGCTGTTGGAACTGAACGACGCCTTCGTCCGTCTGACGAGGCGTCCTCGTGAGGTCTGGTTGGCTCCCTCGGCGGAGACCCCCGCCTTGTGGTCGGTATTCCGCTTGTCTCCGGAGGATCTGCATCGGCTGCGCGAAACGGGCGCCCCGCTCGTCTATGAAATCGAACTCGCGCGCGACCCAGAGCCGCCTCAACATCTCAACGTGCAGGCGTTCGTGGTACAACGATCCGACGGCTTCACATCCGGGTTGGCCATGGTGATCCGTGATATTACTGACCTGAAACAGGCTGAAGCCGAGCTGCGGGTCGCCGGTGAGGAATTGCGCGCCAAAAACGAGGCGCTCGCGCGCACCAACGAACTGCTGTCCGCCGCCCAACGCACGGCGACCAGAGCCCAGCGCCTGTCGGCGATTGGGCAGTTCGCCGCCACGATTGCGCATAAGATCGGCACGCCACTGACCGCCTTATCCGGCCACGTCCAGCTGCTCATGGAAGACCTCACGCTGCCCCCCAAGGTCCGCGGCCGATTGCAGACCGTCGATGCACAGATCGAGCGCACCTCGCGAATTATTCAAGATCTCCTGCTCTATACAAGGCGGGCGGCGCCCGTACGCACGCCGGTCGACGTCAATGACTGTCTGCAAGAATGCCTCGCGCTCTTCCGAACCGAGTGCGACCGGCAACACGTGGCCTGTATCGCCGATCTGTCTATGGAACTCCCGCGCGTGGAAGCGGACCGCCAGCATCTTCAGGAGGCGTTTAATCACCTGATCGAAAATGCCCTGCAGGCGATGCAGACGGGGGGATCGCTCTGCGTTCGGACGTTCCTCATGGAGGGACCGACAACCGGGTTCAGCCTGCCAAGCGAAGGCACCGTGGGCATCCAAGTGGTGGATACCGGATGCGGCATCAATCCCGATCATTTGGCACAGATCTTTCAGCCGTTTTTCACTACCAAGCAGGCAGGACGGGGGACCGGTCTTGGCCTCGCCATTGTGCAGGAAACAGTACGCTCACACGGCGGACGGATCACCGTCGAAAGCGAGCCGGGCAAAGGCACCAGCTTTATCATTCAATTACCGGTGGCAGAACAGATGGAGTCATAACCCATGGATGACCATTCACACGTCCTGGTCGTCGACGACGACACGGAGACGCTGACATTACTCAGGGAAATCCTCTCCAAAGAGGGCTACGAAGTGGACACGGCCTTGGACGGCAAAAGCGCCTTGGACCAGATCGGCAGCCATCCACCGGACCTCGTTATGTCGGATATCCATATGCCGGATCTGGATGGGATGGGCCTGCTTGCCGAGCTGCGGAGCCGCCATCACGATGTCCCGGTCATTCTGATGACGGCGTATGGATCGTTGAAAACTGCGGTGGACGGCCTCCGTTCCGGCGCGTTCGATTACCTGAGCAAGCCGTTTATCGTCGATGACATTCGATTGGTCGTGAGACGCGCGCTGGAGCACAAACATCTTTCCCGGCAAAACCAGGCGTTGAAGGAACAGCTTCGCCACCGTTACCGGTTCGACAACCTCGTCGGAAGCAGCCCCGGTATCGTCTCCGTCTATAAATCCATCGCCCGCGTCGCCCACACCGACAGCACCGTCTTGCTGCAAGGGGAAAGCGGCACGGGTAAGGAATTGATCGCGCGGGCGCTGCACGCCAACAGCGGCCGCAACACCGGTCCCTTCGTCGCCGTCGACGGAGGCTCGCTCGCCGAGACCTTGCTGGAATCGGAGTTGTTCGGCCACGAACGGGGGTCCTTTACCGGAGCCGTGTCCGCCAAGAAAGGTCTGCTGGAAAAGGCGCACCTCGGTACCTGCTTTCTGGACGAAGTCGCCGACCTTTCGCCGGCGTTGCAAGGCAAGCTGCTGCGGGTCATCCAAGAGCGGGAAATACGGCGCGTCGGCAGCACATCCCCGATGAACGTGGACGTGCGGATCATCGCGGCTTCCAAGAAGGACCTCGACTCCTTGGTCAAAGCCGGCACCTTCCGCGAAGACCTGTTCTATCGGTTAAACGTGGTGACCATCAATATTCCGCCGCTCCGCGAGCGGGTGGAAGATATCCCCCTGCTGACGCAGTACTTCATTCAAATGTACGGCGGCAAGAAGTCCCCGCAGGTCAATGGGATCACGCCGGAGGCCATGGCCTTGCTGACGCGGTACTGGTGGCCGGGGAACATTCGCGAATTGGAACATGCAATTGAGCGGGCCATTGCGCTGACACCGCATCCGGTCATCTTTCCCGAAGATCTTCCTCAATCCATTCAAACCGCCACCGTCCAGGCGGCGGCTCAGGCACGTGGATGGGTCACCCTGGAGGAATTGGAGAAAGAGCACATTCTTCGTGTGTTGGAGGCACACAACCAAGATCTCGGCCGGGCCTCCGCAATTCTCGGCATTCATCGGAAAACCTTGCTGAGAAAACTCCGTCATTTCGGCTTTCCTTGTTAGGACAAGTTGTCCCGCCCTGGACACGCCGTCCGTCCTCTAAGCTTCCTGGGCAACGCTCGCCCTCGGCAAGTTCGTTCTTCCAGTCTTTTCTTTGACGATTGAGACAACGCTGGCCGTCAGGGCCCGGAGCTTGCTTCAGCTTGGGATAGGATTGTACTGGCGGCATCAGCACCGCCGCCCTTCTCTAGGCATCTCGACCGTGCAAAAGGATGTACCTTGGAAGGATACGGGAAGCGAGTCCTCGTCGTCGAGGATGATGAAGACGTGAGGATGATGATGTGCCTGGTCCTCAAGAAGGCCGGGTACAACGTCTATCAAGCCCGCGACGGCCGGGACGCGCTCGAGGCATTACAAAAACGTCGGTACGACGTGGTACTCACTGATTATCACATGCCCAGGATGAATGGGCTGGAACTGCTCGACAGGGTGCGCGGTCTGTGGCCGGATACGCCGGTCATCATCGCCTCCAGTGACAGCCGTGTGATTGACCAATCGCAAGGCAGCGCGCGGCCACCAGCCTATGCTCTGATGGCAAAGCCCTTTGACACCGCCCGCCTCCTCGGCCTGGTGCGCAGCGCCGCCTGCGGCCCATCAAAGACGATCGGCAGACCCGAGCCGGTCCCCGGCTATCGAGCCGTTGCTTAACAACACAGGCTGTGTGACACGCGGTTTCATGGGCGGACACCCTCTATATTCGAACCGTCACCAGCCGCTGCCTGAGCCCCCTGTTGGCGTTTTCGAGTGGGCGCCACCATCGCCGGGTTGACGGTCTGCTTGGCCGTCCACATGGTGCTGACATTGCTGGGACTCGGATTCGGCGCATGGGCGATGGACTTCAGAGAAGCCGTCCAGGCCAAGGCATTCCTCTGGGAGCCGGGTTATGGACCGGCGTGTCGATGCTGATTTCAGCCTTCAGCGGCGTTATGTCGCGGCTCGTCTGCCCGGCAGTTACCTGCGAGCGGACGGCATGTATCATGACGTGGTGGTATGGGGAGTCAACTGGCTGATGTTCGCCTGGCTCACGACGACGGCCCTGTCGGCCGTGATCGGCGGCGCATTTTCGACATTCGGCACGACGCTCCAAAGCCTCGGTCAAGGCGCGACGGCCGCCGCATCCCGGATGGCCGGCGAGATCTCCCTCTCGGGAGAGGATCTACAACGGGAACTAGAATCCGTGCTTCGCGCCACCGGCAAACCGGAACTGAGTCGGGCGAGATCCAGCAGGCTGCGCAACAGACCGCGGATGCCTCCGCCACGGGAGAGCCCCTGAGCCGAGTGTCCCAAAACGCTCTCGGTGAACTGCAGCGTACGCTCGCGGCGCGAGGCCGCCGTCAATGTCATTGGTCAACAAGATGGGCTTGTCGGACACACAGGCACGGGAAGTGCGAGAGTCCCCGATTAACGTCCGGCTCGCGGCGGGAACTCTCCGGCATCATGGCTGCCATTCTAAAAGAGGGGACCCGACGCCTGGCGGCCAACATCGATTACGGCACGACTTTGCCTGTCTCCGCATCGATGAGCACCACTTTGGGTTGGTTCACAATGTCGATAATCTCCACTTCGTAGAGGACCGCATTGCCCTTATGCCGGAGTTCGACCTTGACCGCGCGGCCCGGTGTGTTGCTTTCCGCAATTTGCGCCGCGCGGGCCAGCGTGATTCCCGCATGCCGGAGCAAGTAAGTTTTCCCACGATTGTCCTGCCCTTCCGCACAGCCTGCGGCAAGAAGGCCAAACACCCACAAGCCGGCCGCCATCCACGGTTGCCTCATGCCTGCCCCCTAGGTCTTTCCATGTCACCGGCCTGTAGGCGAGGGTGCCTCATCGTCGTCACCCGCCACCTGGAAACGGATTGGGGCCTCCCCGACCCGCCACGCCACCCCTTCGTCCGGCCCCGTTTCCGGTCCCGTCCATGAGGGCCACTTCATCCCGGCGGCTCGCGCATACGTGTACAAGGCTTCAGACGCCGACGGGCCCACGGAGATGGCGACACGGATGGTTCGCAGGAGGGTCTCGGCAAGACGCTCGGGAGCCATTACGCCGTACACAACTCCTTCGTTGGCGTGGCGCGGCGACGGCCCGTCGGGTGGGAACAGCTGGTCCGCGTCCACAATGACGATACGATGTGGTCGTCCTGCCTTTTGCTGCCAGCGGTGAAGACGCGCGAGGAGTTCGTCGGCGAACGCACGACGGGCGTCTTGAGGCAGGGCACACACATTGATCAACAAAGACGTCTCCGGATTGGCCATGGCGGTCATGACCTCATCGATGGTGGGGCCCAGGACCGCGTCGCCGAACGACACCGCCCCCTCGGGAACGGCGTAATGCCCGGTCGGATCCATCACACAACATTGATAGCCGCTCAACCGCAGCCGGCCTATCAGTTTGCCCAGGAAGAAGGCCGGTCGCGTCCCGGTGACGAGAAGAGTGTCGCGGACCGATGGGACCGTCCATGTCTCCTGCCGATTGACACGACCCATCGGAATGTCCGCCGGCGCATGCAGGCTGTCTAAATCATCGCGGACGAGCGCCCGCAGAATCTCCGACACGCCCGCTCCCGACTCTCCCTGCGTGACGATATGAGCCTCCGCCTGGAGCCGGGGAATCGCATTGCGCACCGCCACGGCGCATTCACCGGCTGCCAGCAGCGCGTGGTCGTTTTCGGAATCGCCGATCGCCACCACATTGCGCGCGGACAAACCCAGCTCCCGTAAGGCTGTCTGGAGGCCGGTCGCCTTGTTGATGCCCGATGGCAGCACCATGACCGCCTCGCGATTGAAGATCACATGATGCTCCAGGCCCAGGTCCCGAATCGTTTCCAACACCGCCACCTCATGTGGACGAACGGTGGCAATGATGGAATCTCCGACCGTGAGCGGGACCTGTTTCTGCGCCAGACTGTCGACGAATGCGGGCGGGGCAGGAGCCCCGAGCAGGCGCCGCCGGTGCGTGGAAGGGTGGTACAAGACCGCTCCATTTTCCGCGACGATGCTGGTACAGAGCCCCGCCTTGGGAAACACCGTCAAGAGATCGCTCAGGATCCGTCCGGTCACGAGAATGAACGTTCGACCGGACGCGAGGAAATCTTCGATTGCGGCGAGCGTGTCCTGGCCGACGGTTCCATGCTCGGCCAGAGTCCCATCGTAGTCCACCGCTACGGCAACGAATCGCATCGAGTCCCAAGCTTGTTATGGAGAGGGCACATGAATGGTCGACCTATCCGACAGTCCTGTCACCTCAGTTCGCCCTGATGAGGCGGAGCGAAGAGCCAGTACGGCGCCCCGGTTCAGCCCGGCAAATGACCCGAAGGGTTATCACCTGACTTGGGAATCTGTCAAGACAGCGTGACGGCCGCCTTCGACAATGTTCTCGTCCGGCGGCCGCCGCGTCTCGGAAAGGAAGGGCCCACGTGGGCGGCGAGATTACGCCGCCAAGGGCCAGGTCAGCATCAATTCGTCCTGAACCTCATCGGCGCCCGCGTCGAAGGCGAGTTCGACCGCGAGGGCACGGTCGCGATTGGTTGGAACGCGCCCCCGCAAGATGGCCAATCCGTCGGACATCGACACCGTCACCTCTCGTAAGGAGGGACGGTGGCTGTACCACTCGGTCAACGTTTCGTAAACGCGCTCGTCCTCGTCCACTTCGTATGCGATATAGGCTTCATCGACGAGTTGCATACGCACACCTCTTTGTTCCGGTTCGACTCAGTTACTTGGCGCGTTCCGCCTGCGGCGGAATCGCGACATCGAATACCTGATCCGAAGGATCGACCAGTAACACGACCTCTTCTCCACGATTCAATCGGCCGATCTTCTCCTGCACTGTCGGCCGGATCTGGAAGCGCTCCTCTCCCTTCGACGTCCTGATCGTGATGTGGTCTTCCTTCAGGGCTTGGACGACGGTTCCGTCGATCCTGCGTTGGGCGCCTTTGAGCGGCGATTTGTCCTCCACGGATTGCTGCGCCTCTTTCACCGCCGCCCCGCTCGCAAACGTGGCGTCGGCCACCTGGCTGGATTCATCCAGCAGGAACAGCGCATCCACTCCAACGGGAATCGAGGCGACCTTGCTGCGGGCCTGGGACATGATCCCATGGTCCTCTTGAGCCCCGGCCTGGGTTTCAATGATCACCCGGTCATGCCCGATGGAGAGATTCTGCGCAATTTTTCCCCGGAGTATGCGGTGCTGGTCGATCGGATGATCCGCCGGATGATAATCCACGATCAGATTCTGATCGTTCAGCACCACGATCAAGGTGTCGCCGGGCTTGACGCCGCCCTGTTGTTTTTCTCTCGTCGGCTTCGCTGGAAGAAATCGAGGCTGCACCTCTCCGATGTCCACCTTGATCTGATCTCCGGTGATGGTCTGAACCGTGCCCAGCACCGCACGAGATCCCGGGAGGAATTGAGCCTGTTCATTCGCATCCTTGGGTCTCGCGTGGTCGTTGGCGGCCGTCTCGCCGGCCAGCACCTGGCCGCCGGCAAAGACCATCGCGCCAACCATCACGGATGCCGCCCGGATGACATTCCCTTTCACTTGACACCTCCTGTGCTTGTAGGCAGTAGACCAAAAAGGTATTCACCTGCCTATTGCCCAAAACCCTAGCTCCACCTGAATCGACACCCTTGACCTCGTCAGCGCGTGCCGGGGTCCTCCATCCTGGCGGCGTTTCCCGACCGTTCAACGGTGGGTTCACCGGTAGCCGGTTGAGTGGAGGCCGGTTGCATGGAAGACTGATTGTCCCCGCCAATCGTAATAGAGCCGGGAATATTCTCCTCGCCGGTGGTCCCACTCGAGTCCGCCCGGACGACATACCGGATCTGACTGGGGTTCTTGAAGCACAGGCTGGCCGAATCGTTCATACCCAAGTTGGCGGTATATTGATTCCGGTCGCCCCCCATCAGCCCACCAAAATTGCGCTGGCAAGACAAGGTCTCCGTGACCGGGTCCAAGAACACGACCCGCACATTTCCTTGCCGCTTGTTGATCCACCGGATTTCGTCACCAGGGTTGGCCGTCAGGGTTGCGGGCGTCAAGGTCTCCCGAATCACCACGTCCTTCACCTCCCCCGTCCGCGTCACCGAGGGTATCCCTCCGCCTGGTCCCATCCCCATGTGCTGGCACCCCGTCAGGATGAGCAGCGCCGATCCCATCATGATGTGTTGAACCTTCATCGCAACGCCTCCTTGGTTTAGTGAAACTTTTTCGCCTATATCGCCGCTAGTACTTGCCAGTGTGCACTGCAAAAGATGCACCGTCTGGCAACCGCATGAATGGAAGCAGGAGTGGGATTTGGAGGGTTCCGGCAAGGGGGTCTGAGGGACAGGTTGTTCCCCGTTCCGGACACTTCATGCCCGCAACCTCATGCCCACAATCTGGATTTCTGCCTGTGCCTTCAGCGACTTGAGAAGGCGAATGCGGAATGCGCAGAAGTCCCCCTTCCGCCGAATCAGAACCAGCGAGGGACCTGATGTCGAAGAGTGCAAGAGGCACAGCCCGAATGCTGGGCAATGCGGGCGGCTGGCCCCTACGCAAGCGGACCAGCCGCATGAACCGATGAGCGTGGAATCAATGTCGTCATGATCCACGCCGTCCGGTGAAGAGGCTCAGTGGTTCTTCTTCTGCCCTTCACCTTTCATCTGTGGCGCGCCTCCCGGAGGGGCCCCACGGGTACCCAGGTTGCCTGCCGCCTTTTCTTCACCGCTTTCACCGGCGGATGCTTCTGGTCGGCTGGTCCCACGGCCGTCGCCCGGGCCGACTTGAGGCTTCTGCTCAGACCGCTTCTGTTCGATCTCCTCCATGAACATGGCGAGATCGGGCGAACGATCTTTCGTGTCTGCGCGGCTGATTTCCGGCAGTAATTCGTCCTTTTTGGTATTCAGCAGCAATTTGTCCCCTTGTTCCTGGAATCGGCTCCACCGGATCGGCATCGAGTGCTGCGCATCGGGCATCTCGATAAACGCATATTCAATGTCCTGCGTTTTCTCATCCTTGAGAACTTTGGTAATCTTGCCGAGCTTCTCGCCTTCCTGGTTGGTAACCTCGTGGTTCATCCATTTGTTGTCGGAGGCTTCTTTGAGAGCCCCCTGTCGAACCGGAGTCGTGGCATATTCGTCCGGCACTCCTTTCTGACCATCCGTGATATCGGTCCGCTTATCCTGTTCCGCCGCCGGCGTGTGTCCTCCCGCCTTCTCCTTGGCTCCGCCTGAGGCGTCGGCGAACGCGTTCTGCCCTCCGCCAAGGAGACAGACCGCCGCCACCACAATACCGCTGACCTTTCGTATCTTCATAAATCAACCTCCTGATGTGTGAGGGGTGAGTGCAAACGAGCCCAGGGCCGACTGCGCATGGCGCCCACCAGGCCCTCATGAGACCCTGTTAATACAACGGCGATAACAGCTCGGCAACGCGCCGCGCCACATAACCTGCCTTCTGCAAGTCATAGGCCGACCCGAGCTGCCTGCCCCTTGATCCTTTACTAGGTGAACTTTACCGTAACGCAGGCTCGATCCGGTTACCACACAGCCTCTCTTCCAACGAGTGAATTTCAGACAACCTGTCTTGCGCTCGGACAGAAGGTCCGTTTGGCTTGGCGGGTCAATGAGATGGAGGTCATGATCCTGATCGACGAGCATCCACCGCTTCACAATGCGGCACTCAGCTTGCACCATTTCAAGAGATCACTCCGAAAGCATCCGACCTCAGCGAGGGAGCACGAGTCTGTGGAACCTATTGGAGGCACACGCTGGGCGATTGCCGAAGGATATATTCCCTCCGGCAGTACCGGTCCTCACCCTGATATGACCAGCCACGAAACCGCCTGTCTCTTGAATGCGGGGGATCGGGAGGCCCATGTGAGCATCACCATCTTCTATTTCTATGTGGATCGCCCCCCGGGCGCCCCCTATCGATTGCTCCTTCCGGCCCAACGGACATTGCATGTTCGCTTTAATGATCTGAACGATCCGACGCCCATTCCAGTGGACACGGAGTATGCGAGCGTCATCGAATCGGATGTGCCGATTGTCGTCCAACATACCCGGCTGGACTCCAGGCAGGCGGAGATTGCGCTGTTGAGCACGATTGCCTTTGCCGGGCACGAGTAAAGCCCCGGGACGCTCCAGACCGGAGCTCGAGGAACACGACATGATCACGCTGATGGCTGCGCTGCTGCTTCTCGTACTGGTGGTGGTCGGGCTCTACGTGTTCGGGCTCTTGAATACGCCGTATCTTGAGGCGTTTCGATTTGCCTTTTATGTTCTCCTCGTCATCTTCGTGCTGACCGTCGCAGTAGGTCTGATGGATCATCCCCAACAGGGCTACGATCCTACGGCACGCACACCTTGACACTCCATCGAGCCGATTCAGTTGACGTGGCGCGAGGCCGCGATCAGGCGGATCGAGCACAATCGGCCGACGACGACCAGGGGAAAGATCGGATCGGATCGCTCAGGCCCTAGCGGTGACTCTGCATGCCCTTGCATAAGAGGAGAGCCATGCGTCACAGTGAACAGCATCAAAAGAGACGAAGGCAGGTCGTCGTCGTCACGGGCGCCTCGGCCGGCGTCGGACGCGCCATTGTACGCGAATTCGCTCGGCATGGGGCGGCCATCGGCCTCCTGGCGCGGGGCCGTGACGGCCTCGAAGGCGCGAGTCGAGACGTGGAAGACTTGGGAGGAGCCGCTCTGGTCGTGCCGACGGACGTCTCCGACGACGAGCAGGTGGAGCAGGCGGCGGACAGGGTCGAACGACACTTTGGTCCAATCGATATTTGGGTGAACAACGCGATGGTGTCCGTTCTCTCGCCCGTGAGTCGGATGACGGCAGCCGACTTCCGGCGCGTTACCGAGGTCACGTATCTCGGGTATGTCTTCGGCACCATGGCGGCCTTGCGTCGCATGGTGCCGCGGGATCATGGCGTGATCGTGCAAATCGGCTCGGCCCTGGCCTATCGGGCCATCCCGCTGCAGTCGGCGTACTGCGCCGCCAAACACGCCGTCCAAGGTTTCACGGATTCGCTTCGAACGGAATTGATTCGCCAGCGCAGCCGTGTTCACGTGACGACGGTGCAACTTCCCGCCGTGAACACACCGCAGTTCGCCTGGATCAAGACCCGCCTGCCCCGGCATCCCCAACCCGTGCCGCCCATCTATCAGCCCGAGGTCGTCGCGCGCGCCGTGTATTGGGCGGCCCATCTACGGCGACGGGAATTTTCAATCGGTCATGCCACGGTGCGGGCTATTCTGGGTCACAAACTGATTCCGGGCCTGCTTGACCGCTACCTCGCGCGCGTGGGTTATGACGGCCAATTGACGGATGAGCCGATTGATACAGGCCGACCGAATAATCTGTATGCGCCGCTGCCCGGCGATTATGGAGCGCGCGGCCGGTTCAATCGTGACGCCGTCACGGTCAGTCCGCAGGCCTGGGCCAATCGGTTTCGCGGAGAAATCGCACTCGCTCTGTTTGGGCTCGCGGCGTGGTGGTGGACTCGTCGCAACTCGGCATCACTCGAAGACGTACACTACGACCCAGGAAGGAGGATCGCATGAACGGGAAGCACGTATATACGACGCTCGTCGGGACTGTGCTCTTGACGCTGCTGGCCGGCTGTGCGGGCTCGCACTCGGGTTCTGGCGGAACGCCCGGCCTCGGATCATCCGACACGGTGACCGGTGAAACCCCCGGCGAACGCGCCGTCTTCCAGGCCTTTACCAGAGAAGAAGACGAGTTTCGGCGACATTACAACGGCCGCTACGCCGGTTCGGGCTACGCCTACAACCAGGTTCGTCCGGCCTATCAACATGGATTTGAATTCGGCTACGACGGCCGGTATCGCGACCGTGAATGGACGGCCGTTGAGGACGACGCGCGCCGGCGTTGGGATGAAAGCCGGCTGGGCTCATGGGACCGCTACCGAGACGCCGTCCGCTTCGGATGGGAGCGAGGCGTATTGGCGTCCCGCGGGTAAGAAGGCCTGCTTCACCCTGATGATGACCGATCTCCTCGCTGCTCGCTCGCAAATGGCGATGTCGTTGGGATTTCACATCGTCTTTGCGGCGATGGGCATTGCCATGCCGCTCATGATGGCCATCGCGGAATGGCGCTGGCTGCGCACCGGCGACCCCGGGTCGCTCGCGCTCGCCAAACGATGGTCAAAAGGCACCGCGATTCTATTCGCCGTCGGAGCCGTCTCCGGCACGGTGCTGTCGTTCGAACTGGGACTGTTATGGCCGACATTCATGGAGCAATCGGGACCGTTGATCGGGCCGTTGTTTGCACTCGAGGGATTCGCCTTTTTTACCGAGGCGATCTTCCTCGGCATTTACTTGTATGGGTGGTCCCGCATTTCTCCGCGCGCCCATTTTTATGCGGGTCTCGTCGTGTGCGTGAGCGGTGTGCTCTCCGCGGTCTTCGTGGTGACCGCCAATGCATGGATGAACGCCCCGACCGGGTTCGACCAAGAAGGCGGGCGATGGACCCATGTGAATCCCTGGGCGGCCTTCCTGCATCCGGTCGCCTGGAATGAAGTGCTCCATATGGTGATCGCCGCCTTCGCGGCGACGGGCATGCTGGTCGCCGGCATCCACGCCTTCCTGCTCCTGCGGGTTCCCGGTCATCCCTTCCATCGTCAGGCTCTCCGTATTTCGCTGGCCGTCGGAGGCGTGGCCGCCGTCCTCCAGCCGATCAGCGGTGACATCATCGCGAAGGTCGTGGCCCGGCATCAGCCGGCCAAGCTGGCGGCGATGGAGGCGTTGTTCCATACGGAGGCGGGAGCCGCATTCCTGATCGGAGGCCTGCCCGACTCCGAGACCCAAACGGTCCGCTATGGTCTCTTCATTCCCCGCGGGCTCAGCCTCCTCTTGTATCTGGACCCTCAGGCGACCGTCACGGGACTCGATGCGTTTCCGCGTGAGGACTGGCCGCCGGTCGCGGTGGTGCACGTGGCCTTCCAACTCATGGTCGCCTGCGGGCTCGCCATGGCGGCCGTCGCCTTGTGGGGCGGGTGGCGGTGGTGGGCAAGCGGCGACCTCGACAGGGATCGATGGCTGTTGCGCGCGCTCGTCGTCGTGTCGCCGCTTGGGTTTGTGGCGATCCAAGCCGGATGGGTCGTCACGGAAGTCGGACGGCAGCCGTGGATCATCGACCACGTGATGCGCACCTCGGAAGCGGTGACCCCCATGCCCGGCCTGTGGGCCCCGATGCTGACCTTCACCTTGTTGTACCTCATTCTCAGCGGCATCGTGATATGGGCGCTCTGGCGCCACATTGCCGCAACGGAACGGAAAGCCGCCGAGCTCGTGCATTAACCGCGTGGCACCCTCATGGAGTGGGACCTCACCATCATTGAAGAAATCATACTCGGCGCCATGCTCGTCGGGTCCTTGACGTTTTATCTCCTCTTTGGAGGGGCGGACTTCGGAGCCGGCATTTGGACGTTGTTTGCGGTCGGCAAAACGGCACAGGCCCAGCGCGCGCTGATTGACCGGGCGATCGGGCCGATCTGGGAGGCCAATCACGTCTGGTTGATTATCGCGGTGACCATCCTCTTCACCGCTTTTCCCCACGCGTTTGCGGTGATCTCGACGAGGCTCCACATTCCGCTGACCCTCATGCTGATCGGCATCGTGCTCAGGGGCACCGCTTTTGCCATTCGCACGCATGACATCGCCTCGAGGCCAGACGGCTTTACCGGCGCCCCTCCCGTCTGGCATGGCATCTTCGCGCTTTCAAGTCTCTTCACCCCCGCACTGCTGGGCATCAGCTTGGGGAGTATCGCCTCGGGCCGCGCCGCCGGGCCGTCCAGCACCTTCACCGAAACATTCATCGCGCCGTGGGTGGCCCCCTTCCCCCTGCTGGTCGGCTTGCTGACCACGGCATTGGTGGCACACTTGGCGGCGGTCTACCTCATCATCGAAAGTCCCGATGCTGTGATGAAACATCTGTTTCGCCGCCGTGCCATTCAAAGCTGGTTCGTCGTGGTCGGATGCGGAGGCCTCGCTCTGGTGCTGGCCAAACGAGGGGCACCGGAAATCTATCAGGGCTTGTTCGGGACCGGCGTGGGGCAAGTGACGGTTCTGGTCACGTTCCTGTTGCTCCTGGCCGGCTTGTGGACCGTGATCACGCGACGGCACGGCCTGGCCCGCTTGCTCGTCGCGGGTGGTGCGGTCTCCATGTTGTGGGGATGGGCCCTGTCGCAGTTCCCCTACTTGGTAGAACCATCGGTGACGATCTACGATGCCGCCCCGCCCGCCACACTGC
Organism: uncultured Nitrospira sp.; assembly: GCA_964416255.1. GTDB lineage: Bacteria > Nitrospirota > Nitrospiria > Nitrospirales > Nitrospiraceae > Nitrospira_D. The sequence goes on along the minus strand of CAYQDJ010000003.1, from coordinate 2,043 downwards.
ACTTGTTGTTAGGAAGCTTGCTCGGCGGCTCCGTGCTGCTGTTCCCGTTTCTTCTGTATCTCTATCGCCTGTTCAAAGGCGAGTACTTGTCCGCCTTCCGCTCCTGACCAAGGACGCTCATCAAGCCGCCCGTACGGACGAATCTCGCCCGATGCGGTTTTGGATGGAACGCAGGTGAGTGCCTTTGGGTCTGCACCTTGCCCGGTGCGTGTGCCGGAGGATGACCATGCTCACACCGGGCGCATGTCGAGTGGGGACTTGGTAGCGGTTGTCATCCCATGGCGGCGTCTGAACCTTCATCAATGCGGCGTTTTCCCTCTCCCTCGCATCGCTCCATAGACGAGTTCATTTCTTTTCCCGGGTATCCCGGCTTGCCAGAGCAGGCGCCGGACCTTCCCGCCTTCTCCGGCTTTGTCTCGGAGATGCGCACGCGCCGGATCGATCTGATCATCCAGCTGCATGGTGCCGGATCGTACGTCATCGATGTGGCCATCTTGTGTCACGCCTGGGAGACAGCGGGTTTTTATACTCCCTCGCAGTCACGTCCGACGACCGGCTGCTTTATCCCGTACCCCGAAGCCGGGCGCTGGGCCGGATGCCGGACGGTGCTGATCGACAACGGGCATGAGACGGACTGGCACCTGACCGAAGCGCGATGGCCCGATTATGTCGCGGGCTCGCTGGTCGAGGCCTGCGCGCCTCATCGCCTTGTCCGGTCCCCGGACTCTACGATCGGCCGCGCTCGCAGACCAGGACGAAGAGGAGCCCTGTCCCTAAACCCACCCTATGCGCTTCTGTTGCTCGCACATTCGCCGCGACGGCCGCCCGGCGAAGACAGCTTGTCGCCTGTGAGACAGATTGGCTTGGGCACTGATGGGGCCCGACTGCGAAACGACGATAACTGATTGAAAAACACTGGGTTCATAGGAAGTCGATCCGTCGGGGCCCGGTGTATTCCTTGCAACCTTCAGGGGTCTCTCCGGACTGCTATTCCCACGTGAACGACGGAGGATAATCACCATGCATGAACAGACACGGGATCATCATCAAACATGTATCGACGCCTGCCTGTCCTGCGCGCAGATCTGCGACGAGTGCGCGGACCACATGATTGGGATGGACGGAGGCGATCACAAAGAGTTAATGCGCGCCTGCATCCGCCTCTGTCGGGACTGCGCGGATTTGTGTTCGCTGTCCGCACGGTGGATGAGCCGCATGTCGGCGTCCGCGGACGCGCTTTGCCGTCTGTGCGCGGATATCTGCGATCGGTGCGCGGAGACCTGTGAACAACATGCGCCGTACCACGCAATGTGCGGCGACTGCGCCGCCGAGTGCCGCCAATGCGCCCGCGCCTGTCGCGAGATGGTCGGTGCGGCGGCCTAACGATCTTGTCAAACGGAGGCTGTATGCAACAGGTGAAGGACGTGATGACGCCTCAGGCTGAAGTGGCCTCACCCGATGAAACGGTGGAAGATGTGGCGTCGATCATGAAGACATTGGATATCGGGGTGCTGCCCGTCTGCGACGAAGAAGGACTGGTCGGCATTTTGACCGACCGGGATTTGGTGGTACGTGTGCTCGCCGCCAAACGTGATCCAAAAGCCGTGCGTGTGGGTGAGGTCATGACGCCGAATATCGTCTATTGTTTCGAGGATGAAGACATCACTCGAGCCGCGTCATTGCTCGCGGAGCACCAAATCCGGCGACTCCCGGTCCTCACCAGAAGCGACCGCAAGTTGGTCGGGATCGTGTCGTTGGGCGACCTTGCGGTGCACGGAGGCGGCGAGCAACTGAGCGGCGAGGTCTTGAAGGACGTCTCCCAACCCGGCCAGCCGCGTCGCGCCGCGTGATCACCATGAGGCTGATGCTGGGACCGGAGGCACGAACGCGCAGCACACCGGCGGGAAGGGCCGGCGGCCTGATAGCCGCAGTCCTCCTCTGGTTCTGCATGGGCCATGGCACGGGAATGGCCGCCACCAGTGAGCCGCCCAGTCCAAGTACCGGCCCAACCTTCCCCGGACCTCAGTCTCCGGCCCCTAAGCC
>CAYQDJ010000002.1:6746-117247 GCA_964416255.1 uncultured Nitrospira sp. | reverse complement strand
GCGAGCTCGAAAATATGGTCGAGCGAGCGGTGGCGCTCACGCGGGAGCGGGAAGCGATTCAGCCGGCCGATCTCTGCGGTTTTCAATCCTGCCCCTATTTGGGGGGGGCGCCGCAAGAGTCCTGCGGCTTTTGCAGTGAAGGTCTGACGGCCGGCAGCAGGAAAAAAGATCTGCCGCTCACCTCGCTCGCAATGGCCAGGGAAGGTTTTGAGAAAGACTATATCGTCGGGGTGTTGGAGCGCGTGGAAGGCAATCGGACGACGGCTTCAAAAATCCTCGGACTCTCAAGAAAGGCCTTGTGGGAGAAGTGCAAACGCTACGGAATCCCCTCGGCTCGGGACGAGGCGGCGGAGGAGCCGGAGTAGGCCGCACCGTGTGTGGGGCACGGGGACAGTATGGTCGACAGCCGCCGCGGAAACGAGACCTGGTATGGGAGAAGGGATCTTGCCCCGTTCGCTCAGGGTTTCATCGCTCCGCTCACCCAGGTGTCTTCTCGCCGCCTTCCCACAGCTTGATGGTGCGGTCCCAGGAGGCGCTGGCGAGACGTCGGCCGTCGGGGGAAAAGGCAATGCATCGAACGCCCCCGGTGTGTCCCTTCAGGGTTCTGAAATTCCGACCGGTCGCGAGGTCCCAGAGCTTGATGCTCTGGTCGTCGCTCGCGCTGGCCAGCACTTTGCCATCGGGGGAGATGGCAAACGAGCGAATCCAGCCGGTATGGCCAGTGAGGGTTTTCTTCTCTACAACTTTCGGCATATCGAATAGTTTTATGGTGTGATCCCGACTTCCCGTCAGGAGCGTCGTGCCGTCCGGGCTGAAGATCATGGCGCCGATCCAATAGTCCATGGGCTTTTGAAATCCTCCGTCGTCCTCGATGAAGTACCCACGTGTTTCGGTGGAGTCTTCGGCATCGCGCCGCCAGTGCCCGTCGTGCAGAACTCTTTCTTCTCCGCTGGGGAGCACTTCCCACAGCTTGATCTTGCCGATGTCGGTCCCGCTGGCTAGGTGGATCCCATCGGGTGAGAAGGCGACGCAGACCGACCAGTGATGATCGTATTGATCTTTTCCGAGCAGGGTCATCAGTTCCGTCCCGGTCGTGACTTCCCAGATCTTGATGTCCTTGTTGTGGCTGCCGCGTGCCAGCATGAGGCCGTCCGGAGATAGGGAAAGACTGCAGACGTTGTGATCATAGCGCGTAAAGAGAAGCTTGGTCGGTTCCCCGGTCTTGGGATTCCATAAGCGGATGGTTCGATCTTCACTGCCGGTTGCCAGCGTCTGCCCGTCCGGCGTATAGACGATGGCGCGGATGTCATTCGTGTGGCCCCGCAACGATCGGAGCAGGCGGCCCGTCTCGATATCCCAGATCCGGACCAAGCGTTCCGCGCCGCCGCTGGCCAGCGTGAGGCCATCGGGTGAGAAGGCCACGGCCCAGACGCCATGGGAATGGCCCCGGAGGGTTTTGATTTCCCGGCAGTCGGTTTTCCAGTACTCCAAAAAATCCGCGCCGGGCGAAGGGGTCGTGCCGACCGATGTGTCGGGCATGCCGCTCGGGATCGGGGTCATCGTGGGTTCAGGCATAAGGTCGGTTCCTGACTGGCGGCCGAATGCTCGGCAGCCGTGTTTGCAAAACCACTTTTCTGGCCAGTATAATTCCGCTGCCTTGCGGATCGTAAGAGATGCTCCTCGGCCAAGTCAAGCCGGCAACCGGAGTGCGTCAGCCGGACTTCGTGAGGGCAACTCCCAGAAGACTCATCGCAACCCCAACTGCCTGAGGATTGTACATGGAAATCAGGTTTCAGCCGGCTTTGCTGCAAGAGGTCATCGATTCCTTCGTTGAGAAGACGGAGCGGGAAGGCGACCCGACCTACTACAAAGAATTTCACGAGTATGCCGATCCCATCTATGAAAAATTCATTCTGGAGGACCGGGAAGGGGAGTTTAAGAAGCTCTATCAGTACCTGTTCGGGATCTGGGGCTTTTCCGACATCATCCGGGATTCCTTTCTTGAATATCCGTTGCTGAAGGAGAAGATCGGCATTGTGCTCGTCAAGGGCGTGTTGAAGGAAGATCAAGAGGGAGTGGATATTTTGCGCAAGTGGGGCTCGGTAGAAAAGGAGCTGGCCAGGGAATTCGAGGAAAAAGGCATGAAAGGCGTCGGCATTAAGTTGATCCCCCGCCGCTTTTATGATCCGGCGCTCACCCGATATTGCCGGCATGAACTCATGCATATCTCCGACATGATTGACCCAAGTTTCGGATACGATCCGGATACCAAGGTAGGACAGAACCCCGGGGAAGAGACCTTGATTCTGCAGCGCTATCGAGTGCTCTGGAGTCTGAGCGTCGACAGTCGATTGGTGACGGCCGGCAAGGAGCCGATGCTCAGTAAGGAAGACCGCTTCAAGGAGTTTCGATCGTGGTATCGTAAAATCCCTCCACCGCAACTCAAATCCGTGTTTGAGGGATTATGGCAGACGTCCTACTTCACGCATTCAGAGTTGATTGAAATGGCGACGGACACCTTGCGCGTGATGGATCGCGCCGTGGACGTGGAAGGAGGCGAACTCCCCGAGAGCGAGAATAAAATTATGCTCATGCCGGGGTTCCCTTGTCCACTCTGCCGGTTTCCCACGTATTCGTGGGTGGAAGACATGGGACACAAACTCGAGCCGTACGTCTTGGACTTCATTCGAGAAAACCACCCTGGGTGGGACATTGAATTCGGCGCGTGTGATCGTTGCGTGGAAGTGTACAAACTTCGGGCCGACGGGGTGATGTAGGCGAAATCGTCTATTGTCTATGGCTCAGAATCCTTCATATGGCCGGCGGGATTTTTTAAAGGATTCCGTTCTATCCGTGGCCAGAGCCGCGCAGGAATTTGCCACGCAGAAAGATGCGGCGCCCGTCAAGGCGACGTTGCCGCCTCGAACCGATTGGCTCCGACCGCCGGGGGCCGTTGAGGAAGCCCTGTTTCTTGAGCGGTGTACAAAATGTCATGATTGTGTGAAGGCCTGTCCCCCTGGAGCGATCGTGACGACGCATGACGGTACGCCGGGTATTTTTGCAGCAACGTCGCCTTGCCTGCTCTGTGAAGATTTCCCCTGTGTGGCCGCCTGTGCGACGGAAGCCCTGTTGCCGACGGAGGGACTACGCGATGTGCGTATGGGCATCGCAGCCATTGCGCACCGGGTATGTACTGCCGGACAAGGATGTCATGCCTGCGTATCAAAGTGCCCCACGAACGCCCTCGCGATGAATTTTGACTCGCTCCGCCTGGAGCTTTCGGTTGAGGCGTGTGTGGGTTGCGGCATGTGTGAAGCGGTGTGTAGCACGGTGAACGATCATGTCGCCGTTCGGGTCACACCCACTCGACTGTTGGCGGCGATAGAGTAAAGAGAAACGGTGCCATTGAGCAAGGAATCAGGCCTGGTGGAAATCAGCCAATCAGCGGCAAACTGGTCAGTAAAACAAGTATTTGAAACTTGGCGTAACCTAAAGAGTTCGCGCTTGACATCCCCTGGACCTTTACCTATCATACGCAAGCCCGCGCCTGGGAGTCGTGATTGGCGCGGTGTTTTGCGAGAGTAACGGGCCTGGGTTGCACGCGACATCCAGGAGAAAATCTCATGACGAGTAAACAGCCGGTGCAGAGCGTGTCTTCCTCCGCGACCGCCGTCATTCCGAATCCACCAACGATTAAAGACTCTCCCGCCGTTGAACGAGCCCTCAATCGCAGTAAACTCTACCTACTCATCTCCTGGAGCTTGTTGTATCCAGAGGATGAAGAATTTCTGGACTATCTCCAGTGCGGAGAATTCGTTGAGGATGGACGAGCGGCTCTGGACGCCCTGCAGGCCGTGTTGGAAGCTCACGGTGGAGAACGTGCCAAACAGAAATTGACCTCGCTCAAGAAGCAACTGGACCATATCGAAAAACTGATCGCGTCAGAATGCGTGAACTGGCAACTCAGTGACCTGCAGGCGGAGCACCGACGAGTGTTCAGCAACGTGATCACGCTCGACTGCCCGCCCTATGAAACGCTTTTTGGCAACGACCACGTGTTCGCTCAATCCCATGTGATGGGCGATATCGCAGGATTCTACAAAGCCTTCGGCGTGGAGTTGTCCAAAGACATTCACGAGCGGCTTGATCACCTCAGTGTGGAGTTCGAATTTATGCATTTCCTCGCCTACAAGGAATCGTATTCCCGTTGCCATGATGGGGCGGAAAAGACGCAAATCGTGGTCGATGCGCAGAAAAAATTCGTCAAGAATCATATCGGGCGCTGGGTCCCGCTCTTCTGCCGCATGTTGACCAAGAAAGCGGATTCCGGACTTTTTAAAATTGTTGCGGATATGACCGGCGAATGGATGGAATTCGAAACGGCATTTTTAGGCGTGACCCCGCAACCCTATACGGAAACCGATTATCGTCCCGCGACGTTCAATTCCCCCGAAGGCCAGACCTATGAGTGCGGCGCGCAGGATCAAGGTAATGAACTGAGCGTGTTGCTGAACGAGGTGGGGGCGCAATCGTTCATGGACGTGAAAGAGAAAGACAAGGATAAGGAGGAGGGGGGACCGGTTGGAACCGCGTAATACAGTGGTTTGCATTCATTCTGAGTGTCATGACAGTACTCATTATGGGTTGATGTTATTAATCTTTTAATTGAGAGGAGGGGTTAGTCGTATGAGAGTAGTGCAGACAACCAACAAGAAATTGGTGTTTGGCATTCTTCTCTCTGCCCTCGTGGTCGGCATTATGCTGACAATAGGGCAGGTACCCTTGGCCGTGAGCCAGCCGGTCACGATTCCGGCGAAGGCAGTCAAGGGCCCGATTCCCATGGACGGTGCCAACCCGGTCTGGGAAGGCGTCCCTGGTGTCGTGGTCCCACTGAGCGGCCAGTTGATCACCACACCTATGCACCCGAACATCTCGGTGAAGTCGGTGTTCGTGAAGGCCATGACCAACGGCAAAGAGGTCGGGTTGCGCTTGGAGTGGAACGATCAGACCAAGAACGATACCACCATTGGTCCGCAGGACTTCCGCGATCAAATCGCTGTGATGTTCCCGGTGAATACGTCCGGTGCGCCCCCGTTCCAATGTATGGGGCAATCAGGCGGGACGACCAACATTTGGCGCTGGAATGCGGAATGGCAGAAGGATCTCGGCAAGGACACCGCCGGGATGTGGGACGTGGACGATCAATACCCGGGCATCTTCTGGGACTACTACTTTGAAGAGCCGGCTGGAGGCGTGACATACCCTGACCGTATCGGTCGGAGCCTTGGCCCCTTCAATCCTGGTATTTGGTCCGGCAACATCATGTCTGATCCGACGCTCCGCGTGAGTTCCGTCGAAGACTTGAATGCGAACGGGTTCAGCACGCTCACGACGCAGGCCCATCAGGATGTGATCGGTAACGGAGTGTGGGAGCCGTCTGGTTCGGTCAAGGGCGGCGCCTATTCAGGCCCGACTTGGCGCGTGGTAGTGAAGCGTGCGCTGGAGACCGGCGACGCCAATGACACCCAGTTCAAGGCAGGCATGTCTGTGCCCATCGCTTTTGCGGTGTGGGATGGAGCCAATGTCGAGCGCAATGGTATGAAGGCGCTCTCCACCTGGTTCACGTTGAAGATGTAGTGGAGCCCTGGTCTCTAGCGAGAGACCATCGCCGTCTGGGTTAGGGAAGAAACAGTAGAAGGCCCCGAGTCGTCGTCATATTCCTATGACGACGAGGTTTGGGGCCTTCTCTTTTTGAGTCCTGGGCGGAAGTTGCATTTACGGAAGTGCGGAGTGTATAAAACACAGAATTTCCTCAGGTAAACTGTTGCAGCAACCTCGATAGGAACAGCGGATCTCTCTATGAAAGTCTCGCTGCTTTTCCCGCCCACGTGGCATCCCTCTCAGCCCTACCTGAGTTTGCCCTCTTTAACTGGATTTTTACACCAGGGCGGCGTCTCGGATGTCTCCCAACGCGATCTTGGTATCGAGCTCTTGGATGGCGTGTTGACCAGATCTTATGGGGAGGAGATATATCAGCGGCTGCTCGATAAGCAGCGCGAACTGGAGGGGGGGCCGTCCGGGGAGACTGGTCCCGGAAGCCGAGAGCACGTTGCAAGAATTAATGAGTCCCTGGACCGCTTTTCCTATGTGATCGACCGGATTGAATTGGCGAAGGAGACACTCCGGGGAGAGGGCTTCTATGACCTGGATGCCTATCGGGGCAGCCTATTCATGATTGACAAATGGCTGGAGGTCGTCTCGTCCATCTACTTTCCGACCAGGTTGACCGTCGTCGATAATCAGTTCAGCAACTATTCGATTTATTCCTCGAAGGATTTGATGAGAGTCATTCGGGACGAAACACAGAATCCGTACATCAGCCTCTTCCGAGACCAGTTTATTCCTTCCATCGTCCAGGACCGTCCCGATTTGGTCGGCGTTTCCATTACGGCCACTTCTCAAATCGTTCCCGGGCTGACCCTCTGCCGTCTGATCAAAGAAACAGCACCGGAACTGCATGTCACGATTGGGGGGAGTATTTTCACCCGCTTGGTCGATAACATACGCCGGTGTCCCACCCTGTTTGACTTGGCCGACGACATCGTCGTCTTTGAAGGGGAAACGGCGTTGCTGGAATTGGTCAACCAGTTGGCGGGCAAGAAAGACTATCGTAAAGTCCCCAACCTTATTTATCGGCAGAACGGCAAAATCATCGTGAACCAGCCGTTCTACTCTGAGAATGTGAATCAGCTCCCCGCGCCGAACTACGATGGGTTCCCGCTGGATCGGTATTTGTCCCCTGAACCGGTCTTGCCGGTTCAGTTTTCTCGGGGCTGCTATTACAAAGATTGCGCGTTTTGCGCCCTGACGCTTGATCATCAGAATTTCAGACAGAAGGAACCGGGCCGGACCATTGAAGAACTGGCCTGGCTCAAGCAGCGCTATGGCGCGCAATTTTTCTTCTTTACCGACGAATGTTTCGCGCTGTCGCCGACGAAGCGTCTCTGCCAGCAGTTGATCGAGCGGCGGCTCGAGGTCAAATGGACGTGTGAGATGCGATTTGAAAAGAATCTCACGCGTGATTTGCTGAGCGGGATGCGCGATGCCGGATGTTTGAAGATCGTCTTCGGCCTCGAGTCGTTCAATCAGCGCGTCATGGATTTCATGAAGAAAGGGATCAAGCAGGAGTGGGTGCGGCGCATTGCCGATGATTGTGTCGATCTAGGTATCGCCGTGCATTGCTACATCATTGTCGGATTTCCCACTGAAACAGAAGTAGAAGCGCTTGATACCATGAACTTCATTGTTGAGAACCAAAAATTGCACGACTCGTTCGGGTTTTCCTGCCAGCCATGTCTGTTCGATCTTGAAAAAGAAGCCCCGATCATGAGCGACCCCGGCGGGTATGGGATTCGACGTATCATGCGTCCTTCAGCCGAGGATCTGAGCTTGGGATTTTTCTATGAAGTTCAGGAGGGGATGACCCCTGAGCAGGCTGAAAAATTGTATCAGCATGTCTATGAACGGGTGAGCGAAGTGGTGTGTGAATTGCCCTTCAACTATTCGATGGCCGACGGATTGTTATATATCGCCAAGGCCAAAGAGCAAGCCGGTCACGCTCCTCAGCCAATCGGATCATAAAGCATCCGGTGTCTCCCGGCCGCCTTGGCCCTCTTTTTTTGTCGGCGGATATACGGATATAATGAGCCCTTCGCAAAGGGGTACTCAGTGATTAATACAGCCATGTTGGGAGATCGGCTCACCGGTCGAATCGGGGACTTTGGACCTCTGTTCGAGTACACGATTAAGCTTGTCCTGTTGACGTCCTTTCTTGAACTGGTGCTGTATCGGTTGGTCTCGCGCCTTGGCATGCACCTGAGCAAGATGGCGGCCACGCACCCGTGGATTACACCCACATTTACGGCGCTGACTGAAATCGGCGCATGGTTGCTGAATATCGTGGCCATCTTGTTATTTTTAGGCCTGATCGTGACGATGGTCAACCGAAGTCTGTTGCAGGATCGTGCTCGACTGACCACGCTCGCGACGGCCTGCACCGTGCTCCTGCTTTCTCTGACGGCCGGATTTTTGCTCGTGCAGCCCGCGATGCTGGGGTCGATGATCTACAACGGGCTGGCATTCATCACGCTGACCCTCTATATGGCGGACTATCTCTCGACGCACCGCGAGCGGGGTCAGCGCGTCTTCGGGATCACCTTCTATCTCGGCATTTCCGGATGGCTCTACTACCAAATTGTCTCGACGGCCTATAGTTTGGCCGGAACATTGGCAGCCCCGCCGTTCGTGTACGAATTTCATCGGGCCGGGGAAGGACTGATGGTGCTGGCGAGTTTTATGGTGTTTTTCGCCTATGGCCGAGGATTGTCCTTGCGGACGAGAAACCGCCGTCAGCGAAGCCGAGCGGTCTGGTTCTGGTCGACTGCTGGCGTGATCTTTACGACCTTGATCTTTACCGATTATCTGCTCGGCCTGTATGATCCGGCCCTGGCATCGGCCGTTCGGCAAGCTTCACAAGGGATCGGTTGGATTTTCCAGTTTGGAATGGGCTATACGTTTTACCTGCCGTTTGCCTTATACATGGGAGGCTTGCTGTGCTGGTCTTATACGGTGATCAGGCTGCTCACGATGGGGCGATTGGCGGGATACGCCATCGGGTTGATGTTTATCGCCGGGTATGCGCTACTCTTTTCAAATCTCACCCTCATGGTCGTTCTCGGGGTCATGTTATTGACCCTCGATCGTGCCAAACCACTGACGGCAGAGCTGACTCCTGCCACGCAGCGCCCCCTCATGGGGCGGCAGGATGCACTGGTTACGGAGCGAGTATGACGAGGCGACCAAAGGAGATCGGGACAGGTGAATATTATGGATGAGACACCAAAACCGACGTCGGAACCAGTGCCGCCAGGAGTGGCGGTTGATCCGGGGGACCAGCCCCTTTCGCCGGACGAAGAGATCGCCGAGATCGAAAAATGTCTGGCAGCGGAGCCGGACGACTTTCAGGCGCGGTGCCGCCTTGGAGAGTTGTATTTCAGCAAAGGCCGTTTGGACGATGCGCTCGCGGAGGTGAAAAAGTCCATTGAGATGGCCGAGGCTTTACGTGCGGAGATGAATCGCTCCTTGGCAATGTATTACTCCAATCTCGGCACAATCTACGCCACGAAGAACATGGTCGAGGAAGCCGAGGGGGAGTTTCGACACGCGCTGGACGTGTTCCCGCATGACGTGCTGGCGCTGTTCAATCTCGGCCGCCTCTACGCGGATAAGAAAAAGTACATGGAAGCGAAGGAGTATTACGAACGGCTCGTGGAAATCACCCCGGATGATCCGATCGCTTGGTACAATCTGGCCGGTGTGTATATTGAATTGGATAATCCCCAGGTGTCCGATTACAACACGATCGATATGGGGATCCAGTGTTATTTGAGAACGCTTGAATTAGATCCGAAGCACTTGGAATCCAGCTTTAAGCTGATGGAGATCGCCCTCAATCATAAGAAAACGGATTTGGCGATCAAGGTAATGGAAAGTGCGGTGGAGCACAATCCCGATGAGCCGTTGGCCTATTACAATCTGATCAGCGTCTACGACAAGTGCAAGATGTTTGAGCAGGCGGAAGAGGTTCGCAAGCGGCTAAAAGAGCGGTTTGCAAAAAAAACAAAGGAGAGTTCAGGGACCTGATTTACCCTTTACAAGGAGTCCACCATGTTTGGGAGTCTTGGTTTTACAGAGCTGATCCTCATTTTGGTCATCGTCCTGATCATCTTCGGCGCGGGCAAGCTCCCGCAGCTTGGCGAGGGTTTGGGGAAAGCCATTAAGGGATTCAAGAAGTCTGTCCATGAGGCGGAAGCCATCGAGGCCGAAGCCCAGGCCGCTCAGCAACAAGCGGCGGCTCAACAGGCCATTACGGCCCCGCCGCCGCAGCCGGCTCCGGTCGATCAGCCTGCGGCGGCACAACCAGCCACCAGGGCTTAGTGGCACGTAGTCCTTCGGCGGGTTGAAAGGAGCACGCAGTGGATACTGATCTGCAGCTGGCGAGTGGCTACATCGAGACTTTTGCCGGCAACGGGAAGGCCCGGAGTACCGGTGACGGAAAACGTGCGGTCAAGGCGGGCATTCCGCTTCCGCACCATGCGGCGCTCGACAAGGACGAGCAATGGCTGTATTTTGCGGAGTCGGGGTCTGATCGGGTGCGGCGCGTCAATCTCCTCGAAGGAACGCTACATAATTTCGCGGGAATCGGCGAAACGTGCTACAGCGGGGACGATGGACCGTGTAGTGAAGCCGGTCTCTATTTGCCGCTGGATATCGCGTTCGATTCAGCCAACAACGTGTACATCTGTGACTCAGGAAGCAATCGTATTCGAAAGGTCGATCAGAAAACCGGGATTATCACGACGGTGGTTGGAACAGGGCAGCACGGCTTTAATGGGGATGGTCCCGCGCTCGAGGTCAATCTGACATGGCCTGCCGCCATCGCTTTCGACCAAGACGATGTGCTGTACATTGCGGATACGCAAGCCCACAAGATTCGCCGTTATGATCCGAACACCCGCCAGGTGACGACCATCGCCGGCAGTTGGACCGCCGAGGACGATGCGAGGGAGCAACCCTTAGTGGCGCGGAATCTTGTGGTGCTGTCCGGCGACGCCATTGGTATTGATTTTAGCGATGACCATGGGTGGCTCATGCCGGTGTGTTCCGACGGGCTGGATATGTCGATGTATCTCGACGATGGCAAGTCGGCCATGGAGGCTCGGTTGTACGATGTTGTCGGCATTGCGGTCAACAGCCAAGGCGACGTCCATTTTGTGGACAAAGGCAGCAACCGAGTGCGAAAAATCGATCGACACACGGGAATGGTCTCGACGATCGCAGGGGTATGCCGGTACGGCTACGACGGAGACGACAAACCGGCCGTGCGAGCCATGCTGCACGCTCCCGAGGCTGTGGTCTTTGACCGGGACGATCATTTGTATGTGTCCGATACGATGAATCACCGCGTGCGGAGAGTCGATGCTGCGACGGGCCTGATCACGACCGTGGCAGGCAACGGAGACAGTGGATATGAAGACAAGAACATGGGCGGGTGCGGTGCCGCCCGATTCGTGGCCAAAGAGTCCGCCGGAACATTGAAACACGGGGACGGTCTCCTGGGCACTGACGCTGTCGTCAATTCTCCCGTCGGATTGGCCCTGGATTCTCAGGGGCATTTGTATATTTGTGAACGTGGTGAAAACAAAATCCGTCGAGTCAAGCTTCCGTCCTGATACGCGGCCCTCATTCATCTGTCGGCTCGCACGGAGTTTGTGGTAGTCTGAGTCACTCGGCGATTTTCGTCGACCCTCGGAAATACTGCATGGTGCGAATCACGAATCTCGACTGCTCTCGTTTCTTCCTGCTCGTTGTCTTCTCGAGCCTTTTTGCCGTGGCCGGCATTCTTGGGGGATCCGGTATTCCGTTGGTCAGTTCAGCCGGAATGACCATTCGCTCGCACTGGATCGACGGTGACTTACCCGTTGCAGCCGACGATGCGGCTTGGAAAAACGTTGCCCCCATGACGCTTCCTCTGAGCGGTCAGGTCATCACCCGTCCGGTTTGGCCCGAACCAACGGCACGCGCGTTGGTCGTGAGGTCGGTTCATAACGGGAAGGACATTGCGTTCTTATTGGAATGGCAGGATAACACGAAGAATGACCGGTTGACGCCGGGTACGTTTCGGGACGGAGTGGCGATCGGTCTTCCACTCGGGGATGCCCCGGCCTTTTTTTGTATGGGGCAGCTCGATCATTACATCAATATTTGGCATTGGAAGGCGGATTGGCAGAGCGATATCGATCGTCGGAGCGCTCGGCAGTCGGAGAAAAAAAAGGAAGGCGGGGTGCGCACCTTCGAGGTGATCCCTCGCCGAATTTCATCCGTTGAAGATTTAATCGGAGGCGGATTCAGCACCTTGACGACGAAGGAACGGCAGGGGCGTGTGCAGGGCCATGCCTATTGGAAGGACGGGGTGTGGCATGTGGTGATGCGCCGTCCGTTGGCCAGCGAGGAACAAGAAAACGAGGCGAAGCTGATTCCTGGGCGTGTACAAACCGTGTCCTTCGCTGTTTGGAACGGTGAAAACAAAGAGCGCAACGGCCAAAAAGCCGTGGCGCCCTGGTTTCAATTGTCCATTGATCCGGTAAAGTTGTAGGTTGGGTTGGCTTGGCTTGGTGTTTCCGTGCGACGAAGAACGACAAGACTATCACTTCAGCGCCAGGCGGTCGCGAGTCTGCTGTTCGCGGCCTGCGTGGTAGTGGGCGGGTTCGTGCAAGCCGCAACGAATACGAACACGATGACGGAGGAGGAGGCGGCCGCGCTCGGTGAAGAATTTGGTGTGGTGGTGGGAGCGGTCGACGAAGACATCCAAAAGGAACTGAAACTCCAACGGCCGCAGGGAGTGGCCGTCTTTGAGGTGATCGGAAATTCGCGGGCAGACTTTGCAGGGATCAAGGTGCGGTCCGTTATTAAAGAAATTGATAAGCATGAAATCAAGAACATGAACGACTTTGGTCATGCCATTCAAAAAGCCATGAAAGAATGCAATTTTACGGTGGGGACTTATGAGCCGGCCGACCCCGGGGATCCGGTGGGGTGGGGCGTGAATTTCCATTTTGTCGGCTGCAGGCGGGACTAGGAAGCCAACGTGCGGACGAAGAAATTCCTCACCATCGCGGCCGGGCTCTTTGCTCTGGTGCTCGTGAGCATCAATGCGTTCTATCACGAGAGGGCGATCGCGCAAAAAGCGGATGGGCAAGCCCCGGCTGATTGGATCAAGGACATTGAAAAAGTGTTTATCCGCTCTGAAGACTGCAAGCAATGTCATGACCGTCACTATGAGGAATGGAAGGGGGTCCGTGAACAGACCCCCGATCTCAAGACATTCGGCCGCGTGGATGCCGCGCTCTTGCATGGCACGGCGTTGGAGTCTCCGGTCTTCCGCACCGTGCTGGGGGTATGGATGCAAACGAATCCGTCGCTGGACGAACGGCGCCGGTGCCTTTCATGCCATGTCCCCTCGATCTCGGTCTTCCCGCAGCATACCGACAGAATTGCGGGCCAAGTTCTGTCGGGAAAGCCGCAAATCGAAGGGATAGGATGTGCGTCCTGTCATTTGATTAATGCGGTCGAAAACGCACCAGGTCCGCCGCCAACCTATAAACTGCAGCCCGGCAACACGATGTTTGGTCCCTATGCCGATCCTGAAGATAATCTGGTCCACACGGCAGCGCAGTCGGATCTCTTTCGCGGAGCGAATTTCTGTGCCTCGTGCCATTTTGATAAGGTGAAGGATGTGACGCAGAAGGACCTCCCGGGAGAAATTCTTCAGGGGACGATTTGCCAAGATTGCCATATGGAACCTTCGACGGGCAGTTCCACCTCGCGGCGGGGCGCGATGACGCGAGCGATCGGTCGTCACTGGTTTCGTGGGGTCGTCATTCCGGGAACATTGCTGAAAAACCGCAATCTTCAAGCCGAGTGGATGCCCCGTGTCGATCTTGATCTTGCCAAGAGCGGTGGCACGATCGAAGGAACAGCGTTGGTCAAGGTCGGCAGTCTCCCGCATAGTTTCCCCGACGGCGATCCTGTCTTGAAGCAGTTTTTTCTCACGATCACGATCAAAGACGCCAGGGGCACGGTGCTGGTAGAAGAGACCAAGCATTTCGGACTGCCTTTTGATCAGATCCTGCGCGGGCCCATTCCCGACCCGTTCATCAAAGGTGGGCACACCCGAAAGGTGCCGTTCGCCCAAACCGTCCCGGCGGGGGCCACGGCTGCCACGGTGGAAGTGGTTCTCAGCTATGCGCTCATTCCTCAGCCGGAGCCCGCCTTGAAAGAAAAGTATCTGGCCACGCTGGGTAGTGAGAAAGAGCGTGAGGAAGCCATCCACATCTTGAGCGAGTATACGAAACCGCGCATGCTGACCTATCGGGCAAAGACCTTATAAAGTTGGAAGAGGGTCCAGAACGATGACAAGGGAACGGAACGTAGGGTGAAGGCGCGACGACGGGTAGCACTGCTGCTTGGCTTGACCGCATCGACCGTCGCGTTCTCGATGCTGTTGCCGTACAATAATGAACCGGCGGCGCAGGACGCCAAGGCAGTCATCGAAAAGGCGTTTCCTCACTCGAATAAATGCAAACGCTGTCATGAACGTGCATATGAGGAGTGGGAAACTTCGCCGCTCTCGCGGTCCATCCATTCGCCGGCCTTCCGGGCATCGTTGGATGCCTATCTCACCTCTCCTCAAGGCAAAGACAAGGCGCTGTGTTTCCGCTGTCATGCTCCGCACGTGCGCGAGTTTCCAGATCACGTGCCGTTATTCGTGGATCAAGCGAAATCCGGGGACCCCTCGATGGATGGCGTGGCTTGCGTGCAGTGCCATTTGATCAAGCAGGTTGACCGATCGAAACATCCGCCTGAGCCCAAGTACGAACTGGGCAAGACGCTGTACGGGCCCTATAAGGATTATGTTCAGAATCTCGCCCACCAGTCGAAGGAGTCGAGTCTCTTTCGAAAGTCCGATCTTTGCCTAAATTGCCATCAATCCGTTCCTTCGGCCGAGAACTTGGGCAAGGCCAATGATTTGTTGGGCAGCTGGGATCAAAGCCGAGGCGCCAAGTCGGGAAAAGAATGTCAGACCTGCCACATGCCTGAGCAGGTGGGCGAGTCGGCCAACGGCGAAAAAAAACGAAGGATTGCCAATCACACCTTTCCGGGCAGGATCGGGAAACTGCGTCAAGAAGCGGCAAAGCTTGATCTCCTGACGAAAATCGAGGGCGAGAAAACCGTCGTGACCGTGAAGGTGCAGAGTTTGGTACCACACAATTTGCCGACGACGCATCCCGCCTGGGCACGGGTCGTCCTGGATCTGAACATCAAAGGCAAAAATTTGAAGACGGTGTTCTCCGCTACCCGGGTCTATGGGCGAACGTATGCGGATGCGAAGGGGCAACAGACGGTTTTCGATTTTGAGGCGACAAAGGTGTTGGAAGACACCGTCTTGAAGCCCGAAGAGACGAGAGTGGAAACCTTCACCTTCCCTACCCCTCAGGACACCAGAACCTTTGATGTGGAAGTCACCCTCAATTATGCCCCCATTACTGGTCCGGCCGCTTTTCTCCAGCGGGTGGAAGCAGAGTCCACCAAGGGGTCGCAAGATCCCGTATTCCAATCCATCGACATCGTGAGGCGAACCGAGAATATCCCGGTCAACAAGTAAGCCCATGCGGCCGATGTTCGGTCTCGGCCAGGTCCTACTTGTTCTCAAGAGGTATGGAGGGTGTTTCGGCTCGATGGGCCGCCAGGAAGCTGCTCTTCATGCTCGATAATGTCTTGGAGGGACGTTCGGTGATCGTCGTCGGGGCCGGATTGGCCGGTCTGGCGGCGGCCGTGCAGTTGCAACGCTTCGGCGGCCGTGTGACGGTGGTGGAGGCCCGGCATCGGGTCGGAGGGCGAGTGTGGACCGTCCGCGGGGCCTTTGCGCACAGCCAGCACGCCGAGGCAGGCGGCGACCTGATCGATGAAGAACAGCATGAGATCCGTCGCTTGGCGGGGGAATACGGGCTGCAACTGCGTCGGATTTTGCGACGAGGCTTCTCATTCGTCAGACACTCGGAGCGGATCAGCAATTCACATGGGCGAGGGGCGTGGGCTAAGTTGGCACAATCGTTGGAACCATGGATTCGGGCGTACCGATGGACAGAAGCACGATGGGATGGCCCTGTGGCGCAGATGCTCGCGAGCCGCTCCGTTGCCCAGTGGCTGGACGAGGTAAACGCCGGTGAAGAATTACGCGCCATTGCGCGCAGTATGCGAGGGTTTTTTCTCGCCGATCCTGAAGATTTATCGCTGTTGGTGCTTGTCGACCAGCTTGCCTCTGATGTGCCGGGACGGCAGCCGATGTATCGCATTGTGGGAGGAAACGACCGCTTGACCACCGCCATGGCCGCCGACGTGAAGGATGTGCGACTTCGCACCATCGTTCGATCGGTGCGTCAGGATCCCTCATCGGTTCGGCTGACGGTCGAAATCTCCAACGGTGACTGGGTCCATCTGAAAACGGACTATCTCGTTTTTGCCATTCCTGCTACGACCTTGAGGACCGTTCGGATTATCCCCTCTTTGCCCGTTCAGCAGCTCAAGGCAATCGAGAGTCTCCAGTATGGCAGGGTTACCAAAGCATTACTCCAGTTCGACCGGCGTTTTTGGAGACAACAGGGGCGTCCAAGGGCGTATGGAACGGATGCACCCACAGGGGCGTTGTGGGAAGCCAATGAAGAGCAACGAGGTGCGGCCGGTATTCTCACGATGATGGCTGGAGGACAAGCAAGCGAGGACATGCAGAAACTGGTGGCCTACCAAGGCGTAGAGGCCCTCCATCGGTCCTTAACATGGTTCAAAGCCCCGCGCGCGGCACTGCTCCATAGCCGCCTGGTGACGTGGGAGGATGACCCCTGGGCGCAAGGTGGGTATGCCTATGTTGACCCTCGCTATGATCCCAGCCTGCGGCAATGGCTTGCTCGTCCATGTGGGCGCCTGCTGTTTGCCGGCGAGCACACCAGTATTCAGTGGCAGGGATACATGAATGGGGCGGTGGAGAGCGGCTTTCGCGCAGCAGCAGAAGTGCGCGCGTTGGTATCACGGAACCGAGGCAGAAAGCGGGGAGAACGGGTGCGGCGACGTTAGTCGGCGATAATGCGGGAGCCCGGTGATTTCATCTTAAAAATCTGTAAGGCTGAATAAATGCCTTTGGCCGGATGGTTCAAAACTAGACGTGAATTCGTGATGTGGGTATCGATTAACTCGTACTGCCCGCCGCTGTAATACAGATCGCAGTCATCGATCTGGCAATTCTTGTAGACATGGTTGTCCAGCGCCAACTTGGCCTTACTGAAGGTTTGTCCGTCAATCACGATGTAACTCGGTTCCAATCCCATCGGTGGGGACTATAACAAAAGCCCACGGCTCGGGCAAACCGGCGATTTCCCAGCGGCACGCCACTTGGGCTGTTTTCGGCTTGATCATCACGGGGCATCTCTATAGAATGGCCCAGCTTTTCAGGTAGTTAGCGTCGCATTGACCTGCACCATCCTGCGGTTTCCCCTTCTGAGTTGTCACGGTGATGATGGGATGAAGCCACGGGCAACCGTGTGACGGATGAGGCTGTTTAACCACTAGGAGGGTCTCTCGTGAGCGATTCAGCGATTATCACGTTTGCCTTGATTGCCGCGATAACCGGTATCGCCTATGGCCTGTACCTGGCCATGTGGGTCTTCAGGCTCAATGCCGGTAACGCCAAGATGCAGGACATCGCCAAAGCGATTCAAGAGGGTGCCAGCGCCTACATGAACCGCCAATATCGAACAGTCGGTATCGTGGCCGCGGTTCTCTTCGTGGTCTTGGCCGGCGCGGGAGCCGTTTCTGAGAAGTTCGGCCTGCTGACGGCGATCGGTTTTCTGATTGGTGCGGGGGCTTCGGCGCTGGCTGGGTATGTGGGCATGATCATCGCGGTGCGCGCAAATGTGCGGACCGCGCAGGCCGCGCACGACGGAATGAATGCCGCCTTAACCGTTGCCTTCCGCGGCGGAGCAGTGACGGGGTTATTGTTGATTGGTCTGGGATTGCTGGCCATTACCGGGTTCTATTGGATTGCTCAAGGGATCGCCGGACAGGAAAAGGCGATTCATGCGTTGCTGAGCCTCGGGTTTGGCGGCAGTTTGATTTCAGTTTTTGCTCGTGTGGGGGGAGGTATCTATACAAAGGCGGCTGACGTGGGTGCTGATCTGGTCGGCAAGGTCGAAGCCGGGATCCCAGAGGACGACCCCCGGAATCCTGCGGTGATTGCCGACAATGTGGGTGACAATGTCGGTGACTGCGCCGGCATGGCGGCAGATCTCTTCGAAACCTACGCAGTCACGACCGTCGCGGCCATGGTGCTGGCGTTCACCTTGTTCAAAGGAGCTAATGCTCCCATCCTGTATCCGTTGGCCTTGGGCGGCATAACGATCTTTGCCACGATCATCGGCATTCTGTTCGTGAAGGTGAGCCCCGGCGGCGAGATCATGCCGGCCCTGTATAAAGGCCTCTTCGTGGCTGGAGGCATTGCCGGTGTCGCGTTCTATCCGGTGACATCGATGATCATGGAGGGGGTGGGTGGTGTGAGCGGGCTCAGTTATTATCTTGCTGCCGTGATTGGGCTGGCGGTCACGATCGCCTTGGTGTTTATCACCGACTACTACACGTCGAAAGACTATGCCCCGGTCAAAAATATTGCCAAGGCCAGTGAAACAGGCCATGCGACCAACATTATCGCGGGGCTGGCGGTCGGCATGCAGTCCACCGGGGCTCCGGTCATCGTGATTAGCGCTGCCATCCTCGCCAGCTTCTTAATTTGCGGAGGAGCGGCTTCCGGCGGGTTGTTTGGGGTGGCCATCGCGGCAGTTTCCATGTTGTCGATGGCCGGCATTGTGGTGGCCATCGATGCATTCGGCCCCATTACGGACAATGCGGGCGGTATTGCGGAAATGGCGCATTTGGGGAAAGAAGTCCGTAACATTACGGACCCGCTGGACGCGGTCGGGAATACGACGAAGGCCGTGACCAAAGGCTATGCGATCGGTTCGGCCGGATTGGCGGCCGTCGTGTTATTCGCGGAATTCTCCAGGGAGGTGGCCAGAGAGAGTACGGCGGGGACCGCGAGCGCCTTTGATCTCTCGAACCCATTTGTTCTGGTGGGACTGTTCATCGGTGGAATGTTGCCGTTTACCTTCGGTGCGCTGTGTATGCAGGCGGTGGGCCAGGCGGCCGGTCTTGTGGTTGAAGAGGTGCGGCGGCAGTTCCGGGAGATCAAAGGCATCATGGAAGGAACTGGGAAGCCTGACTACGGCACCTGCGTGGATATTGTGACGCAGGCGGCGATCAAGAAGATGATGGTGCCAGGACTGATCCCGGTGGCATCGCCGATTCTTGTGGGCGTGCTGCTTGGACCGCAGGCGCTTGGCGGCGTACTCGTCGGCACCATTGTGACCGGCCTGTTTGTCGCGATTTCCATGACGAGCGGCGGCGGCGCCTGGGACAATGCGAAAAAGTATATTGAAGAGCAGGGATTGAAGGGCACGGAGACGCACAAAGCCGCTGTGACCGGCGATACGGTCGGCGATCCTTATAAAGATACGGCGGGACCGGCCATCAATCCAATGATCAAGGTCATCAATATCGTCGCGCTCTTGATCGTGTCGTTCATCGTGTAAGTCACCGCTTGTCTTGACGGGTTTGCGAAACCTGGAGTAAGGTGATTTCTAGGATCACGCGGAGTTGATCCATGGAGAGTGGCCCGAACCTTTGACGGGAGGTGCTCGATGGAAAAACAAGAGCGTAAGCAAGAGCCCAAACGCGAGCCTCAGGCGAAGGAGGAGGTCAAGGCAAATCCCAAGGTTGTTGAAGCCGGTAAGAAGATCAAAGAGGACATTGATAAGCTCGTTGATGAAATCGACGATGTCCTCGAAAAAAATGCGGAAGAATTCGTGAAGAACTACGTACAAAAAGGAGGGGAATAGCGAACAGTCCGTCGTATTCCCCCCTGTGCCATTTCGTGGGTCGCCCCATTCTCCCTCCCGTCCGGCCATTTATCCGCACGCGAATTTGACAAAGGGCTGGCGAGCCTTTACCATCCTGCTTCATTCCCTTTTTATCCCAATCACTTACGCACTAGCGGAGGCATCATGAGGCAGGCATGAAGTCCAAGCTCTGGGTCTTTCGCGATATTGATCCCTCACAGCGGGCCGCCTTGGCTCAGGCCCTGACGATTGCGCCTGCAACCGCTTCGTTACTGCTCGGCCGTGGGGTCACCACGATCGATGAAGCGGCCGCCTGGATGTCTCCTATGCTCACCCACGATCCGTTTCTGATTCCTGACATGGAGGTGGCAGTCGATCGCCTTCGCACCGCGATGCAGTCCCGTGAGCGGGTGTGCTTTTATGGGGACTATGATGTGGACGGTATGTCGGCGACCAGTATTTATGTGTCGTTTTTTCGCAGTCTGGGAGCGGACGTGCGGGCCTATGTGCCGCACCGTCTTCGAGAAGGGTATGGGCTGAATGAATCGGCGATTCGGACGTTGGCGGCCGAAGGAGTTACGTTGTTGGTGACCTCTGATTGCGGGACGACCGCTCATCGAGAGATCACCATCGCCAACCAACTCGGTATGGACGTGATCGTGACCGACCATCATCAAAGTGACGAGCATAGGGCGCCGGCGCTCGCCGTGCTGAACCCGCACCGGCGTGATGCGCGGTATCCCTTCACAGGATTGTGTTCTGGCGGCCTCGCCTACAAAGTGGTCAGCGCCTATACTGTCAAATACGGGCCTGGGTCGGTGCCGCCGGAATCGTTATTGGATTTGGTGGCACTCTCCACGATTGCGGATGTGGTGCCTCTACAAGATGAAAATCGCGTGTTTGTGCGGGAAGGCTTGGCCCAGATCTCGCGAGGCGCCCGTTGCGGCCTTAAGGCCCTCAAGCAGGTCGCCGGTGTGACTCGTGACTGTACGGCTGATACGATTGCGTTCAAGCTCGGTCCTCGGCTCAATGCGGCGGGCCGGTTGGATGAGGCCAAGCTGGGGGTGCAGTTATTGACCACCGATGTGGAATCGGAAGCCAAGCGCCTTGCCGAACATTTGGATCAATTAAACCGCGTCCGTCAGCGGCTTGAAGCCGAGACCATGGAGGAGGCATTGAGTCAGTTGGCGGGGCGCGAGATGCCGAGCGCCATCGTCGTCGCCTCTCCCAGATGGCATCTCGGCGTGGTGGGCATCGTGGCGTCCAGGCTCATGGAGCGGTATCATCGCCCTGCCGTCGTGATTGCCGTGAACGCAGAGGGGATCGGCAAGGGCTCGGCTCGAACGGTTCCCGGCTTCGATCTGTTTCAGGGCTTGATTGCATGCCGCGATCTCCTCACGGCGTTTGGCGGCCATCCCAGCGCCGCCGGGCTGACGGTTCACGAGGATCGGTTGGAGGAATTTGCCGAACGCTTTGCCGGTGCCGTCGCTGACTGGGCCCGGGATTCGCACCATCTGCCGCTGCTGCATCTGGATTCTGAGGTCAAACTGGAGGAGGTGACCCTGAAGCTGATTCAAGAAATCGGGACCCTTCATCCCTTTGGAGCGGGGAACCCTGAACCAACGTTTGCGGTGAAGCGACTCGAAATCTTGCAAGCCCGGGTAGTAGGGGACAAGCATCTGAAAATGACGGTCCGGCAAGGGCGGTCGATGCCGTTTGACAGTATCGGCTTTGGTATGCGCTCGTTGGAGGAACAGGGGCTGTCCTTGAAGACGCCGGTAGACGTGGCATTTACGCCCGAGTTGAATCATTGGAACGGGTATGATCGGATCCAATTGAGAATTCGAGACATGCGTCGCGCGGTGAGTGAGTAGGCCGATGGTGTACGAAACCGTCACAGATATCGATCAACTGCTCGGGCGCCTTCGGAGTTATCAGCCGGACGCCGACCTGGGGATCGTGCGCAAGGCCTACGAATTCTCCACGAAAGCCCATGAAGGCCAGACCCGCAGATCAGGGGAACCCTATGTCAAGCACCCCGTTGCCGTGGCCGGCGTCCTGACCTCCCTAAAAACCGATGTCTATGCGGTCGTGGCCGGGCTGCTCCATGATACGTTGGAGGATACGGTGGCGACGGCCGATGAACTGGAACGTGAATTCGGCAAAGAAGTGGTCCATCTCGTCGACGGCGTCACCAAAATCGGGAAAATCACCTTCAAGAGTTCCGAAGAAAAGCAGGCGGAGAACTTTCGCAAAATGGTGTTGTCGATGGCGGACGATATCCGCGTCGTCATCATCAAGCTGGCTGACCGGTTGCACAACATGCGTACCTTGGAACATCTCAACGAAATCAAACGTCAAGAAATCGCCCAGGAGACGCTGGAGATCTATGCTCCGTTGGCGAACCGCATCGGCATCGGGTGGGTTAAGAATGAATTGGAAGACTTATGCTTGAAACATCTCAAACCGGATGTCTATGAAACGTTGCGGGTGCGAGTCGCCAAGCGGGACGAAGATCGGCAGCAGTATATCCAAGAAGTGAGCGCGTTGGTGGAGAAGGCGCTGGCCGAAACAGGATTGCCGGGCAAAGTGTATGGACGTCCCAAACATCTCTACGGCATTTATCAAAAGATGAATAAGCAATCGATTTCCTTCGAGGAGGTCTACGATCTCACCGCCCTGCGGATTATCACCGACACCAAGATGAACTGTTATGCGTTGTTGGGCGTCATTCATTCCCTCTGGCGTCCCGTGCCTGGTCGGTTCAAAGACTACATCGCGATTCCAAAATCGAATCTCTATCAATCCCTCCATACAACCGTCGTCGGTCCGAAGGGTGAACATGTGGAGTTTCAAGTTCGTACGGAGGAGATGCATCGCATCGCCGAGTATGGCATCGCGGCACATTGGAAATACAAAGAGCAGGGACGGGTTGGGGATAAGGATAGCAAAGCCTTTGGGTGGCTGAGGCAGTTCATCGAATGGGAACAGGACTTGCCCGACAATCGACAGTTCATGGATTCGGTCAAACTGGAACTGTTCCATGACGTGGTCTATGTCTTCACGCCCAAAGGGACCGTCAAGGAATTGCCCAAAGGCTCGACCCCGGTTGATTTTGCGTACGCCATTCACACGGCGATCGGCGATCACTGCGTGGGTGCCAAAGTCAACGGGAAGATTGTTCCACTGAAGCATCAAGTGACCAGCGGTGACACGGTCGAAATTCTGACGTCCTCGAATCAAACCCCGCACAAGGACTGGCTCAAATTTGTCCGCACGTCCCGCGCCAAAACTAAGATCAAGCATTGGATCAAAGCCGAAGAGCAAAAACGAAGTCTTGAAATCGGGCGCCGCCTCCTGGAGTCGGAGTTGCGCCGCCACGGTTTGGCGCCGGCGCAAGTCCTTAAATCGGACCAGTTATTGGAGGTTGCGCGGCAGGCAGGATTCGATTCGCCCGATGAACTCGCCGCCGCCGTCGGCTTTGGGCATGTGGCTACGGCTCACATCATCGGCAAGCTCATGCCTCCGGCGGTCGGAGCGACTCAGGCCCAGCCCGAACCGGTGACGCCGGCCAAATCTGTCTCCGGCAAGGCAGATGACAAGAGTGTTCGGGTAAAAGGCGCCCGTGATCTCCTGATGCAACTGTCCCGTTGTTGCAACCCTGTGCCGGGTGATCGCATCCTGGGGTACATTACGAGGGGGCGAGGCTTGACCATCCATTCGGTGGACTGTCCCAACCTGGAAGCCCTGGACTACGACCGGGCACGGCTGGTCGAGGTGGAATGGGACACGGCGACGCCAAGCCAGCATGCCGTCAAAATCGCCGTCATTGCGGTCGATAAGACGGGCGTGCTGGCAAACGTGTCGTCGGCAATCGCCGAGTGCCATGCGAACATCAGCCGGGCCGAGATTATGACGCGCGAAGATCGCAAGGCGGAACTGGATTTCGTCGTCGAGATTACCGATACCGCCCATCTGAATCGGGTGCTCAAAGCGATTGAGCGGGTCGACGGCGTAATCACCACGCGGCGCATTCGATCCTGGCAGGAAAAATCATGAAGGAGATGAAAACCAAACGGTGTTAGGGCAAGGCAAACTGCAATTTCGATCCTTTTTCGATCTTGTAGCCATCCACCGTGCCGCCGGAGATCTCTAAGACAAACAGCGCGTCATCGTTGGGCCGATATTGAGGGCAGCTCTCATCGGTTCTCGTACAAATCGGCACATTCCGTTCAATAAAAATCACCCGCTTCTTGCTGTCCATCCAGATCAAGTCCAAGGACATCTTGGTGTTCTTCATCCAAAATGTCCATGCCTGCGGCTCGTTGAACACGAAGAGCATGCCATGGTCCTTCTTGAGATGATCACGGTACATGAGGCCTGTGGCGCGTTTTTGAGGCGTATCCGCAATTTCGACGTGGATCGTGATGCCCGAAGGTGTCTGGACACCAAGAAGACGGGAATCTGCAATGAAGATAGGGGCGGACTCTCCGAACCCTCGACTCTGGAATAGCAGGCACGCCACGCTAAACACGATGACCACGGCTCGCATGCCGGCATCGTAACGATCCGGCTATGTCGAGTCAAGGAATGGGGCAAGGCGGTTGCTTGCAATCCCGTCGCGCACTGTGTAATCCTCGTCAAGAACGATTCAACGGAGGAGCCATGCAAGAAAAGCGTCGTGTGCTCTATAAAAAAGGGGTGTTTGTCTGCCCGAAATGCCGCCAGTCCTATGTGCAAGAAAAGTGGATGGAAGAATGGCGGATTCGCTGTCATCGGTGTGATTATCGCGGCACCCTGACCGAGGTATCGGTTGAAGAGCACCTGGAAGAAGAAACCATTCGGCGGTAGAAGATTGAGACGTCGGACGAATCCGAGGGGCCTGTCTCGAATCATTCCAGCATGATGTCACCACATTGGGTTCGGACCGCGTTACTTCTGGCTCTGGCCATTGCATGGGTACCGCTCGCCACGTGGGGAGGCGAGGGGCCGCCCATCACCAAGATCCTCGTCGTGTATCATTCCCTCTCAGGCAATACCGAGCGGATGGCGGAGGCAGTGGCCGAGGGCGCCAAGAGTGTGGCCAGAACGGAGGTCTTACTCAAGCGAGTTGATCAGGTGACGGCAGAGGAACTCTTTCTCTCCGATGCACTCATCGTGGGTTCTCCCGTCTATTGGTCCAACATGTCCGGAGAAGTCAAAACGTTTTTCGATAATTGGCAATTCAAATTCGGTGTGTTTCCTGAATTTAAGATGAGAAACAAGATCGGGGCCGCCTTTGCCACCGGAGGTCAGGTGTCGAGCGGCAAGGAAGTGACGATGCTGACCATCCTTGCTGCGATGCTTGGCAATCAAATGATCGTTGTTAGCGGGGGTGGCGGAGCATTCGGCGCATCAGCCACGACGGAAGGCGACAGTCCAGGGATTGATTCCGATGAAGTGGCCCACGCGAAAGCTTTGGGTCAGCGCGTTGCCGATGTGACGAAGTTGTTTCAAACCGGTGAGTCTCGGAAATAGCCATCCTGGTCACCGAATCATGACCGGCGGCAACCTTCGGTGGCCTCAGCGGTCTCCCGCATTGCATGGGGAGAGAGCTTCTGAAGCGAGTTCTGCCAGCTGGTGTATGTTTTTGGCGCACCGTCCGCAACAGCCGTTGTCTTTCAGACGGAATTTCATCTTCAGCTGGCAAGGGGTCACGCAACCAGCACGCGCGGCTTCACGAACATCGGACTCCGTAATGCCGTTGCATAAACACACATACATGGCGAAGTTCCCTGTGAACGATTATGAGAAGCATTCTCACTATGCCATTGTTGCACCGGCTTGTCAAGCCCCTAATGGATCTTGGATTGGCTAGGAAAAAGTCTCTTCCAACTGCCCGACCATGTCCTGGATGGTATCAAACCCAGATTGCCAGAACGCTTCTGAGGTCAGATCGACGCCGAGTTTGCGGAGGTTGTCGAGGGGAGCGGCCGAGCCCCCAGTCGCGAGAAGGTCGAGATATTTCGGGACAAACGCAGAACCTTGTTCTTTATACATGCGATACAAGGCCAAGACGAGCAAGTTGCCGAAGCTGTACGCATAGCAATAAAAGGGGCTGGCGAAAATGTGCGGGATTGTCAGCCATTCCCACTGAAACTCTTCGGGCACACTAACCGCTCTCCCGAATTGCTGGCGCAGTTCATTGAGATAGGCCTTGGCGAGTTGCTCGCCGGTCGCCCCTTCCGAGATCATGTGATGCGCCTGTTGTTCGAACCGGACGAAATAGGCTTGCCGGAGGACGGTGGCGTAGATGTCATCGAGTTGTCCCACGAGCAAACTCTGTCGAACCCGCTTGTTTTTCTCTTGACTCATTAAGGCATCGGAGAGAATCCGCTCGCCGAAGACCGACGCCGTTTCAGCCAAGGGCAGGGTGGAATGAAAGGTAAAAACGGAATGGTCCTTGGCCATCAGGCCATGTACGGCATGGCCGAGCTCGTGGGCCATGGTGGCAATGTCCCGCGCATCGCCGGTGTAATTCAGCATGACATAGGGGGTGAGTCCGGGGACCACGCTGTAACAATAGGCGCCGCCCAGTTTCCCCGGGCGGGTCCGCGCATCGATATGGCGATCGTGAAAGACTTGCTGGGCCAGATCCGCGAGTTGTGGTGAGAAGCTGCGGTAGGCATCGAGCACAATGGCCGCGGCATCCGCATACCCGTAGGTCTTGGTGTCCGCACGGTGGGGGGCATAAAGATGGTAGCGGCTCATCGGCTTGATGCCGCACATCCTGGCCTTCAGCCTGAAATACTGCTGGAATACCTGCGCGTTTTTGGCGCAAGCCGACAGCAGGACCTCGACGGCCGCATCAGGCACGTCGTTGCCGAGGTTGCGGGTCGCAATCGGTGAGGAGAATTGCCGCAGACCAAGATTCTCGACTTTCCAGTCATTAACCAGTGTTTTGTACATTTCGCTGAGGACATCGCGCTGGGTTGAAAAAACACGGTAGAGTTCCTGATAGGCCGCCTGCCGCACCGACGCGTTGCGATTTCTCACATAGACCATGAGTTCCTCGCGGCTCAGGGTCTTGGTCTTTCCTCCTACCTTCAAGGTAAACGTCGACCCGTTGGTCACCACTTCGTACAAGGTCCGCACCGCGCTGCGGCCCGTCACATTCTTCACATTGATGATTTTCTCTTCCGCCTCGGACAGCGTATGTGGCTGGAATCGCCTAATGGTTTGCAGGTGATAGCGCAAGTCCCCGGCATCCGCCATGAGGCGCTCGGCGGTGGGCTCCTCCACGCTCTGCCACCAGAGATCAAAGAACAACAGGCGATTGGTCAGCGCGGTCAGATGTTCTTCCACCCTAGACTTGAAGGCGCGCGCCTGCGAGTGTGCGGTATTTTCGGAAAACCACAGATATGCGAAGGCGCTCAGCCGTGACGAGCCTTGGGCGACCTCTTCGCTCAGCTGCAGGAAGGAGCGCAGGGCGTCGCTCGTCATCGAGGGCGAAAGTTCCCCCTTCTTGGCTTCGATTCGGGCGACCGTCTGTTCGAGTCGGGCCAGATGCGAGTCGAATTGTCGAACCGGATCTGTAAGCAGGTGGGTCAGATCCCAGGTGCTGGGGAGGGGTGTTGTCCGAGCTTCACGGCGAGCTGGCTTGGCGGCCTGTACGGACGTCCGGGGCATAATGGTCTCCTTGGAAACTGCTTTAGGACATGGATCATACCATTGGCTGAGCGGGAGGAACGGAAAAAATTGACTGAGGCTCACCGAGTGCCGTTTGACAGCGGTCGAGTCGGATGTAAGAATCCTACAGCCGCCGAGAGGAAGACATCATGAATGATCAGGAGCTCAACCGTGCGGTGCAGTATGTGACCGCCAGCACCTCATACTCGCGGGAAACCGTTTCCGACATCATTCATACCGGTCTTGGGGAGTTGTCCGCTCTTGCCACCCAATCCACGAGGCTGTTCGAGCGGGAGTCTGTCTTCGAGTATGTGTCTCAATGGACCATCAGGCGGACGGGTCAACCAGAACCATTGGTGCGCGAGGTCTTGGGTTGCGCGGGGCGGTGGCTCGACGAGGTGTATGAGGAAGTCGTCAAGCGGGAGTCGGAAATCGTCGGGGAGTCACCGGAGGACGACGAGGGCGGCGAGCCGGTTTAGCAGTCGACTCTCGGGCGCGTGTCTTGTGCTTTCTGCATAAGAAATAAGGGAAAATCACGTGGCTCGCTGGCGGCCGAGGCGCACACTGAAACTCCAGGCTCATCTGAAGGCCATCACCTCGATCTCCTTGACGCGCCAGTCTGACCTGAGCTCCTCATGTGAACTCGAAGATCGATGGACCATGCTCCGTCGACACTGTGCCGACCAGTCTAGTCATCTCCGCCTTGGACGTTTGATCCATCGTCTGACCAATGACGCCCCTGGGGTGCAGGAGTCGGCGTTCGCTGAACTGGAGTTGGCCACGCAGCTGATTCGCGCCGGCGCACGCGTGGTCTTTCTGCCGGAATCTCAAGCCCGGACGGCTGATCTGGAATGTTACCTAGGGCGGGAGCGGTTCTTTGTCGAAGTCACCGCGATGGTGGGATCGGCCGACCGACGGCGGTTACCTCTCCGCGGAATTGTTGCCTGTGAGGATCAGGCGGAAGAAGTAAATCGAGGTATGATTCTCAGCCACCGAATTCTGGCGCGAATCCAGCAAAAAGCCAAGCAGCTCGCTGATTACTGCGATCCGGTGGTGTTGCACATCTCCATCCCGCGCGCCGACCTGCGAAGCGGGACGTACAGCCGACCAAAGGAAATCTGGCTGGATTTGAAGACCCTGTCAGGCGCCGTTACCGTTTTGCTGACCAGGCTTCCCCATTTAAGCGCCGTGCTGATCTCGCTCTGGGATGTTCATCCCCTTCCTTCGAGGGCGGGCACCAGGTTGGCCAACGTGGATATGGTCGAGCGAAGCATGCACGAGCGCACCTCACCACGGGTACGTTTGATGATCCACAACCCCGCCGCCTGCTCCTGGCTGAGTGAACGCCAACAGGAGATGCTGCGCTGCATCATCTAATCCGTTACGAGAGAAGGGATTCTTTCAGGAGTTCCAGATTTTTGGTCACCATCGCGTCGCCGTTGTGCGTAGACACCTCGATGCCGGTCGAGCACACGGTCCGACATTCTTCCAGGTGTCCGAGCTTGTGCAGCGATTGGGCCAGAGCATAGTACGCGGCAGAATAGCTTGGTTTGACGCGAATGCACTGGCGAAGTGCTTCGGCCGCGTCGTCGAACCGGCTGTCTTCCATATAGGCTTTCCCCAAACCGAACCAGGCCACATCATCCGTGGGATCTACGGCTAACACTTGTTTTAGCGGTTCGATTCTCGGATTCGGCATGCCGTCCTCCAGCGGATCCCGCTCGCGTTCACGCGACGGTAACATGCCGTTCCGCTCATTGTCTATGCGGTTTGCTGCATGCTACGATCCCGATGTGTCGGGATGCGGGTGAGACGCGAGGGCACCCCGAGTCCCGGTCACGTCTGACTCGTTAGGGGAAGGCGTTCATGGGACGAACCGGCCTTGTGTATCATCCCGCGTATCTTGACCATGACATGGGAGCCGGACATCCGGAATCTCCCGACCGGCTGCGGGCGATCATGCGTCAGTTGGAACAATCAGGCACTGCGTCTCGGCTCACCAAGCTCGACCCGCGCAGGGCGGAGGACGAATGGATCACGCAGATCCATTCGCCCGGGTATGTCGCCTCACTCGCGCAGCGGGCACCGCAGTCTGGCCGGGTCTTCCTGGACCCGGACACCTCTCTGTCGCCCGGTTCGCTGGAGGCCGCTTATCTGGCTGCTGGGGGAGTGCTGGCGGCCGCGGATGCCATCATGACACAGCGGGTCGACCACGTGTTCTGCGCCGTTCGGCCGCCTGGTCATCACGCGGAAGCCGGGCGTGCGATGGGATTTTGTGTGTTCAATAACGTGGCCATTGCCGCGCGATACGTCCAGAAGCGATACGGCCTCAAGCGCGTGCTGATCGTGGATTGGGACGTGCATCATGGGAACGGGACCCAGCACAGTTTCGAGGCGGATCCTTCAGTCCTGTTCTTCAGTACACATCAATATCCGCACTATCCGGGGTCCGGCCGGGCGTCGGAGCAAGGGCACGGTCCCGGACAAGGGCTGACCATCAATGTGCCGATGGAACCGGGGGAAGGAGACGACACGTATCGACAAGTATTTTTGACCTCGCTCGTTCCAGCGGCGGATGCGTTCAAGCCCGAGTTTGTGCTCATCTCGGCCGGGTTCGATGCGCATCAGGATGACCCGCTGGCCAGCATGGGGTTGACGGCGGAAGGGTATGCGGAGTTGACGCGCATTGCCGTTGAGATTGCCGCCCAGCATGCGGGTCGGCGCCTTCTCTCCTCATTGGAGGGGGGCTATAACTTGACCGCTTTGGCGAGTTCCGTCGATCGCCACATTCAAGCGCTGCTCGAGTCATGAGACGCCGGCTCACGTTCGGCCTGGCCGTGGCGGTGGTGCTGCTGGGCGCGACCTACCTCTATTACACCGAGATCAAGCCGGTGGTAATATTCGGGTTGCGTTCGGATTATGCCCATGCCATTCCATTTCAACCCGTTCCTGACGGGTTGACCAGTTTGAAAGCCGAGTCATGCGGCCAGTGTCATCGCGAGATCTATGAAGAGTGGAAGTCCAGCATTCATGCGAAGGCCTATGACGACCCGTTCTTTCAGGCGTATTGGAAAAAGGACAAGAACATTTGGGTGTGTTTGAATTGCCATACCCCTCTGGAAAATCAACAGCCGACCCTCATCAGGGAGATCCCCCGGGGTCGAGTCGAAAAAGCTTCACAGTTGCCAAATCCTCACTATGATCCGGAGTATCAGAAAGAGTCGGTGACCTGCGCGGCCTGTCATGTGCGCGATGGGGTGATTCTGGGACCGTTTGAAGATTCCGCGGCCCCGCACCCGACGAAGTTCGATCCCAGTTTTCGAACCGCACAAGTTTGCTACCGCTGCCATAACGTGGTGTCGGGGCCGGCGCAGTTCTATAACGTCGGTCCGTGCGGGACGTATGCCGAGTATGAAGGGAAGTTTTTCATGCAGGAGCGAGGATTTATTTGCCAAAGCTGCCATATGCCGGAGATTGACCGACCTGTGGCGACCAACAGCCCCATTCGTCGGGGCCGACAGCATCTTTGGCGCGGGGGGCATGACCCGGACATGGTCAAGCGGGCCATTGCCGTACAGATTAAGGCGGATCGCGAGGATCCGAAGCCGGGAGACCGCGTGACATTCACCCTGACGCTCCTGAATGCCGGGGCCGGCCATAAAATTCCCACCGGCGATCCGGATCGCTTTTTCACCGTGGAGTTTGCCGTTGAAGATCGAGGGGGACGGGTGTTGCAGCAACAGACGTCCACGATGGGACGATGGATCATGTGGCAACCGGCCATCCTCGAACTTTACGATAACCGGCTCCTCCCACTGGCGAGTCGGGCATACGATTTTGGTTATCGGCTCCCAAGCCGCGTCGAGGGCTTGATTCTCAAGACCCGCGTGCAGTACCACATTCTGACGGATACACAGCACGACATGCTCAGGACCAAATACGGGTTGACCGGGAACGATCCCTACCGCTTCGTGGTCTATGAGCGGTCGTTTCCCCTGTCCGGAGATTTGGCGGTCGCCTTACGCGCGGCGTCGGCAGAGGCGGAGCCGGAACATGCATGTGTGGCCGGTGGATCGGAACTCCACGAGCCGGCACATAGGGTGATGAAGGGAAGATCATGAAGCATCCCATGCTTATCGACACCGAGACGCTCCAGCAACATCTCGGTCAACCCGGCCTAGTGGTCGTCGACGTGCGCGGCAAGGCGGCGTATGAATTTGGTGGACATATTCCCGGAGCCGTCCATTCCACCTGGCATGAGTACAGCGACCCCGGGGCGATTCCGAAGGGCTTGTTGAACCCGGACCTCGGCCGGCTCGAACAGATCATCCGAGCACTCGGGATCAATGAGGACAGCGACGTCGTCATCTATTCCAACCCGTTTGACAATTGGGGAGATGAAGGGCGGATGTTCTGGATGCTGGAGTACTTGGGACATCGGAACCTTCGGGTGCTGGATGGCGGATGGGTCAAGTGGACGGCGGAGAAGCGACCATTTGAGCACGGACGCGTCACACCTCCGCCCGGCAACTTCAAAGCTCGGCCGGTAAAGCAGCTAGCCGTGTCAAAAGACGATCTGAAACTGATCGTACGGACTCCGCATCCCCAAACCGCCATTCTTGACGCGCGCAGTCTCGAAGAATATCTGGGCAAAGAGGTATCCGGTATTCCACGCCCCGGCCATATCCCATCTGCGATTCATGTTGCCTGGAACGGGTTCCTCAACAAGGACGCCACCATGAAGGAGACGGCGGTGGTGAAGACGGCATTGGAGGAAAAGGGCATCCAGGAAGGCCAGGAGCTGATTTGTTACTGTACGGGCGGAGTTCGATCGGCCTGGCTGTATTTTGTGTTGAAAGTCGTCGGGCACTCCGATGTGCGCATCTATCCCGGTTCATGGTGGGAATGGAGCCGGGACTTTGCCTGTCCGGTTGAGAAGGACTTCCAGGGGCTCCAAAAAGTTCTGGGGTTTGATCACACCGCCAGGCCGTCTTGACTCTCCCCGGAGCGCTGTGTAAGGTCAACTACGGGTCATCCCGTCCTCATATATAAACCGTTCACTTTCTAACCAGGAGGAGACGCATATGATGCACACGATTCGTCGTAATGCACTGGTGTTGGCGCTTGGGGCGTTCATCGGGGTCCCGGTACTTGCGGGTGTGGCGCTGGCCGACAAGCACGTCGGCGAGGCGGTGGAACATGCCAAGGAAGCGGTCGAGCACGGGAAGCAGGGACATGCCGATGCCCTCGTGAAACATGCCGAAGGCGCCCTGAAGCACGCCCAGGCGGCCGGTATGAAAAATCCTCATCTGGATGAAGGAATCAAGCATCTGAAGGAAGCGATCGAACATGGCAAAGCGGGCCATGCCGATGTCGCGACCACCCATGCTGAAGGTGCGGTCACGCATTTGTCTGAGGTAAAGTAGCCGTTAACCCAACGGCGCGAGCGAGGGGAGAAGAAACGTGCGCCCCTCGCTCGTGCCCCTCGCTGTTTCTCTCACCCAAGCCGGCTCCAACCCCACTTAGCTTGAGACCATGCGCGTTGGGTTCTACCAATACGATCCGCAGTTCGGCGCGGTCGACCAGAATGTGGAGCTGGTGACGTCCAAGCTGGACTCGGTGGACGCCGACCTTATGGTGTTGCCGGAACTCTTTGCTTCCGGGTACCAGTTCGTCTCACAGGAAGAAGTCCAGCGGTTGGCAGAGCCGATCCCTGACGGACCGACAACGCGCCGACTCATGGAAACCGCCAAGCGGCGGCAGATGCACATTGTTGCGGGGCTTCCGGAGAGGGCCGGCGCCGGGTGTTACAACTCAGCGGTCGTCGTGGGCCCGTCGGGGTTCGTCGGCTGCTACCGTAAAACGCATCTGTTTTATGAGGAGACACTGTACTTTCAGCCGGGAGATTCCGGATTCCACGTGTGGGATATAGGGCCGGCCAAAATCGGAGTGATGATTTGCTTCGATTGGTATTATCCGGAAGCGGCGCGTTCGTTGGCGATCCAAGGCGCCGACATTCTTTGTCACCCCTCCAATCTGATCCTACCCAACTGCCCCGACTCCATGCCCGTTCGCTGTTTGGAGAACCGGGTGTTTGCCGTGACATGCAATCGCATCGGCCGAGAAGCCCGCGGCGGTAAAGAACCGCTGACCTTTATCGGCAACAGCGAGGTGGTGACGCCGAAAGGAGTCATCCTGCACCGCGCGCCACGCGACCGTGAGGATTTCACCCTTGTCGACATCGATCCGGTCGAGGCTCGAAACAAACGTCTCAATCGCTTCAACGACCTGCTCCGCGATCGTCGGACCGGCTTCTATACCTCCTAACGCCATGTCGTATTGATGGTGACAACGCGGCTCATCTTGCGCCACACGCGGCGGCACGGTAGGATTTGCTCATGGAGACCTCTCTGAAAAAAGGCCTATTTCTTGTGGCCGCCCCGAGTCTGCGCGATCCCAACTTTCGGCAATCTATTGTGCTCTTATGTGAACACGGCCCGGAGGGCGCCCTCGGTGTGGTCGTGAACCGGCCGACGGCCATGTCAATTTCCGAGGCGTTGCCGCAGGTGCCGATTTTGGAAGGATCCAGGCATGTGCTGTATGCCGGTGGGCCGGTTCAAACCAACCAGATCATGCTGCTCTATCGGGGCGAAGAGTGGCCGGAAAATTCCCATCATGTGTTCGACGGGGTGTGCCTGGGCGGTGATATGGACATGGTGGAACGGGTTCTGACCGGAGCCGGCACCAAGGAGTCCTTTCGCGCGTACGTCGGCTATTCGGGTTGGGGACCGGGCCAATTGGAAACCGAATTGAAGACAGGGTCCTGGATTGTCTTGCCCGCCGATCCCTTGGTGGTCTTCGAAAAAGATCCTGCCCAGGTCTGGGGAGAAATTCTCACGTCACTGGGAGACGACTACCGCTATTACGCCGATATGCCATTTGATCCCTCGCAAAACTGAAGCCTCGGTCGTGCATGGCTGGCATGACCCCTGCCGCTGCTATCCCTCTCAGCCGCCGGCAATCCATTGAAGACGTGCCCGGACGGTGTTAGGCTCTCGCGCCATGCAATGGATGTGGGCATGAGGGCAACCTTCGCGGTGACGACGGCGATGGTTGCCATGTGGCTGACCTCAGGGTGTGGTGTCGCGTATACGATTGTGAAATCAGAAGCCAAATTGGACCGGCTGGCTGTTCCTATGACCAAAGCGCAGGTTATTGATGCGATCGGCCGTCCGGATCGTGTGCTACGGGACGACGGGAGAATGTTGGTCTGGGAATATTCATTGACCGCAAGAAAACAGTGGCTGTACGAACTGGGATTTTGCCCGGTTTCAATGTGGATCGGCGGCTGCCTTCTCTACCCATTCACTAATGTGGCATCCGAGCATCAACGGGAATATCCGCAGCATGTCATTCTGGTGAATGACGAACTCTGTGCCTGGGGCCCTCCCGCAGCCATCTTACAGCGTCGCCGCGTCTGTGCGACCATCGGGGTTCCGCCTGCCCGTCAGGGGACTGCCGGCGGCGCGGACCCGGTCGTGTCGGGAAACGGGCCGATCAATCGCGAGACGATCGAGCAGTATCGGACGATGGCGGTGATGCTGTTTGAGGATGCGCCGGGCGCACCAGGCACAGGGTCCCGGGTTGCCGGCATCGTCACGACGCTGATGCTAGATTTGGATGTCCACATGGTCGAGCGCGCGAAGTTGGATGAAGTGCTGAAAGAGCAGGTCATTCAACTCACGCATACAGATGATGCCAATGTGCTGAAGGTCGGAAGATTATTGGGCGCACAGGCTATCATCGTCGGGGAAGTCCAACAGTGGGAGCGACGGGATGACGAACGAATGCACAGCGTATCCTTGGCTCTCCGGATCATTGATGTGGAATCTGGTCTGCTCCTGTTCAGCGGAGAAGGACATCTCCGTGAGCCCACAAGTGTCGATCCGGAGCCTTGTGCGCGCACCATTGTGCATCGAATATTGGCGCGCTTCGGGGCACAGACCGGTTTGCTGGGGTCGGGTCGAATCGGCGTCAATTGGGAGTTGATGCACGATCATGGCCGATGGTTTTATCTCGTGCGCGAGCTGCGCAGCGGTCTTCCTGCCGAGCAGGCCGGGTTACGGGTGGGCGATGAAGTGCTGGCCTGTAATGGGGTGAGATTGACGCAGGCGAAGACCAAGCGTGACGTGAAACGGTTCTGTGAGGTCGAGGTCGGACAGCCGCTCCGTCTCGAGCTCCGTCGCGCGGACCGTTGGATGGAAGTCGTCGTTACGGCTGAGAAGCGCCCAGGATTGTAAGGACACGTGGGCTCGGGCAAACGAGGAGCGTCATGGATCAGGCAGACACGCCGCCAGGAAATGAGGTCATGCTGAAGAAGCTGCATGAGCGTCCACACATGCCGCTAGGTGAATGGTTATGCGCCCCGGCCCATGTCCATTACATGGCGTTTCGGATGGCCGATCCGCCAGCTCAGCGCCCCGCAAGCCGATCGGAATTCCAGGCGCTGTTAGGCGCGTTTAAGGTATCGGCCGACCTGACAGTGCTCCGGGACACCTTCGGATACGGGATCACCGAGGCGGACAACGGTGATCGACTGATCGTCGTCTGGCAGGCTCATACGGAATACTATTCCTATCAAGTGTGGCACGTGTCGGCGCCGGGGCATCGCGAGATCCGCTTTGGGCCGCTGAGCTTTCCGCAATACCAGTTCCCCGTCACGCCGTTGGGATCCGAGGTGTGCCGCTTGGATATTGTGCTCACCGATGAGTCTTTGCCCTCCCGCGAGCAACTCCGTGCGTTCCTCCCGGGTCCTGTGGTATACGGCAGCCGGATTTTCGACGGACACACGAGCGTGGCGACCAGCTTCACGCCGGACGACGAGGGGCGGGAACGGTACTGGGTGAGCGTGGGCTCGGCACAGGTCCATGCCTCACGGCTCAAGGACATTGTGGACGCGATTGTCCGAATC
Source organism: uncultured Nitrospira sp. (assembly GCA_964416255.1). GTDB lineage: Bacteria > Nitrospirota > Nitrospiria > Nitrospirales > Nitrospiraceae > Nitrospira_D. The sequence goes on along the minus strand of CAYQDJ010000002.1, from coordinate 80,989 downwards.
GAAACGTACTATCATCTCTTGCTGATGCAAAAGCCGCTGTTCTCCTCCGCGATTGATCAAGTGTACAAGTTCGAACAGGTGCACTTGAAACAACGCGAGATTATTACGGCACACATCGGGCACGCCAACTCGGAGACGCTGCAACGGTGGCTCAACAGTCTTACGCAGGATCTCCTCAAAACCAATCGCATCTCGGGCAAGTTGCATTTTGAACTGTCCGCGTCGTTGCCGTACGACAAGATCGTCCATACGACCCTGGCTTCCTTGGCCGAGACGGCCATGGACTCGTATCGACCGGTGTCCGACTACGTCTTGGGCGGTATCACGGGGGTGGCTGAAGGCTATCAACAGCTCTTGCGGCGGATCGAAACGTTACGCGGAGGATTCGAAGGCATCATCTCGATCATTCGAACACGCATCGATCTCATTCTCGAAGCGCAGAATTTGACGCTGCTCCAGAGTGTCGACCGAACTACGAAGAGCCAGGTCATTCTGCAGCACACGGTGGAAGGGTTGTCGGTCATCGTCATCGCCTATTACGTGGCTGGTCTGGGCGCGTATCTTTTCAAAGGACTGGCTGAAGCCGGATGGATGCACCATGCCAATATCGCCTCGGCCGTGTTTGTGCCGGTGGCGATCGGCCTGGCTTTTCTCATCACGACCGTGAGCAAAAAATATCTCCACAAGAAGTTGGCGGAGGCGGAGGTACCAAAAAACACAGGCGCACGGGAGTAGTGAGCGGATGGCACGCCACCCGCCTGGCGTCGCAGCGCGCTGTGGCCGCGCTGAGAGGCCATTGACAGCTTCTGGGCGCTCTGTATGTTGCCCTGTGACCGTTCACCATCATTCCTGCTTCGCCTGCCCCAAGGGCTGTTAAGGCGCTCCCGCCAGCGTCTTCGCGAGAAAACGCCCGGTATGTGAGGCCTCCACCGTGGCCACGTGTTCCGGCCGTCCTTCCGCTACGATCTGGCCGCCTGCGTGTCCGCCATCCGGGCCGAGGTCGATGATCCAGTCGGCGGACTTGATCACGTCCAGATTGTGTTCTACGACGATGAGGGTGTTGCCCGCGTTGACGAGCTTGTGCAGGACGACAAGCAACTGTTTGACGTCGTCGAAGTGCAGGCCGGTCGTCGGTTCATCCAGAATATACAGCATGTTGTTGGCCGTCGAGTCTTTCAGTTCGGCGGCCACTTTGAGCCGCTGGGCTTCTCCGCCGGAAAGGGTAGTGGCCGATTGCCCCAACCGCAGATAGCCGAGGCCGATGGATGACAGGAGGTGCAAGCGCGTCTGTAACTTGGGCGCGCCGATGAAGAACGACGCCGCGTCATCCACGGTCATCGCCAGGACGTCGGCAATGGTCCTCCCGCGATGGCGAACGGCCAACACCTCCGGCTTGAAGCGACGGCCGTCGCACAGTTCACACGGCGCGTAGATGTCTTCGAAAAAGTACATCTCCAATTTTTCAACGCCGCTTCCTTCACAGCGCTCACACCGGCCGCCTGGCGTATTGAAAGAAAAGTGAGCCGGTGTAAATCCCCGCCGGAGCGCATCTCGCTCGCCGGCAAACAGTTGGCGTACTTCGTCGAACGCTTTGAGGTAGGTGACCGGGTTGGAACGGGGTGTGCGACCGATGGGTTGTTGATCAATCAGGCGAACACCCTTCAAATGTTCCAGCCCTTTGATCGCTTTGAAGCGCCCCATCGGAAGGGAGGTAATCCGGAAGGCTCGGGCGATCGCTCGATACAATGTCGTTTCCACCAAGGTGCTCTTGCCGGAACCTGAGACACCGGTCACGCAGATCAGCATGCCGAGGGGCAGGCGCACGACCAGATCTTTCAAGTTATGCTCCGAGGCTCCGGCTAGGACCAGGACTTTACCCGAGCCGGGTCGCCGAGCGCGGGGCGTGGGGATGATCGATTCTCCGCGAAGGTAGCGGGCGGTGAGCGCAGACGGGTCGGTCAGGAAGTCCGATAGAGGAGCTGCACAGACCACCTGTCCGCCCTGCTCACCCGCTCGGGGTCCCATTTCCACTACGTAGTCTGCCGATTCGATCATTCGCCGATCATGTTCCACGACGGTGACCGTATTACCGACTGCTGCGAGGTCTTTGAGAATGCCGGCCAGAAGTTCCGTGTCCCGTGCATGGAGCCCGATCGTCGGTTCGTCGAGGACATACAATGTTCCGACGAGGCGGGTCCCGAGTTGATTGGCCAGGGAGACACGCTGGGCTTCACCTCCCGAGAGCGTCTTGGTTCGGCGACCCAAGGTGAGGTACCCGAGTCCCACGCGACGTAAGAACGCAAGCTTCGCTCGGAGCTGTCTCAGAATCTCGGCGGCAATCTCCTGTTGGAAGGCTCGGAGCGACCACCGGTCAAGCCAGGCCCAGGCTTCGTCAATGGATAACTCCGTCACCTCGTGAATGTCTTTTCCGGCGATCGTAATGAAACGTGCCTCAGTTCTGAGACGGCTTCCGCCGCAGCCGGGACAATCGAACGGCGTGCGGTAGCGGCTGAGCAAGACGCGTACGTGCAGCTTGTAGCGTTTACCTTCCAGGTAGGTGAAAAAGTCGTAGAGCCCGTCGAACGACGCGTTGCCTTGCCAAAGCAGGTCCTGAACATTCGGAGAGAGATGGGTGAAGGGAAGCGTGACGTTCACCCCCTGCCGCTTCAGGGCCAGCAGCATTTGTTTCTGCCACCAGTCGGCGCCCGGTTTGCTCCACGGTTCGATCGCGCCGTCGGCCAACGACTTGGTGCGATCGGGAATCACCAGGTCGGGATCATAACGCAGCACATTGCCGAAGCCGTTGCATGTCGGGCAGGCGCCGAGCGGGTGGTTGAACGAAAAGAGGACGGGCCGCAGCGGTTCAAACGTGCGGCCGCAACGCTGGCAGAGAAAGCTGGTGCTGTAGGCGTGGAGTCCGTGACCGATCACCTCGACTGTGCACCGACCGTTTCCCTCGCGGAATGCCGCTTCGATGGCCTCGACCAGTCGCGAGCGGTTGTCCTCCCGGAGCACCAAGCGGTCGAGCACAATAGAGATGTCGGCAGAGAATCGAAGCCCGGCCTCCGTCGCCGTCTGCAAATCCACAATCTCCTGGCCTACCTTGACTCGGCTGTACCCGCGCGTCAGCAGCGAGCGAATAAGGTTGTCCTTGACGGTATCAGGCGTACGGGCCGGGGAGGCGAGCACCATGGCCCGTCCATCGGGAAATCGCTGAAGCAGCTCATCGGCGACGGTATCGGGGTCAAATGATCGAGCCTCCTGTCGACAGTCGGGACAGATCGGCGTGCCGATTTTGGCAAAAAGGAGACGAAGGAGGTCGGCAATCTCCGTGGTCGTGCCCACGGTCGAGCGTGCCGTTCGCACCTGGTTTTTTTGCTCGATGGCGATGGCGGGGCGGATGTTGCGGATGGAGTCGACGTCGGGACGGGCCACTTTGTCGAGGAACATTCTGGCATAGGTCGACAGAGATTCCACATAGCGCCACTGGCCTTCGGCAAAGATGGTGTCGAATGCCAAGGAGGATTTCCCGGACCCGGAGACACCGGTAATCGCCGTCACCCGGTTATGGGGGATGCGGAGTGAGATGTTCTTGAGGTTATTTTGTCGAGCACCCTCGATGATGAGGTCGGGATGCGGCGAGAGAGAGATGGGATCCAAAAGCGTGCCCTCTTGTCTGAAGTTGCTGATCCTAACAATCTGCCGGGTACGCTTCAACGGTGATTCACGAATCGCTTGGTGATCTGTTCTGCAAGTGCGAGGATGGGGTGCTGCCGGATCATGATTCGATTCGAGCTTGTGTGGTGGGGGATATGGCATCCGATTCGCTTGCGTCTCGGTATCTGCACGTCGGTCGACAGCTCGCGGAGATGCTCGGCGCCTTTCTGCAGGACGCTCCCGCCGATTCATTGAGAGAACTCGCCAGAGCCTACGACCCGTCTGCGGCGGAGTCCCGCATCAGCGCGGAAGTCTTCCTGTTTCACAAATACTTGCTCGTGCAGGCCTGCGTAGGGGTCCTGCCAGAATCACAGACCGATGAAGTCGTGGCCGGATTGTTTGCGGCATTAAATGAACGCGCCGCCGGCTTGGAACTCGACGCACCGCGCCAGGCCGCTATGGAACAGTTGTGGCGCATCCGTGCGGAGCAGTTTGATCGGCCCTTTGCACTCGATCGGGTGGCCTTTCTCGACGACGCGGCATCTGCATTTCATTGGAAGCGCACGATTGTGCAGTTCTGCCAACATGTGCACGACATGCCTGACCCCCCCGATATCTGGACCGGAACCGACGGTCCATCCCAGCGTGCCAGCCGCTCGGTCACGGTGATACTCGATCAGATGGTCGCCGCCGTTCGCGAGTTGACGCGCCTGCATCTCCATGATGCCGGATAGGAGGTGGCGGGATCCGTCTGGTTAACGAAGTTGAGCGATCGCCCATTTCACGACCCCGACGCTGCCCATGTAGACAATCAGCGAGCCGATCATGGCAGGCCAGAAGCCAAAGCGCGGAACTCCAAAAATCATCGCCAGTACATAGACGATCCACGGCGGCACGAACCAGAACAGCTTTTCCGCATATGCGACGATGGCATCGCTGCCCCCGTTCATATAGAGCAGCACAAAGGTTGCTCCGGTGATGGCGGGAAAAGTGCTCGCGAAGGCGGCCAGATAGGGTCTGCCCTGGGAGCCGAGGTAGGTAGAGAGGCTCACGATGGTGCCGCCGATCAGAAAATACACCGCATACTTTACGAGATTGCTCACAGCTCCTCCTCCTTACGCGTCACGAAATGCGTCCAGCGCCTCTCGCTCCACGGCGTCCCCGTGACCGGTATAGCGTGGTGAAAAGTGAAACTCGACGAGATCGCGCACCTGGGCCTGGCGCGCCATCAGCCCGGCCTGTTTGGCGGTGATGATAGCGGTCCCGAGCCTTGGCGGCATCTAGGTCCAGGTAGGGCGATTCACAATAGAACACATCGGCTTCCTGGGCGAGGGCGACGATCTTGGCCTCATTGTCATCGTCATACCGCGCATCAACGACGTACACGATTTTTTGGCCTCGAGTAATGGTCAGAGAACGGTCTTTGATCTCCCCCCAAAATGCAATCCCGCTCTTGACGGCGGTGCTGCTCATAGAGGGCGACGGTAAACCAGAAGTCATTGGGTCGGCCTTGCCAAATGTATTGTTTCACGTCTTTCAACCAGGCGCCCACTGGTCGGCCCGCTTCGTGCAGCCGTTGTTTGTTCACGTTGATATGGCATTGTTTTTCCAGGGAGTAAGCAAAGGAGGGGATGCGGTGGTTCAGCGCCACGGCCTTCACGCAAAACATCGGGTCCTCCAGCACCGGGAAGAGAGGGTGCACCGACTGCCAGTCATTGGGAGAGCCGGGTGCTCGACGCAGCGAAATCCATCTGAAGCCTGGAAATAAGGCCTGTCGCATGTGCTCATGATGAAATTCCTGCACACGAAGGCGCAGCGGATAGCCGTCAACGAGATTCCAGGTATACCTGCGAAGTTTGCCCTGTCCATTTTCGATCAGGCCAGGTGAGCCAAAAAGCGGCAGCGTCTTGCCCCGCGCCAATGCCACGCGCAGCACCGCGTCAAAACCTATGAAGTGATCCATGTGAGTGTGCGACACGAAGATATCGGTTGCCCTAAGCAGCCTGGTGGGGCCCAAGCGGTCGTTGGTACCCAGGTCGAAGAGCAGGGCGCGATTCGACCAGCGGATGTCCACATAGAGCCCCGGGTCGCCGAACACGTCATTGACGAGACTGGTGGAGAACGAAGGATTCATGAGCGTTGAATCAGGAGACTGTCACGGGGCAGACGACAACGTGGTTATCCCAAGGCCATTCTCACCGCCAGGTACAAGAGCATGACTTCGATGGCGTGGGCGACCATGGTGACGAAGAGATTGCGGGTGCGCAGCCAGATCACTCCCCATACCGCTCCATCCCAAACGGCGATCCAATGCAGATGTTTGAAAGTATTCACCATGAACGGATCGAATGCAAACGTGAAGATGCTAGTGAGGAGCGCAAGAGGAGCCATTCGCTGAAGAACCGTGATGTTCCAGTGACGGGCTTCCATCGCTGCGAGGCGGCCCAACAAAAATCCGCGGAAGTTTAGTTCGACCAAAACCGCAATTGCGCAGATGAACCAGGGGACCATGACCAGCGCGGGCATCCGCCCGTGCGGCGTGTCTTTCAAGAAGGCAATGTCATAACCAAGACGCGGGACGACCGCCAGAATGAAGCAGCTGTTCAGACTGCCCAGTACCACGCCCGTCAGCAACCCCCACCGGACCCCGCTGCCGAATCCTTTGCGGGTGAGTCCCAGACGCGGCAAGACGGCGGCATTGCGGAAGGCCCAGATGCCCACGGCCCCGTAGGCGATCAGTTGGGGAGCGAATTGGATGGACGATTGGACTTGCAGTGACGTCGGCAGCACATAGTAAACGAGGGTGGCGGCGACGGGGAGTAGTGGAAGAGCGGCTCCCCATTCCAGTTCAAGGTCCCGTGGAGGATGGCAAGCCGGATCGGTCACAATAGTGTGCGGGTCTAGTGGATTTCGACATTGTAGCGATCCAACGTCGTGGCTTTGTGCCGAGCCAGATTGGACAGCGACTTGTTATAGTCCACGATCGCTCGAAGTTCGTTGCCTTGCGCGGTGGCCAGGTCCCGCTGAAAATCCAAGACGAACCGAGTGGTACTAAGCCCCACTTTCAAGCGTTCTTGTTCGGCCTGCAGTTGCTTTTCGGCCATAATGCGGGCGGACCGGGTGGTTTCAATGCGTTTAAAATCTGTTTGCACACGGCGAACCGCTTCTCGAACGCCGACGATGACTTGTTGGCGGACGCTCGCCAAGGCAGCTTCCGCATTCTTGGCTTCGAGTTGGCGTTTGTTGTAGGTGCTGATCGCCGAGCGATTGCCCAACGGATAACTCAGCACGAGACCAGCCCCGTAATTATAAAAATCGCCGCCGAGGTTCCGATTGAGCGAATCGGCATAATCTTGTCCCAGACCTGCCAGTCCCATCGTGCCTTGGAACGAGAGAGTGGGCAGCAACTGATTGCGCGCGAACGTGCTGTTGATACCGCTCGTCTCCAAATTTTTCTTCGCCTGGACGATCTCCGGCCGCAGATCGATCGCCGTGTCGATGGCTTCCTGCAGGCTGATCGGGGCCAGCAGGGTGACGGGTTGGTCTACCGGGGTTAGGCGCACGTCCTGTCGCAGATCTTCTTCGCCCGGATTGAGCAACCGGCGAAGTTGGTCTTCCTGGTCGCGGATCGCTTTCTCGGCCACCAGGACCTGCTCGATACGGGAAGCCACGGCGGCTTCCGCCTGCAGGACATCGACGATGGACATAACCCCGGCCTTGGCTTTTGCGCGGTTAGTCGCCAGCAGCTCTTCGGCAGCTTTCTGGGCGGCTTGAGCGACTTTGAGATTCTCATTGGAAAAGACCATTTCCCAATAGGTTTGCTCAACCGTCGCTATCACCGTGAGCACCCGGTCCCGGAAAACGTGCTGCTCGACATCGGCGTTGTTTTGCGCCACACGGATGAACGTTTTCGTGATATCCACGCCGGCATTGCGAAGCAACGGCTGGGTCAGGGTGAGCGCCAGTCCCCCGGTATAGGCGGGATTGAACAGGAACCCCGTTGCGACGTTTTGATTGACGTGCGACCGGGCTGGGTTGTAGTTCAAGTCTATATTGCCGCCGGTAATCAGATTTTGCGTCGCGTCCAGGGTCACGGAATGGCTCCGTTGATCGAACGTGGTAATGTCCGCCAACGCAAAGCCGGTTCCGCCGAAGACCGGTCGATTGAGCGGATTGACGGTTCTCGTGTATTGCCCGTTGACGCTCAACGTCGGATCGAACTTCGCCTGTTCGACAATGATGTCGGCCAGACGACTTTCCTTGGTTTGGCGGCTGATCGTGATGTCCAGATTGCTCTGCAGTGCACGGAGCGCTGCATCAGCCAGCGAGATTCCTTCGCGGCGTTCGGCCGGTGAAGGCGCCCCCGGATCTTGACTATGCGCCACTGCTCCGGCCCAGAGTATGGAGACCAACACGAGGCCGGCGCCCCCCACAGGCCTGAAGCGTTGACAAGGCATGACTTCCTCCTTGATCCAGTGATGTGGAAGGGGCCATACTATACCTATGATGAGGAGTTTTGTCATGAGTGAAGTACTGAGGGCTTTGTTGAAACGATCGGAAGGCTGTGGGTATTGCCTCGGTTTCCTAGTCTTGGCTTTGTTCAGTATTCACGTCTCTCATGCGGTGGCTCAGAGCGTGTCCAGCGTCTCGGGGGTTCGCTCATTCGATGGGGGAGTGGGGCCTTTGTTCAATCTGGTGGGGCCGGGAAATCTCTATTTGGACAATGAGGGCACCCAAGGGTATTTGTATACACCCGGCCACAATTTCCAGTCGTACAGCTTTCTGAATCCGACGACCGGACAGGCTTGGAGTGGAGCGGTGATGACATTGGGGCCACAACTCTCCATTGGACTGATACAGGGGGCGGTACAAATTGGCTCCCCCGTAGTCCTCCCGGGACCTCCACGGCAGACCGCGCCGTTGCCGCTGATCCAATCGACAATTCTTGACGAGATCCCCTGAGGTGACACGCCGGTGTCGAGGCCAATGCCGGGCAGGCCGACTACCGGCTTGTTCTCACGGCATGCACCTGTTCAATCAGCATTCGCGAACATCCACACCAACGCCAGCACATAACGAGCGACGCTGCGAAGAATGTCGGCGTTGATCGTGTCTGCGGTATCGGTGGGTTGATGATAATGCGGATGGACTCCTCCGCTGACGACCGTCACGGTCGGCACGCCGCCTTCCTTAAAGGGGACATGGTCGCCCCCGGGGAAGAAACCGAACAAATCAAGTTGGTTGGCGAGTCCCGCCAGTCTCCCGGCTTCCAGCGCGAGGTGAGTGTCGACGCCTGTCAGGCCGACGGTCAGGCGGCCGTTTCCCACTCCGGCGTGATCGATGTTGATCATGGCGACCGTCTTGGAAAGAGGCGCGATGGGCTGCGCCGTGTAGAGACGAGAGCCCACAAGTCCCTGCTCCTCGCCGCTGAAGGATAGAAACAGAATCGAGCGTTTCAGGCTGGACTGGAATTCGGCCAGGACTCTGGCGACTTCGAGGAGGATGGCCGTCCCGCTGGCGTTGTCATCCGCGCCGCCGAACAAGAGACCGGCTTGGCGGCCGAAATGGTCCCGATGGGCGCCGATGATGATCGTGTCATCGGCCTGCTGGGATGAGCCGCGAATGAGCGAGGCGATATTGTACAACGTGCCGTTGGTCGTTTCGCCGTTCCATTGCAGGGACGCCATCACCTTGGTGGTTCGTGAACGAGAGCGTTTGGTCCTCGCGATTTCCTCTTGAAGTTGGCGGAGAGAGTTCTCCCCTGGCACGCCGCTTTGAACAATGGCTTCCGCGATCTCCGTACTGACCCAGGCTCCCGGCAACCGATCGGGATCGGGTGTGTGGGAATAAAACGCGCTCGGGCGTCCGGTGACGCCCCTCTTTCTCTCGTAGGCTGTCAAGAGAGGGCCCGTCGTCGTCAGATACCCCGCCGCGCCTTTTGTTTTCGCGATCCGCTCTTTATCCGCATGCGCGGAGGGTCCGAGGTATCCGTCCGGTTTGCCTCGGAGAAAAAGCACAATGGCGTTGCGTACATCCACTCCGGCATATTCGTCGTACCCGAGATCGGGATTCACGAGACCATAACCGACGAAGATGATCGGCGCCCGAATATCTGCTGGCGGGGAATCAAGAATAGGAAGAAAGTCCGGACCCAACAAAAGCGAGGAGTGATCGTGTGAGAGGCTCAGTTTTAAGACAGGATGTTCCTCGATCCGGTGGACGGAGATTGGCCCAGCTTGTGTCCATTCGCGCTCTGGACCCGCATTCATCTGGTTTGGATGGTCCGGAGATGGCGTCAGGTGCAGCCAGATGGCGGCAAACTGGTTCGCTACGAACCGACCCGATGTTTCATCCTGGAGCGTCCCGGTTTGTCGCCCGTGAAACTCAGGTCCGCTGAGCGTCACGATGTCTTGCATCATTCGCTCGGAGGAGAGCCGCTCCACCGCTTGGCGAAGCCGATCGTGACCTCCGACTGTCGCCGGCATGGGTTCGGCGGCCGCCAACCCGGCCAGCAGGAGGGTGGCTGCATAAAAAAATAACCAGGAGAGTTGTGCCTGCCTCATAATTCGAACCGTTCATGGCCGATGAGCCAGCACTATAGCACAGAGATGAGCCGGGAACCCCCGTTGCACCGTGTTCGCGGCCACGTTAGTATGCATCGCCTGCGGACAATCGGCCTGGATTCAGGACTATGGCGTCGGACAGGAACGGGGTTGTATGATGACCAGCCGTGCAACCTTGCGCGCCAGTACAAGGACTGGGAAGGTTGCTGCCTCTGGTGAGCTGGTCAGTGCAAGGATTTGATGGCAGACGGTCGGTGAGCGGTGGGCGGTACACTATCGCTGATGCGATTGTAAGGAGCGGTTGTGGCTGGTGGTTCAGGAAATGGGCTCTACGACCATCTCTATGCGAAGTTTTTCGAGCAACGGTCTGCCCATCGCGGATATGAATTTCAGCAGGCTCCGACCGGCAGTGTTGCTCCGCCGACGGTGACGTTCAGCCAACGACTTCGGTGGTGGACATGGGATCGGTGGCGGCGGCGCAGAAAGATTCTGGCGGAGCGGGATCGTTTGCAGCGCGAGATCGTTCAGATTGGGAAGGCGTCGAATAGGCCCGTGCGCAAAATCAGTTCATCATGATGTGCATCCATACGTGAGCCAAGGATCATGACAATCTTTCCGGCAATCAAGACATCCCTCTACATCAGCGTGTGTCTCTTCTCCTTGCTGAGCGTGCTCATATCTGAAGGTTTCCTCTATGCGGTCCAAAGGGAAAGTCAGGAAGAAAAAGAAGCGAACTTGAAAAAGCAAGCCACCGGCGGGCTTTTCCGCCAATGGGGCTTTGACCGGGACGAAGTAAATGCCGTCCCGACGGGGTTTGTCGGTCGCTTGTCAGGAGAAGGGCATCAGGCACCGTGGACGGTGATCCAAGACGAAACGGCTCCATCCCGTCCTCATGCGGTGGCCATTCGCTCCGACTGTCCGGCGGGATGCTCTCAACTGTTGCTGGCGCAGGGGTTGGATTATGAATACCCGGATGTCACGGTCCGGTTTCGCAGCGCGGACGGGGCTGCCGCCATGGGCGGGGTAGTGTTTGGGGTCAAAGATCCCGCGAATTTCTATGCGGCGGTCGTCGACCTGTCGGGACCGACCATCTTAGTCATTCGCATGGTCGATGGAAAAGAGACCGTGCTCGCGCAGGCTCCCACCAAACTGAAGGCAGTGGACTGGCACTCATTGAGAGTCCAACGGAATACGATCATCAGCAAGGATTTTATCGAAACCTTTGTGGACGGCACCCTGGCCTTGTCCGTTGAAGACCAGACGTTGGGGCTTGGCCAGGTTGGGTTGCTCGTTAAAGGGCAGACTGCCATGTATTTCGACAGCTTCCACGCCGTTCCTCTCTTTTCACATCGGCCGTTGTCGGCTCCTGCGGCTTACTAGGAGGGCATCCGCTGGCTGCTTCCTCCTGCTTGCCTTTCATCCGGCGACTGGGGTAGCATGAAATCGCTTGACTGCGAGAGGCCTGGCAAGGCAAGCGCTGGAGTGACAAGGCCTGAACCGATGTTGTTTTGGTCCTTTCCGGGAATCTGATCGGAAGCCAGAGCTAAGCCGCCGTTGTGTTGACGTCTTCGGCCCATTCCTTCCTCGCGTCTTTCTCGAGTCCAAGACAACACCATTTTCTCTCAATTAAGGAGGAGCCCAATGGGTGCGAAGATCTACGTGGGTGGTTTGCCCTATTCGACGACGGAGCAACAGTTAAGCGATTTATTCGCAGCGCACGGGGCGGTTGCCTCGGCCCGGATCATCACGGATAAATTCACCGGGCAGTCCCGTGGTTTCGGATTTGTGGAAATGTCGTCGGATTCTGAAGCTCAGGCGGCTATTACGGCACTGAACGGCACTCAGTTGGGTGGGCGGACGTTGACCGTTAATGAAGCCCGTCCGCAGGAACCCCGCTCAGGTGGCGGCGGCCGTGGCGGATTCGGCGGCGATCGGCACTAACTTCGAGCGTTCCGTCTTGGTCGAGGGCTGCCGCGTGGTCCGGCAGCCCTCGTTCTCTTCACGTAGCCTCCAAACTCCTAGTCGTGCGCGCTTTTTTGGTAAAATAGCCCACCGGAGAGCATGACGTGCCCCCATTCAAGCTTGAAGCTCCTTTTCAGCCCTGTGGTCATCAGCCAGAAGCTATTGCCCAGCTGACGGCGGGAGTCGTATCTGGGCAAAAACATCAGGTTTTGCTGGGCGTGACGGGTTCGGGCAAAACCTTTTCGATGGCTCATCTAGTCGAGCGGGTTCAAAAGCCGACCCTCGTGCTCGTTCACAACAAGACCTTGGCCGGTCAGCTATATCAAGAGTTTAAGCAATTCTTCCCGCACAATGCCGTCGAGTATTTTGTGAGCTATTATGATTACTACCAGCCCGAAGCCTACATCCCGCAAAGCGATACGTATATCGCGAAAGATGCCTCGATCAACGATGCGATCGATCAGATGCGGCATGCCGCGACGACTGCGTTGCTCCAGCGCAATGATGTGTTGATCGTCTCTTCGGTATCCTGCATCTACGGCTTGGGATCGCCCGAGGTGTACCATGACATGTTGGTCTATCTGGAAGAAGGGATGGAGGTGCGTCGGGAAAAGATCTTGGCAAAGCTGGTAGAAATTCAATACGAGCGCAACGACACGGATTTTCACCGCGGAACGTTTCGCGCCCGCGGCGACGTCATTGAGATCTTTCCGGCTTCCTCCGAGGCGAAGTCCGTCCGCATCGAATTGTTCGGCGATGTGGTGGATGTGATTCACACCATCGATCCGCTCACGGGCAAATCGTTGGAGAAGGTGCCGAAAATCGCCGTCTATCCTAATACACACTACCTGATTGCCCCGGATCGCTACGAACGGGCAATTACAGGCATTGAGGCAGAGCTTGAGGACCGAGTGAGCGTGTTCAAAAAAAACGGCCAGCTCGTCGAGGCTCAACGCATCGCCCAGCGGACCAGGTTCGATCTCGAAATGATTAGAGCGATGGGGTATTGTCACGGCATCGAGAATTACTCCCGTCATCTCAGCGGGCGTGCCCCCGGTGATCCGCCGCCGACATTGCTGGATTATTTTCCCAAAGACTTTCTGCTCATCATCGACGAGTCGCACGCGACCGTGCCCCAAGTGGGCGGCATGTACGAAGGTGACTACTCCCGTAAGCGTACTCTGGTGGAATATGGCTTTCGGTTGCCCTCGGCGGTAGACAACCGCCCCATGAAGTTTGAAGAGTTCGAGGCTTGCCTGAATCAAGTGGTGTATGTGTCGGCGACCCCGGGTCCCTACGAATTGCACCATGCCGGGAACCATGTCGTCGAACAAATCATCCGTCCCACCGGTCTCATGGATCCGGACATTACGGTGCGGCCTGCGAAGGGGCAGGTGGATGACCTGCTGGGGGAAGTGCGTGCCGAGGTTGCGAAGGGCGGCCGCGTTCTCGTCACGACCCTGACCAAACGCATGGCCGAAGACCTGACCGAGTACTACCATGACTTGGGCATCAAGGTTCGATACCTGCACTCCGATATCAAGACCCTCGAGCGAACCGAGATCGTCCGGGACCTTCGGCGCGGCCTGTTTGATGTATTGGTCGGCATCAATTTGCTAAGGGAAGGACTGGATCTTCCTGAGGTCAGCTTGGTGGCCATCCTCGATGCCGATAAGGAAGGGTACCTTCGATCCTACCGCTCTCTTATTCAGACGGCTGGACGAGCTGCCCGCCACGTCGATGGGCGCGTCATTTTTTACGGTGATACCATCACTGAGTCGATGAAACAGGCGATTGAAGAAACCACCCGTCGCAGGGCCATCCAGTCGGCCTACAATGAGACCCACGGGATTACCCCGACCAGCGTGAAGAAAGGCATCCCGGCTTTGGAGTATGCCGTGGCCAATACGGATTACCTCCAACTCGACCTCGCGGCGGAAGCCGGGGCCGAGGATTATGGAGCTGAGGCGACGGGCGATGAGCTGATCCAACGGCTGGAGTTGGAGATGAAAGCGGCGGCGAAGGACTTGGCCTTTGAGCGGGCGGCCGGGCTGCGCAACCGCATCCGGAGGTTGAAGCTCAAAGAACTCAACGTCTCGTCTTAGACGCCCTAGACGTGTTTGTACAGATAGACCCCGAGGAACATCCCCAGCACGCTGAGAATATTCACTCGCAAGCTGAAGCCGAGGGTGAACTTGACAAGGATGAGATCAATCGTCAGGGGCGGGCTGATTCCGGGAGTGAAATGGGTGGAGAAAATACTTTGAATCGTCCCTTGCGGCGCCATTACGTGCAGAATTTCCCCTAAAATTCCACCAAGTAATCCACCGATGAGCAGGAAGATGACGAGAATCCACGGTGATTTCCGCACGCGGCTGCTGCCCCTCCTGTTGCCTTGCCCATCGCAAATCGGAGGAACCATATCGGAAGGGGAAAGGCCTGTCAACAAAACTACGGACTTGAAGATGCTCCTTGACTTGCGCCCCAGCGGTTCTATACACTCCCCGATGCTCTTTTTCTAGATTTTACGAGGCGATCGGAGATCTGGTGCATGGCTTCGATGGCCTCTTTCTTTGTTGGCTATGCTTGATGCATTAAGTGACAAATTCGAGAAGATCCTCAAGAAACTTCGAGGGCAGGGTGTGCTCTCGGAAGAGAATATCGCCGAAGCCTTGAAAGAGGTGCGTCTTGCCCTCCTGGAAGCCGATGTCAACTTTAAGATCGTCAAAGAGTTCATCGAGCGTGTTCGTCAAAAGGCAATCGGCCAAGCGGTGCTTCAGAGCCTGACACCGGGCCATCAAGTGGTAAAAGTCGTCTGGGACGAACTCACCGACATGATGGGCCGCGAGCGGGCGGGGCTTTCTCTAAGTTCGCAGCCACCCACCCTCGTGATGATGGTCGGCCTGCAAGGCGCCGGTAAGACGACGACCTGCGGCAAATTGGGCCGATTGTTCAAAGGACAGGGGAAAAGAGTGCTGCTCGTAGCGGCGGACCCAAGGCGGCCGGCTGCCGGCGAACAGCTCAGTGCATTGGGTCGCGACTTGGGCATCGACGTGCATCGCCACGATCAGGCGGCGGCGACACGAGCGGATGTGGTGAGGATCTGTGTCGCCGGCGTGACCCGCGGTCGGGAGCAAGGCTTTGATCTGGTCGTTTTCGATACGGGCGGCCGTCTGCACATTGACGATGAACTCATGAGCGAATTGGTCGCCGTGAAGACCGCGGTCACTCCCCATGAAGTCCTGCTGGTGGCTGATGCCATGACCGGTCAGGATGCCGTCACCATGGCGAGTCAATTCGATCAGAAGGTCGGCATTAGCGGTGTGATTTTGACCAAAGTCGAAGGCGATGCCCGGGGTGGAGCCATTTTGTCCATCCGCGCCGTGACGGGCAAACCGATCAAGTTCCTGGGGATGGGGGAAAAGCTGGATGCGCTTGAGGTGTTCCATCCGGATCGGATGGCATCCCGCATTCTCGGCATGGGTGACGTGCTGTCGCTCATCGAAAAAGCCCAAGAGACGTTTACCCGGGAACAGGCTGAAGAGGCGCAACAGCGGCTGGTGAGCAATACCTTTACGTTGGAGGACTTTCGCGCTCAACTCGGTCAGATGAATCGCCTAGGATCGTTGGATCAAATTTTGGGGATGCTACCGGGAGGACAGAAGTTGAAGAGCGCAATCGAAGGCGAGAAACCGGAGCGGGAGATGCGACGGGTTGCGGCAATCATTGACTCCATGACGTTCCCTGAGCGCCGCGATCACACGCTCCTCAACGGAAGCCGCAAGAAACGGATTGCTCGGGGTAGCGGCACGAGTGTGCAGGAAGTCAATCGGTTGATCAAGCAGTTCTTATCCGCCAGAAAGCTGGCCAAGGCGATGACCGGGGCTGGAGGACGCCGGCAACTGGCCCAGCTTCTGCGGTCCATGTGACAGTTGGAAGGAAGGTAAACGCGCACTCCAGGGAACGCAAAGGAGGAGAGTCGTGGCAGTTCATTTGAGACTTGCTCGCACAGGTAGACACAAGCGGCCCATGTACCGCGTGGTGGCGGCTGATTCGCGTAAGGCGAGGGACGGTCGGTTTTTGGAAATCCTCGGTATCTTTGATCCGTTGAAGGATGCTGGATTGCCTGAACTCAAAGAGGACCGGGTGCTCACCTGGTTACGCCAAGGTGCACAACCGACGGTGACGGTGCGGACCCTTCTCCGCCGGTCGGGCGTCTGGAAGCAATTTGAGACGGAAAAGGCCGCCCAGAAGAAGGCTGCCGCCAACTAATGTGAGTGTTATGGTCGATGATCGACTGGATGCCGTGACGGTGGGTCGGATCGAGCGGCCCTTTGGGGTCAAAGGGGAGGTCAAGGTCCGCTCATTGAGCGATGTGCCTGGTCGATGGGAAGCGCTGAGCCGGGTCAGCATTGTGGGAACACACGGCAAAACTTGGGAGACAACGGTCACGCATGTTCGTCGAAGCGGGCTGGGGTTCATTATTGGATTGGCCGGGTTGACCAATCCTGAAGAGGCCGGGCAATGGCGCGGGGGCCTGATTCAAGCCCCTCGGACGACCGCGACTCTTCCTGACGGACAGTATTACGAATGCGACTTGATTGGTCTCTCCGTCCAGACCGAGACAGGATCCCCTCTTGGTGTGCTTGAACAAGTATGGGAACTGCCAGCGGGCCACGTGTTTGTCGTGCGGGATGGCGCCAAGGAGATCCTGGTTCCGGCGGTAAAAGCCCTGGTGCCTGCCGTCGACCTGCATCGTCGAGTACTGACCGTTCGTATGATCGAGGGCATGGGTGAATGAGATGTTGCATTTTGAGGTGGTCACCCTGTTTCCCGAGATGGTGGCGCCCGTCGTCGGTCAGAGCATCCTGAAGCGGGCCCAAGAAAAAGCATTGTTGAGAGTGCAGATTCGTAATCTGCGTGATTTCGCCACCGACCGGCATAAGGTCGCCGACGATGTTCCGTACGGGGGTGGCGCGGGCATGGTGATGAAGGCGGAACCCATTTTACGGGCGGTGGAAGCCCTCCACGCAGAAGCGCATCATGGCGGGCAGGACATTCGCTTAATCTATCCCTCTCCTCACGGGCGCCCCTTCACGCAGGAGTATGCGAAGAACCTGGCGAATGATCGACGACGAATTGTCATTCTCTGTGGCCATTATGAAGGAGTGGACGAGCGGGTCCGATTGGCGCTTTCCCCCGAGGAAATCTCTGTGGGGGACTATGTGCTCACCGGCGGTGAATTGCCCGCACTGGTGTTGATCGATGCATCGGTAAGGTTGGTCTCGGGGGTGCTGGGCGATCCCGAGTCCCTGGCTGAGGAATCCTTCTCCGATTCCCTGCTCGAGTATCCGCATTATACGAGGCCTGCCGAAGTGCGCAGCATGCGAGTGCCTGAGGTGTTGCTCTCGGGCCACCATGAAGCGATTCGCCGGTGGCGACGCAAGGAGGCGTTGCGAAGCACGTGCATGAAGCGGCCTGATCTGCTGAAAGGTCGGGTGCTCACCAGCGAGGATCAGCGGTTATTGAATGAACTTCTAAGCGAGGGTATCTCGGTGATGCCTGTTCGATGTGGGGAGGAGGGATAAGGGTATGAATCAGCTTGAACGAATCCAGCGGTCTTTCACCAAAAAATCGGCTCCCAATTTTGAAATCGGCGATACGGTTCGGGTGCACGTCAAGGTGGTCGAAGGAGAAAAAGAGCGCATTCAGGTCTATGAGGGAACCGTGATTGCCCGTAAAGGTACGGCAAATACCGAGACGTTCACGGTACGCAAGCTGTCTTATGGAGTCGGGGTGGAACGCATTTTCCCCGTCCATTCTCCGATTGTGACCAAGGTCGACGTGGTCCGACAGGGACGCGTCCGACGAGCCAAGCTATATTACTTACGGGGCAAGAAGGGAAAATTCGCCAAGGTGGAAGAACGCGAGTTCGTCGGAGAGGGCAAAGCCGCCGCGCAATCTTCCCCCGCGACAGAACCCGTCAAGGCCTAGGCGCCATTGCAGCGCCAGGGGGAGCGGGCAGGTCGATCGCCTAGGTCGGGGTGCATGGGATCTAAGGGAACGCCTGTTGGTGGGACCTACCAAAGACTTCGAACAAGAAGCCAGGCGATGTGGCTATCGTCGTATCGCCGGACTTGATGAAGCAGGCCGCGGCCCATTGGCCGGTCCCGTCGTGGCTGCGGCGGTCATCCTCCCGTTCGGCTGTCGCCTCCGAGGAGTCGACGATTCGAAGCAGTTGACGGAAGCCCAGCGTGAGCGACTCGCGGGCGCCATCTTTGCGAAGGCGGTCGCCGTGGGCATCGGATCTGCCGAGGCCTCCGAGATCGACTCCATGAACATCCTCGAAGCGACCCGCCTCGCGATGCGCCGGGCCATCGAAGGTTTGACCCCACCGCCAGACTATCTGTTGATTGATGCCCTGACCTTGCCGGGCATCGGCGTTCCGTCTCGTCCGATCATCAAGGGGGATGCGTTATCCTATTCCATTGCCGCCGCCTCGATCGTCGCCAAGGTGACGAGAGATCGGATCATGACCGTCTATCACCAATCCTTTCCGGACTACAATTTCTTATCCCATAAAGGGTATGGCACTGAAGACCATCTTCGCCGCTTGGCTGCGTTGGGACCTTGTGCGATCCACCGTCGCAGCTTTGAGCCCGTTCGGCACATGGTGCGTCGGCCTTCACCGGCTCGAGCGGGCGTGATGGCGGCAGTTGTCCTTGAGGGGTAACGCCATGCCTGGCGGGGATCCACGGCATCTGTTTGGTCAGTCCAGCGAAGCCAGGGCCGAGCAGTGCTTGCGCAAGAAAGGCTACCGTATTCTCGAGCGCAATCTGAAGACCTCACTGGGAGAACTGGATCTTGTTGCGGAGGACGCCGGCGTAGTGGTGTTCGTGGAAGTCAAGGCACGCTCGTCGACCGCCTATGGCGGCGCACTCTTGGCAGTGGATCGGCGCAAACAGGCCAAACTGGTGCAACTGGCGTCGCAGTATTTAGCTAGGCGGCATTGGACAGACCGAGCGTGTCGATTCGACGTGGTGTTGGTCCAAGGGCAGGCCCATGCCGGATTCCGTGTGGATCACGTCAAGAATGCCTTTGACGCCGGCGAGGAGCGAGGGCGGTAGCGGTGAAAGATCCGGGAATCGGAGCCATGATTCAGTTGATCCATGTCTCCAAGGTGTACAACCGCCGCGCGGCGTTGACGGATGTGACATTGGAAATCGAGAAAGGCGAATTTATTCTTCTGATGGGACCCAGCGGGGCGGGCAAATCCACGTTGCTGCGGATGTTGATCGGCGCAGAACAGCCGGATGAAGGGCAAATCTTCGTGCAGGGCCGAAATCTCACCAAGTTGAAGTCGTCGGAAGTGCCGTATCTGCGGAGAAAGGTGGGCGCCGTGTTCCAAGATTTCCGGCTCTTGCCTAAGAAATCCGTCTTTGAGAACGTGTCGCTCCCCTTGATCGTTCAGGGCAGTCCGACCGCGGACATTCGCCGGAAGGTGACGGAGGCCTTGCGGGCTGTCGGTGTGGAACACAAGAAGGATCATCCCCCATTGACGCTCTCGGCTGGGGAACAGCAGCGGGCATGTATCGCGCGGGCGATTGTGAACGGTCCCATCGTGTTGTTGGCCGATGAGCCGACCGGGAACTTGGATCCCGAACGGACCGCGGAAATTATCGAGTTATTCAAGCTAATCAATGCCAGGGGCACGACGGTCATCGTGGCCACCCATGATCCGCACGTGATGACGCAGGTGAATCGTCGAGTCATCACGCTCGTCCAGGGCGTCATGACCGAAGAACAGCAGGTCGGGGTATGAGACGGTTGCTGTATTTAGTCCGCGAAGCCTGGGGCAACATGCGCGCCAATCGGACGACGACCGTCGTGGCGATTCTGACGACGGCCTTCATGCTGGCCTGCGTCGGCATTTTTTTGCTGCTGTATGTCAATCTGCGCAGCGCGGCCGGGTGGTTGCAGGATGACATCAAAATCATGGTGTACTTGGAAGACCGCGTCACGCGCGACGGTGCGTCTGAGTTGGAGGCGAAGCTGAAGGCTGATCGAATGGTTGCGGGGGTCGTGTTCATCTCCAAGGAGCAGGCGCTCAGCGAGTTCCGGGCGGAGTTTCCATCGGATGCTCACCTGCTCGAAGGACTGGGGGAAAATCCGCTGCCGGCTTCCTTTGTGGTCACTCTGGCGTCGGGTTTTCGATCATCCGCTTCCGTCAAGAGTTGGGCCGAACGGGTTCGCACAATAGCCGGAGTCGCCAAAGTTGACTACAACCAAGAATGGATTGAGGCCCTGACCTGGCTGATTCGTTATATAGAGTTGGCAGCGATCGGCGTGGGTGTCATTCTATCCGCAGCCGCTGTGACCATTATCGGGAATACCATTCGTCTTGCCTTGTACGCGAGGCGAGAAGAGATTGAGATTCTCCAATTAATAGGTGCGACGCGGGCGTTTATCCGCATCCCATACGTCCTTGAGGGCGCAGCCTTAGGGGCTTGCGGAAGTGCCTTGTCTCTGGGCATGCTGAAACTCGGATTTGAACTCTTCCGGCAGCAAATTCGCTCCACGGGCCGGTTGAGTGGAATTGAGAACATGATGTTTTTTTTCCCTCTTTCCGTGTGCGTGGCGCTGGTCGCGGTTGGCATGGGGCTCGGGTTTGCCGGGAGTTTCGTCTCCCTTCGCCGCTTTGGAGAAGGACGCTCTTGATGCGCCTGATGCCGCTCGTGTCCGGTCTGGTGATAACCACCATCTCCATCGGCATTCCGGGCCCGGCAGGTGCGGCCGACTCCATTACGGAAAAGATTGAACGGGAGCGCAAAACCCTCGAGCAGCTGAAAGACAGAATTGAAGAGAAGCGCAAACGGGCTGAAGAAGCGGAGAAGAAACGGGAGTCCGTTCTTCAGGGCATCCAGTCCCTGGACCAGCGATTGGTGCGTCATCGGCAAGACCAACAAGAGATCGTCAAGAAATTGCGACGCAAGGACCGAGAAATCGAGGATATCACGGCGCAACTCGGTTCGATGCGTACCAGCATCCAGGAGCGTCGTGAGGCGATCCTCGCTCGTTTGCGCGTGCAGTATCTGGAAGGCCGGTACGGGTATGTGAAGGCGTTGCTCACCTCCAACACCGTGGGTGAGTTTGAGCGCCGGCGACAGTATCTCTCGGCCGTCTCGGAAAAAGATTACGAACTGCTGGAAACATTTCGGGCGGATGTGGCGCGCATGGAGGAAGCAGAGCATCAGCGCGCGGAGGCCCGTGCCGGCATGATGGCATTTAAGGAGCGCATTGAACGAAAATTGACCGATATCCGATCGCTCCAAAAGGAAAAGAAGCGCTATCTGACCAAGATTACGCAGGAGAAGGACTCCTTTCACCGCGCGGCGGAGGAGCTGGAGCGGTCGGCTTCCCGCGTCGACACTATCCTGCGGGAATTGGAGGTGCGACGGAAGGCGCTGGCCGTGAAGCCCCCCTCCGTCCCGGCCTTACCGCGCGGCGCGCGCGGCGCGTTGCCCTGGCCAGCCGACGGGCAGGTGGTGTCTTTCTTCGGACGGCAGAAACATCCGACATTTAATACGTATGTCCAGAGGAAGGGCATCGAAATTAGGACGGCGGAAGGCAGCTTTATACACGCCGTGATGCCGGGCACCGTGGTTTATGCGGACTGGTTGAAAGGATATGGACTCGTTATAATCCTCGATCATGCCAATGGGTTCTTTTCGCTGTATGCTCATGCATCCAAGATCCTGGCCAAGGTGGGGGAGCGCGTTGGCGAGGGGTATCCGATCGGAGAAACAGGAGACACGGGCATGACCGGGGAAAATACTCTATACTTTGAGCTGCGCGAAGGGGCGGAAGCCGTCGATCCGTTGCTCTGGCTCGCCAAGCGGTAATCGATCGGTCGCGAGGGTCGAAATTGAAGGAAGGGATGTGATGATGATGGAACAGCACCCGCGGCGGAAATCTTGGGTGGTGGGGCCGATGATTGCGGTCGCGTTACTCGGCGGGATCCTTATTGGGAAGGGCTGGGAACCGACGGGTCATGCGAGCGAAACCTACGAGGAGCTGAAGACTTTCTCGGAGGTTCTGAATCAGGTCCAGAAGCATTATGTGGATGAAACGAAACCCAAAGATTTGATTCAAGGAGCGATTCGCGGGATGCTGGCAACGCTCGATCCGCACTCGGCATACATGACCCAAGAAATGTACAAAGAGATGCAAGTCGAGACGAAGGGAGAGTTTGGCGGCGTTGGGATTCAAATCGGCGTCAAAGATAATCGCCTGGCCGTGATTGCCCCTATTGAAGGGACACCGGCCTATCGAGCAGGAATAAAGGCCGGAGATTTCATCGTCAAGGTCAACGATGACACGACGAAGGATCTCACGCTCATGGACGCGGTCCAGAAAATGCGCGGGCCCAAAGGCAGCAAGGTCAATCTGACCATCCAGCGGGATGGAACGCCAGATCCGATGGTGTTCACGCTGGTTCGAGATACGATCAAAATCGAAAGTGTGAAGGCCAAGGTGCTGGAGAATCTTGGGTATGTGCGGCTGACCCAATTTCAGGAAGCCACGGGACGCGATCTCCTCAAAGCCATCAAGCAGTTCCGTGAGCAAAAGGTGCAAGGCGCCATTCTTGACTTGCGGAATAATCCCGGGGGCTTGCTGACGGCTGCGGTGGATGTGTCCGAGCAGTTTCTCCCGAATGGCAAGCTCGTCGTGTATACGAAGAGCCGGGAGGGCAAGAAGGATGAGTGGTTTGCCAAGTCCAAAGACCAACTCGAAGACCTCCCCATCATCATCCTGGTCAACGAGGGATCGGCCAGTGCGTCAGAGATCGTGGCTGGGGCGCTCCAAGACTGGGGACGGGCGGTCATTGTCGGGACGACGTCGTTTGGAAAGGGGTCGGTCCAAACGATTCTCCCTCTAGGGGACGGGTCGGGGCTCCGGTTGACGACGGCCAAATATTACACCCCTAAAGGCCGTTCTATTCAAGCGACGGGGATTACACCTGACATCGTGGTGAAATTGGCGCCGACGGGCACCGGCAAAACGGCTGATGGTAAGGGAAATGACAAAGAGGGCGATCCCAAGGCATTACCCCCAAGCAAGGACAATGGAAAGCTGGATCAATCCGGTTCGAAGAATGGGGCCACTCCCCAAGCGCCAGCCCAGGATGCCTCAGGGGAGCCGTCTCTCGAGACCGACGCGCAATTGCAGAAGGCCGTTGAACTGTTGAAGAGCTGGAAAATCTTCAAGGAGCTGAAGGTTTCTTAGGTAAAGGAGCCTGAGGGGTTCGGCGAATCGCCTCGAGCAAACGCTCCTCAGAGCCGGTGAATCCGGGCATGGTCCGAAGAAGATGTGAGCATACCAATTGCTCGAGGTCCACGAGCGTTCGGATGCCGAGACGAAAGTAAAGATAGGTGACAAGTGACTCGGTCAATCCGGGCAAGCTCGTCCAACATTGGATGTCCTCGGGGAGTGGGCGTTTAAGGTGCTCATAGGTTTGAATGGTCCCGGTCTCGAGAAACTCCCTGATCTTGTCGGCTAGGTCCTTTCCTATTCCATCGATCTCCTCCAGCGTTTCACGACGCGACACCGCTTCCACGTCCTCCTCCAGCCCGAGGAGTGAGTCGGCCGCCCGGCGATAGGCACGGATGCGGTAACGATTCGCGCCTTGACTGGCAAGCAGATCAGCTATCGACCGAAATACGCTGGCCAGGTGATGATTCGAGGCATGCATTGTGTGAGGTGCTGTGACCGGCAGCATTGTGCGACGTTGAAGAGAGGAAGGCAAGCCGCCTTGATTGACAAGCCGAAATCCGGTCCCATAGGATGACGGATCGATGCCGGATAAATTCCAGATACAGGTGAATGGGCAAGCACGAATGTGGCGTAAAGGCGGCACCGTGGCGGAACTCCTGCACGAACTAGACTTAACCACGGAGCGTGTGGCCGTCGAGTTAAATTTGGAGATCCTGGATCGGGCCGCATTTGCCGGCCGCCCCCTTCAAGAGGGCGATCGGGTGGAAATTTTAAGCTTTATCGGGGGGGGGAGCCAACGGGGCGGTCGGTTTGTCACCGACACCGTTGAAATCACACTCCGTAAGAAACCATACAGTGCGTATTGAGGGACGCCATGGCGGAAGATCCTCTCATCATCGCGGGTCGTGAGTTCAAGTCTCGACTTTGGGTCGGGACCGGCAAATACAAAGATTTTGTTGAAACGAAAAAAGCCATTGAGGCGTCCGGCGCCGACGTGGTGACCGTGGCGGTGCGACGGGTCAATATTACCGATCGAACGACAGAAAACCTGCTCGACTATATCGATCCCCGCACATATACCATCCTGCCCAATACTGCCGGCTGTTACACCGTCGCGGATGCCGTACGTTATGCTCGATTGGCCCGGGCGGCCGGCGTTTCCGATCTGGTCAAGTTGGAGGTGCTGGGTGATGAAAAAACCTTGTTTCCCGACACGGCTGGTTTGATCGAAGCAGCCACCATCCTTATCAAGGAGGGATTCGTCGTGTTGCCCTATACCAACGACGATCCGATTGTTGCTAGGAAACTGGTCGATATCGGGTGTCCAGCGGTCATGCCGCTTGCCGCACCGATTGGTTCCGGACTGGGGATCCGCAACCCCTATAATCTAAAAATCATCATGGAAACAGTGAGAGTCCCCATCATCGTCGACGCCGGAGTCGGCACGGCTTCCGATGCGGCCCTTGCCATGGAATATGGCGCCGATGCCGTGCTCATGAACACGGCGATCGCCGGGGCCCAAGACCCTCTCGCAATGGCTGAAGCGATGAAATATGCCGTCTACGCGGGCCGGCTCGCCTACAAAGCAGGACGGATTCCCCGAAAGCTGTATGCGACCGCCAGCAGTCCCATCGAAGGCATGCTCTAATGAGACGGAGGGCTGGTGATCCGTGCTTGATCAGATCCCCGGTTGCTCCTGACCGGCACCCCTTTTCACCTCACTCGTAGCCGCCGTTCATGCCTCCCGTCCAATTCCGTCTTTTATTAGTAACCGACCGTCACCAAGCGCGGCAACCGTCCCTGCTCGTCGCCGTCGATGAGGCGCTCGCTGGGGGGGTTCAGGCCGTGCAACTTCGTGAGCGGGACCTCCCGACGCGCGAGTTGCTGACGCTCGCCCAAGAGATTCACCTGTGCGCTGTTCAGCGGGCCGTGCCGTTGATCGTGAACGATCGTCTCGATGTGGCGCTGGCTCTGAATCTTGAGGGGGTGCACCTTCGTGCTGACAGCCTTCCCGTGCAGGTCGCTCGTCGACTGTTGGGCGCTCACCGTCTCATCGGTGTGTCCACGCACTCGACGGAAGAGGTTCAGCGGGCGAACGACGAGGGCGCGGACTATGTGGTCCTCGGCCCGGTGTTCGAGACGCCGTCCAAACGAACGTTCGGGCCTCCGCTCGGGTTACAGGTGCTCGAAGATGCGTGCCGACAGTCGCGCGTTCCGGTTTTTGCCATCGGCGGCGTCACCCGAGATCGGGTGCCTGAGCTCGTCCGCTGCGGCGCGTCGGGCATCGCGGTCATCGGAGCGATTCTCGCTTGCGATGATGTGACTGCGGCCGCCTACGAGTTGGCTGTCGCAAGCGCGAGTGCAAGAATGTTTTGACGCGACGGTTCGAGTTGAGCGCGGTGATATGTCCTGCAGTTGACCACCCCTAGGTCGGATGTTAGAATCAGCATCAACAGGCTCGCTGATGTGCTCTCATCAATAGAGGTTTCGCATTCATTGAGCGCGGCATGGGAGAAGGCAAGAGCCAGTCCAGTCGACTCCGGTCCCTCCGAGATTCCGTCAAGAAGATTACTAAACGGCTGTCTGAGGGAGATGCGGACGTGATTCACAAGAATGATGAACATGCCAGGGAAGTAGAGAAGCTTCGGGTGCAGATTCAGTCGATGGAAGATGAAATCCGTCGGCTATATCAGTCTCGTTATCAGCTCGACCACGCCACCAAGCAAAATGAAAAACTGGTCTCGACTCTCCAAGAGGCCAAAGCGCAGATCGAGGCCTTGCGCGCCGAAGTCGAGAAGCTCACGGCCCCTCCTTCGACCTACGCGATCTTTTCCAGCATGAACGAGGACGGCACCGGCAACATCTACGTGTCGGGCCGAAAAATGAAAGTCAGCCTCCATCCGGCGATCAAGGGCCCCGATCTGCGGAAAGGACAGGAGGTTGTCCTCAATGAAGCGTTGAATGTGATCGAGGTGAAGGGCTTCGACAGTCAGGGGGAGGTTGTCAGGCTAAAGGACGTGTTGGAAGGTGGTCGTGCCCTTGTCACGCTTCATTTTGACGAGGAAAAGGTCGCCGACCTTGGCGATCCGTTGCTGGCAGAGCGGCTCAGCGTCGGAGATCATCTCTTGTATGATCCTCGTTCTGGGTATGTGATCGAAAGGCTGCCGAAATCGGAAGCCGAGGAACTCGTACTCGAAGAAGTTCCCGATGTCGACTACGATCATATCGGCGGGCTCCAGAGAGAACTGGAACAGGTGCGCGATGCCGTGGAATTGCCGTTCCTGCATCCGCAACTCTTTGCGGACTACAAACTCAGTGCGCCAAAAGGCGTGCTGTTGTACGGCCCCCCGGGTTGCGGAAAGACGCTCATTGCCAAAGCCGTGGCCAATTCCATTGCGAAAAAATTGGGACATCTGGAAGGCAAACAGATCCGAAGCTACTTTCTCCATGTCAAGGGTCCTGAATTGCTCAATAAGTATGTCGGCGAATCCGAGCGTCAGGTGCGGGAAGTTTTCAAGAAGGCCAAAGAGCGAGCTGAAGAAGGCCATCCTGTCATTGTGTTTTTTGACGAGATGGACGCCCTGTTTCGGACCCGCGGGACCGGCATTTCCTCCGACATCGAGTCCACCATCGTGCCGCAGTTCTTATCTGAAATCGACGGGGTTGAGAGCTTGCGCAATGTAATCGTCATTGGGGCCAGCAACCGTCAAGATCTCATCGATCCGGCAGTCTTGCGGGCGGGCCGGCTGGATGTCAAAGTCAAAGTCGGGCGTCCAGATGCGTCGGCGGCACGCGATATCTTTTCCAAGTATGTGTCGATGGACCTGCCGTTTGCCGACGACGAGTTGCATCGCTTTGGAGGAGACCGGCGAGCGCTGGTCGAACATCTCACCACACTGACGGTGGAGACGATGTACGCCTCCTCCGAGGAAAACAAATTCATCGAAGTTACCTATGCCAACGGTGAAAAAGAGATCCTCTATTTCAAGGATTTCGCGAGCGGCGCGCTGATCGAGGGCATTGTGTCTCGGGCGAAAAAGTTTGCTGTGAAGCGCACCATTGCCGACGAAGGGACCGGTCTTCGCAGTGAGGATCTGGTGCGGGCGATCCGTGAGGAGTTCAAGGAGCACGAGGATTTGCCGAACACCACCAATCCGGACGATTGGGCCAAGGTGGCGGGTAAGAAAGGCGAGAAGATCATCCATATCCGGACGATCAGCGGTGGCCCGGAGGAGTCGCGGCAAATTGAGACCGTCACGACGGGTCACTATCTGTAGCCAACGCCTATGCAGGAACAGACACCAACGGGTCGTTCACGGGTGATTGGAACCGAAACGGAGTTTGGAATCGCGGCGAAAGATTCTTCGGCCGTGGATCCGGTGTCCGGCTCCATCGCCGTGATCGGGCATTATCCCGGCTTGCCCGCACCGGCGGCGATGTGGGATTACGAACAGGAAAATCCCCTCCTTGACGCGCGGGGCTTTGAAGTCGACGGAGAGCGCGAGCGACCGAATCCCGATTACAATCGTCAACTGAACAAGGTATTGGCCAACGGCGGTCGACTGTACGTTGACGGAGCGCATCCGGAGTATTCGACGCCCGAGTGTTCAAGCGCGCGAGAAATTGTCGCCTTCGAGCGAATAGGAGAGCGCATTCTGGCCAAGTGCTTGCAGCAGATGTCCGCAGCACACGGACGGGAGCAATACGTACTCTATAAGAATAACTCCGACGGGAAGGGGAATAGTTATGGGTACCATGAGAACTACCTCGTCGCCCGGACCGTCCCTTTCGATGCCATCGCGCGCACCCTCACGCCGTTTCTCGTCACCCGATTGATTTTTACCGGTGCCGGCAAAGTGGGGGCGGAAAACCAAACCAATCCGGCGGAATATCAAATCTCACAGCGAGCGGACTTTTTTGAGTGTCTGATTGACCTCAACACGATGGTCAAGCGCCCGATTATTAATACTCGTGACGAACCCCATGCCGATCAGAGTCGCTATCGGCGACTTCATGTCATCGTCGGCGATGCCAATATGGCGGAGTTGTCCACCTATCTGAAGGTGGGCACGTTAGATCTTGTGCTGGAATTGCTGGAAGCTGGAGCCGAGTTGCCCCAAATTGAGTTGGACGAGCCCGTCCGCGCTATTAAGCAGGTGTCCCGCGATCTCGACATGAAAGCCACCCTGAAATTGGCCGGAGGCCGTCCGACGACCGCGATCATGGTCCAACGCGCCTACCTAGCGGCCGCCCAAAAATACTGGAGCTCCCGCCGCCCGGATGACATCACACAGGATGTGTTGGCACGGTGGGAGGAGGTGCTGACGAAGTTGGAGCAGGATCCTCGATTATTGGTGCAGGATCTGGATTGGGTTGCCAAACGCCACATGATCGAGTCCTATATGGAACGGAAGAGCTGCGGATGGGATGATCCGCGGATGAAATTGATGGATCTGCAGTATCATGACGTGCGTCCCGAACGGGGACTGTATTATACTCTGGAACGGGGAAACTTGATCAGGCGTGTCGTCCGTGAAGAGGACATTCACAAGGCGGAGTTTGTGCCGCCGCCAGGGACCCGGGCATATTTCCGGGGACGTTGCGCAAGCAAGTTTGCCAAGTCGCTCTATGGGGCCAGCTGGACCTCCGTCTTATTCGAAACCTCGGGCGCGTCGGTTAAGAAAGTGCCGCTCATGGATCCGCATCGAGGGACGAAATCGCTGACAGAAGAATTGCTCAACAGCGTCGACACCATAGATGCCCTCCTCGATAGATTGAAAGCTTAGACGACGTGCCGGCGCTGGGTTGAGCCATCATGAAACTGCCGTTTCTCCCCAACCATAACGAGTCGAGTTTTTTCCACTTCATTGCCACCCACCATCCCGAGCTGATGTTGCGGCAGGGGTGGACCGCAGCCGAGCAACCGACATGTGATGGGGGCCGCAAGGTCCCCCCCCTCACGGTGCCCCACGCCACCACTGTGTTGGCCATCAAGTATCAACAGGGAGTCGTCATCGCGGGGGACCGCCGCGCCACGGAGGGATTTCAGATTGCCGACCGGCGAATTGAGAAGGTGTTCAAGATCGACGACTGGTCCGCGATGGCCATCGCCGGAGCCGCTGGACCCTGTATCGAAATGGCGAGACTCTTCCAGACTGAACTGGAACATTACGAGAAGCTCGAGGGCATGCCTTTGTCCTGTGAGGGAAAGGCCAACAAGCTCGGTCAAATGGTCAAGGCCAATCTGCCGATGGTGTTTCAGGGACTGGTCGTCATGCCCTTGTACGTCGGGTTTGACCTCAAACGGGCGGAGGGCCGCATCTTTAAATACGACATTACCGGGGGACGGTACGAGGAATCCGATTATCATGCCATCGGCTCCGGCGGCAAAGATGCCCGCAACACCATGCGCGAACACTTTCGAAAGAATTTGACTGAAGACAATGCACTCAAACTGGCCTTAATGGCCCTCTACAACGCGGCGGATGACGACGTCGGG
Source organism: uncultured Nitrospira sp. (assembly GCA_964416255.1). GTDB lineage: Bacteria > Nitrospirota > Nitrospiria > Nitrospirales > Nitrospiraceae > Nitrospira_D. The sequence continues at coordinate 51,034 of CAYQDJ010000002.1, read as the reverse complement.
ACGGGGGGGCCTGACCTGGTGCGAGGCATTTATCCGACCGCCAAGTTCGTCACCGCGGAGGGCATTACCGATCTCACCGACCCGCAGATCCGTGCCGTGTACGACGGGCTGATTGCCTCTCGGCGCACCAAGGAGACATAGCGATGCCGATGCCGTACTATGTGTCTCCCGAGCAGATGATGCAGGACAAGGCGGAGTATGCCCGAAAGGGCATCGCCCGCGGGCGTTCCAGCATCGCCTTGGAGTATGCGGACGGTATTCTGCTCACCGCGGACAATCCCAGCGCTTCCCTGCACAAGGTCTCGGAAATTTATGACAGCATCGCATTTGCCGGCGCCGGAAAATATAGTGAATTCGAGAACTTGCGCAAGGCCGGGATCCGGCATGCGGACCTCAAAGGCTTCATGTACAGTCGGGAAGACGTCACCGGCCGATCCCTGGCAAACGGATACTCGCAAAGTCTCGGGACGATATTCAGCCAGGAGCTGAAACCGCTTGAAGTGGAGATACTGGTGGTTCAAGTCGGCATCAACGGGCAGCCCAACGAGATCTATCGCATTTCGTTTGACGGAAGCATCATCGACGAAAAGAACTATGCTGTCATCGGCGGACGATCGGATGCGGTCCAGGCGGTGTTGAAAGAGAAGAGCCCGAATCAGGCCCCGCCGTTGAAAGCCGCCGTCAGGCTTTGCGTCGCCTCGCTCGAACAAACCGCCAATCAAAAACTCCCTCCCGAAGGACTCGAGATTGCCGTCTTGGATCGCAATCGATCCGGCCGCAAATTCCGACGCCTGGCCACCACCGACATCCAACAGTTTCTCTCCGAATAGCACCGAGTGCTCCATCCGTTGCCCACCGGCGATCCTTCGAGCGGGACGAGGCCTGTACCGGGCGTGCAGGTTGAAGATCAGGAAAGGGGTGTGTATTCTGTTGCAACACCGCATGATATCTCCCATCCCCATGAAACAGCGCATTTTCGGGCTTGAGAACGAGTACGGCCTGATTTTCTCGCCGAATGGCCGCATCTATCTGCCCATGGAAAAGGTTCTGGGCTATATCTTCGAGGGACTGATCCCGAACAGCTGGCCGTCCAATGCCTTTCTCGTGAACGGCGCGCGCTTTTATCAAGATACCGGCTGTCATCCGGAGTACTCCACGCCTGAATGTGACAATATTCATGAGCTGGTCACGCATGATAAAGCGGGAGAACGGCTGCTGGAGGCGTGTCTGCCGGCTGCCGAAGAACGGCTGCGCGAAGAGGGGCTTTCGGGAGAAATCTATATTTTCAAGAACAATACCGATTCACTGGGGAATACCTACGGCTGCCATGAAAATTTTTTGATGCGCCGGGACGTGGATTTTTGGAAAGTCACGGAGCAGCTGATCCCCTTCTTTGTGACGCGGCAAGTGTACAGCGGGGCGGGGAAAGTCTTGAAGGTGTCGGGAAAACCCCAATATTTCGTCTCGCAGCGGGCGCAGCACATTCATGAAAAAACTTCCTCCTCGACGACCTCCTCACGCAGCATTATCAACACGAGGGACGAACCGCATGCCGATGCGGAGCGCTATCGGCGCCTGCACATCATTGTCGGTGATTCCAACATGTCGGAGTTCGCCACGTATCTCAAGGTGGGGACGGCTTCACTCGTCCTTTCAATGATCGAGGACGGTTATGCGGTGCACGGGATGGAACTGGAGGATCCCGTCAAGGCGATCCGGGAGATTTCCAGAGATCCGACTCTCAAGAAGAAAGTGAAGCTGGACGACGGACGACAAATGACGGCGATCGAGATCCAACAGGTTTATCTGGAGCGAGCCAAAGACTTTCTTGGGAAACAGGACCATGATCCGGCGCTGGACGATGTGTTCACGAAATGGGAGGAAGTGCTGGACGGCCTCGATCGTGACCCCATGCAGTTGGTCCATCGTGTGGATTGGGTCACCAAAAAACACTTGATCCAGTCCTATGTCGACCGAAAGGATTGCGGGTGGGACGATCCGCGCGTGTTCTTGCTGGATCTTCAATTTCATGACGTGAAACGGACCCGGGGGCTGTATTATCTGATGGAGTCGCGGGGTTTGATCGAACGTGTGGTGGAGGAGGAGGCGGTTCAGCGCGCGATGTCGACGCCGCCTCAGACGACCAGGGCCAAGGTTCGCGGCGATTTCATCCGCTTTGCCAGGGCAAAGAACCGCTCGTATACGGTGGATTGGACCTATCTCAAACTCAATGGTTACTGGGAAGAAACCATCCTATGCATGGACCCCTTCAGTCCGGTCAATCGGCGGGTGGAAGAACTAGTCTCGCAGGTTTCCAGCACGCGCTTCTATCGATGACGTGAGAGGTGTGTACCTTGATCCGTCGATTCATTCGCATCGATCGAACCCTGATGCTGGGCGCGGTTCTGGCGGCCAGCATATTCCCTGTCGATTTGTTCCCCGGGTCTCTCCCGTCTCCGAAGGGCATTGATGGGCAATACAGCGGCAAGCAGGGACAGATTGTGATCGTCAAGGTGCCGACCGACGAACAGATGGTGGAGGTACACGGCCGGTTTCTTGGACGCCCCGTGGCCTTTTTCCAGGACCCGAGAACCGGCGAGCCTCCGGGTTTTGTCGCCCTGCTCGGCATCGATCTGCAGGACGAGCCCGGGTCACATGAACTGACCGTGGACGTGAATAACAGCGAGCATACCCGTCGCCTCAGTTACAACGTTCTTGTCGTGAAAGAACAGTTTCAGGTCGAACATCTGAAGTTGCCCAAAGACAAGGTCGATCTGGACGAGAAGAGCCTGGCTCGATGGAAGGCGGAGCAGGAACAGGTCAAGGCGGCATTGGCTACCGACTCGCGGATGAGATTATGGCAGCCTGAGTTCATCGAGCCGGTGAACGGCAAACGAACGGGAGTGTTCGGCAGTGTCCGAATTATGAACGGCAAGCCTCGCAATCCGCATAATGGAGAGGACATCGGCGCTCCTTTGGGCACCGACGTGGCGGCCACCAATGACGGAATCGTCCGGCTCACGGTCGATCATATCTTTTCCGGGAAGGGCGTCTACGTCGATCACGGGCTGGGGTTGTACTCCATGTACTTTCATCTGTCGAAGGTGTTGGTCAAAGAAGGAGATCTAGTGAGAGCCGGACAAGTCGTCGGTCGGGTAGGGGCTACGGGGCGGGCCACCGGTCCGCACCTACATTGGGGAGTCAAGTTGAACGGCGCGCGCGTCAACCCCTACACGCTGCTGGCGTTGCCATTTCATCTTCCTTCAGGACCCTCCGTCGTGAATTCCGAATCGCCAACGGCATCATCGCCGCCAACCGCCGTGAGAGAATAACCCCGAAGCCGCACTGGGAGACCGGCGTCGGCTGTCAGGGGGGCGTGCCTCCCAGCCCTCCGAGTAGAGGGAGGAGACTGTCTCCTGCCGGTCCGTGCCCGGTTTTTATCCCTTCGCTGATTTCGTCGAGTAGACGTCCGGCTTCAGGATGAAGGGCTCTCAATTTTGTGTCGAGCTCGCCGGAGAGGAGTCCCTGCTGAAGGTCGGCCTCGGTGATCTGACCGGTCTTGAGACCCTGATCCAAAAACAGCGCCAGCGTCTGGATCTTGGTATAGAGCTCAGGAGAAAATCCGCTGAGGACTGGCGAGAGGTCTTGCAGTTGCGCATGACACGGGAACGACAGGACGAGCAGTCCCAACACGGTGATGATCGCGCTGCGGAACGTTCGCATGGACGCCTCCTTTGAAGGCCGGCCCGACGCCGACGACCACTGGTATTATTCCTCAGCCGGGTAGGATCGAATAGGAAAATCGCACCGGCGGCGACCGGCTAATAATTCGATTCGAGGCTGGAGGGGGTTTTGTTCAGCACCGTGGCGGCGGCGCGTGAGAGCACGGCGTCATGCGAGTGGTCAAGCGCATAGAGACGAAACTGGACGAGACGGGTCGGCAGAAGATCGAGGACTTCCTCAAGCGGTTCCGAGGACACCTGCTTGGTTCCTGGGTCATAGACATACAGGGGATGACCCCGCCGATCTTTGGGGTCTGGTCGTGGATCGAGAGGGGCCATATCGACGCGGAACTCCACCCGGTGAAGGTCTTTCGGGAGTTCCTTGGCGATTTGCTGCTGGAACTGTTCGCGGGTGGAAAATGCCATACCTCGTTCCTGTCCCTTCTCTTTAAGCGCGGTACTGTAGGCCATTTTCCACTTCACATCACGATTGAGGATGCGGGCCCATTCCTCGCCCAATCGCCGCCTGGCGCGCTGACGTGACGTACTCCACCGGCGCACTTCTTCCAACAAGGACCAATCGGTCAAGGTCAAGTACTCCTCCATTCGGCTGCGAGGATCACGGGGCAGCAGCAATTTCATCGTGTCACCGAAGATGTCCCGCAAATGGATGTCGATGGCCCTGGTCGTCCGGTGAAAATACACATTGGAGTACAGATACATGCGGGTGTTCAAAAACATTTGAAGGGCAGGCAGCCCGGTCTTGTGGATCGTGAATCCCTTATCGGTCACGATGGTATAGTGAATCAACCTGGTTAGGTCCACAGGGCCCACCGCCACCCCGCACATGTAAGAGTCACGGAGTACGTAGTCGAGATTGTCTCCCGTATAACTGCCTGAGATGACCGGCTGGAGCAGGTTGAGCCATCGGGGAAGCCGTGAGTCGTCCTTTCCTTTTTCTTTGAGAATGAGGTGGGCAATCTGGGCCGGATGAAGTTCTTCACCCTTCGCGAATGGACCGGATGGGCTTCGGCGGATTTTTCTGATGAGGGGTCCCAGGTGGTCGCGGATGATGATTTGACCGAGCTTCTCATGGGTCAGGTGAAAGCCATGCAAGAAATTCTCGTCAAAAAAATGGCAGAAGGGGCCGTGCCCAATATCGTGCAGCAGCGCCGTGACGCGGAGGACTTCCTCCACGTAGTTGGCCGAGGGCAGGTCCGGTGCGACCTTCTGGAGAAACGGGTACAGATGGCGCGCAAATCGCCCGGCCACGTGCATGGTGCCCAGCGAATGAACGAAACGCGTGTGCTCCGCGGAAGGATAGACCCATCGCGCGCTTTGCAGTTGATAAATGTATCGCAGTCGCTGAACCCAGACGGAATCGATCAGATCTTTCTCGGTGCGTTCGTGCGGGTCCGGATGCGCGTACGGAACGGTGAACGATACGTACTCGTGGATCGGATCAGCGATGAGGGCCGACCCGTCATAGGGTGCATGGATGCCGTCAGACTGGCGCATGGCTAGTGCGCATCTTAGCCCACACGATCCGGAGGCGGCAATGGTTCAGAGGCTGAGGAAGGAGTCCTGTGTCGATATTTGACCAGCACGAAGTAAGCGGCGGGATAGGCCAACACAGACCCCGCCAGGCTGAGGGCGATTCCGCCGACCACAAATGGGATCGCATACGGGAGCACTTGTTCATAGATGCCCTGGAAACTTAAGTCATGCCAATTCAACGGCGGAAGATCTGAACGGCCGAGCAGGAAGGCTCCGGCCCAGTAGGTGGCCCCCAAGATCGGCACGACGGTCCAAGGATTGTTAATGAAGGCTCCGGCGGCCAGGGCGATAAAATTGAGACCGAGGAGCCATGTGGCCAGGACGACCATGATGGTATGGAACCCGTACGCCGGACAGAAGGCGATAAAAACGCCCACCGCAAAGGCCGCCGCAGTGCGTCGAGGTGACTCCTGGAGGTGGAGCACCTGGCGGAAAACCGCGCGAAAGGAGCGCGCGTTTCGCAACGTCGATTTGGCGGAATGGCCGCTCATCACTGGAAGTGCTCGTAACTCGTCAGGGACAGAGGTTGCACGGTCCCCTCACTCGATTTCAAGGTCATGCCCGATCGTTGCGGACGAATCGATCCGATGCGGGTGATGCGATACCCGCGCGCTGCGGCTTGCCGTTCCACTGCGGCTTGCCTTGTGGGGGGGACCGTGAAGAGGAGTTCATAGTCTTCGCCCCCTGACAGTGCCAAGTTGACCGGCTCCAAGCCGGCCAGCCCGGCATAGGCGCGGCAGGCGGGGGAGATCGGGATCCTGGCGGCATCGAGTTCCGCCCCCACCCCGCTTTCAGTGCAGAGGTGCCGCAGATCGCCGGACAACCCGTCCGAGATGTCGATGGCCGCCGTGGCCAGGCCCCGCTCATTCAACCAGCGACCTTCCTCCACACGGGCGTCCGGACGGAGATGGCGGCGCTCAAGAAAGACGCGGTGGAAACCTCGAAGCGGGAGCGGTCGGCCGCGGACCGACTGCCGGCGCGAGAGCAAGTGCAAACCGGCCAGAGAGTCCCCGAGGGTGCCGGTGACGTAAAGGCCATCGCCGATCCGCGCGCCATTACGAAACAGGGCGCGACGAGCGGGAGTCGTGCCCAACAAGGTGAGACTCACAAAGAGTCCCCCCATGGAGGCCGAGGTGTCGCCGCCGATCAAGGCGGTGCCATGAGGCCGACAGGCTTGCATCAGTCCGGTGTATAACTGAACAACATCGTGCCGGCTGACCGCCGCTGGAATAGCGAGCGAGATCAGCAAGTAGCGAGGTGCGGCGCCCATGGCGGCCAAGTCACTGAGATTCGCCATGGCGGCCCGATAGCCGACGGATTTGAGCGAGGTCGTGTTCAAATCGAAATGCACCCCTTGCGTCAGCAGATCGGTGGTCAGATGCCACCATTGGGTCGGCGAGGCGGCGATGACGGCGGCGTCGTCGCCGATACCTTGAATCAGTCCTGCGGATCCGGTCGCGAAGCGGCGGTGGAGGCTGCGGATGAGTGCAAACTCCTGAATCCGGGGTCGGGGTTTCCGGACAGCCACCGGCGTCCTCGCACACGCTAGACTGGTGCCCTTGATGCGAGATGAGCCGCGTGTGACGTCACCGATCGCCTGCCTTTCCTTGGGCGAGCTGGCTTCGGACGAGGCTGGACGGATGATGACAAGGCCGGCTTAACGGACGGGGGAGTTTGGACCTTCCGTCGGAGGGCGATTTTCATCACGTCGTCCATCGTCTCCGCAAAGGACAACTGAATTCCCTTGAGGAGATGCTTGGGTATCTCCTCCAAATCTTTCTTGTTCCGCCGGGGAAGAATGACCGTGGACAGCTTGGCGCGTTTGGCGGCAAGGATTTTTTCCTTGAGGCCGCCGATTGGCAGCACGCGTCCCCTGAGGGTGATTTCACCCGTCATGGCGAGATCGCGTCGCGCCGGGATTCCCGATAAGGCGGAGGCGATGGCCGTGGCCATGGTGATGCCGGCCGATGGGCCGTCTTTGGGAATGGCACCGGCAGGGACGTGAATGTGCAGGTCCTGTTTGCTGAAAAGTTCGGGATTGATATGCAAGGTCTTCTCTCGTGAACGAACATAGCTCAATGCCGCCTGAGCAGACTCCTTCATCACGTCGCCCAAGTGTCCGGTCAAGGTGAGTTGTCCTTTTCCTTTCATGACGGTCGCTTCAATGTACAACACGTCGCCGCCTGATTCGGTCCAGGCCAGTCCCGTGGCCACCCCGACTTCGTCTTTTTCAAGTTCCGACTCGGGCAGGTATTTGGGAACGCCGAGATATTTATGCAGATTGGCCGGGTTAATGGGAAAGCCCTGTCCTTTGCCTTCGGCCACTTTCTTCGCCACCTTGCGCATAATATTGGCGATTTCGCGCTCGAGGTTTCGGACGCCGGCTTCGCGTGTGTAATGCGAAATGATCTGGCGGATGGCCGGCTCCGCGATGCGGACGTGGCGATTCGTAATGCCGTGTTCTTCCAGCTGTCGGGGAATGAGATATTTCTGTGCGATGCCGAGTTTCTCCTCTTCGGTGTACCCGGGGATGTCGATGATTTCCATCCGATCCCGCAGCGCCGGCAGGATCGGATCGATCAAATTGGCGGTGGTGATGAACATGACTTCCGAGAGATCGAACGGCACGCCCAAATAATGGTCGGTGAAGGCGCTGTTTTGCTCCGGATCGAGGACTTCGAGCAAGGCCGCAGAGGGGTCCCCGCGGAAGTCCATGCCCACCTTATCCACTTCGTCCAGCATGAACACCGGATTGCTGGTGCCGGCTTGTTTCATGCCTTGGATCATGCGGCCCGGAAGCGCGCCGACGTACGTCCGGCGATGACCGCGAATCTCCGCCTCGTCCCGGACGCCGCCGAGGCTGATCCGGACGAATTCGCGTCCCAACGCCCGGGCAATGGACTTGCCGAGCGACGTCTTGCCGACGCCGGGAGGGCCGACAAAGCAGAGAATCGGGCCTTTCATCTTTTCTTTGAGCTTACGAACGGCCAAATATTCGAGGATGCGTTCCTTCACCTTTTCCAAATCATAATGGTCGTCGTTCAGGACTTTGGCCGCCGCCTTGAGATCGAGATTGTCCTTGGATTTTTTTGACCAGGGCAGTTCCACCATCCATTCGAGATAGGTCCGGACGGTAGCCGATTCGGCCGTATCCGGATGCATCTTTTCCAGACGCTTCAATTGCTTTTCGGTTTCCTTCAGCACCTTCTCGGGCATTTTGGCGTCTTTGATGCGCTTGCGGAACTCGGTGATCTCTTCGGCGCGTTCATCGAGTTCCCCCAGTTCCTTCTGGATCGCCTTGAGCTGTTCGCGCAGGAAATACTCGCGCTGCGTCTTGTCCATCTCACCCTTGGCTTGGGCTTGGATCTTCTGCTGCATGGACAGGACTTCGATTTCTTTTCCGAGGATGTCGCTGACCTGTCGAAGCCGCTGGATCGGATCGGTAATCTCCAGCACGGCTTGGGTGAGATCGACCTTGAGTCCGAGATTGCTGGCCACCATATCGGCCAAGCGCCCCGGTTCCTCCAGGTTTTCGATGACGACCATGACGTCGGGAATCAGAATCTTGCCGAGGCTTACGATGCGCTCGATTTGCTCCTTCACCGTGCGCATGACGGCTTCGGATTCGAGCGTCGTGACGGCCGGCTTACTGTCGGGCAGCTTGTCGATGCGTACCGAATAGTAGGGGTCTGTCTGAATGTAACCCGTGATCTTGGCCTTGGCGATGCCTTGAACGAGAATCTTGATGCGTTCGTCCGGAAGCTTCAGCATCCGCATGACAATGCCGACCGTGCCGATGGAATGGATATCCTCCGGGGTCGGATTTTCGACGTCGAGTGCCTTCTGAGTGGCCAGGAAAATCATGCGATTGCCGGCCAGGGCGGCTTCGATGGCCTTGATCGACATGTCGCGTCCGACGAACAGAGGCAGCACCATATAGGGAAATACGACGATATCGCGGACCGGCAACAACGGAAGCTGCTCCGGAACATCGACATTCTGCGGGGGCTGGATCTCCTGTTCCTGCGCGTCTGTCATGACTGGTCTGTTCCTTTGCGGCTATCGACTGTCCGTCCGACGGGCGGCATCGGCCGGATACCTGTATGAGAAAAGGGGGCGGCGCTATTTCCGCCGGTCATTGGCGATCGTCCGCACTCGGGACGTAAGATATTCGCGGAAATCTGCGCCCAGGGACGGATTTTTGAGACCGAACTCCACGGTGGCGATCAGGAAGCCGAGCTTATCGCCCGCGTCGTGTCGCTGCCCCTTCACTTCGTAGGCATACATCGGCGACCGTCTGGCGAGTTCCTTGAGTCCATCGGTCAATTGGATTTCCCCGTTTTTCCCCGGAGTGGTCTTCCGCAAAATGGGGAAAATTTCCGGCGGAAGGACATAGCGGCCGATCACGGCCAGGGTTGAGGGCGCATCGGCGGGAGACGGTTTCTCGACCATGTTCAACACCCGATGAAGGCCTGCGGAGAGTCGTTTCGGAGTCACGATGCCGTATCGATTCACATCGGCCTTCGGAACGTCTTGAACGCCGAGGACAGCGCCATGGCGCTTCTTATAGACGTGAATCAATTGAGCCAACGCCGGAATCGCCGCATCGATCACCTCGTCGCCCAAGATGACCGCAAACGGCTCATCTCCGATGAGATGTTGCGCGCACAGGACGGCATGCCCAAGCCCCAACGCTTCCGACTGCCGGACATAACAGAAATTGGCGAGGGTCGAAATTTGCCGAATTTGGTGGAGGGCCTGACTCTTGCCGGTGCCTTTCAAATTTTCTTCAAGCTCGACGGAGCGGTCAAAGTGGTCTTCGATGGCCCGCTTCCCGCGTCCGGTCACGATGATGATATCCTCGATGCCCGAAGCGACCGCCTCCTCGACCGTGTATTGGATGAGCGGTTTATCCACCAAGGGAAGCATTTCTTTGGGTGAGGCTTTGGTGGCGGGAAGAAATCGTGTGCCGAGTCCTGCAGCGGGGATGATGGCTTTTCTCACGTGCATGCGAGACATGAGGCGATACTATGTTGGAGCGTGTCGGGAAGTCAAGAAATGCGCATTCGACATACGGCATCGACGAGCGTGTTCCGCCGATGGTCCGACGCTTTACAACGGAGGAGGGCATCAATATAATCCGGCAGTTTTTGCTGCGGCGCCTGTGACCGATACCAGAACAGCGGTCGGTGCAGCGTGTGTAAGTCACTGGGGATCGTGGCAGCCTCTCTCAACTGTTCTGCCGAACAGGACAGGCCGAATAGTAGGGGTTCGGCTCGTGCCGTGGGGGAACAGAGGGGAACAGCGTGGCCAAGCCATCATTATCTTCCTTGTTGTGTGGGATCCCCCGTCAGTGACGATGGCGTTCCTTTACAGACCTCGATGGGCAGTGTTGTTTGTACTCACCACCTACGCCGTGATGTGTTCCTGGCAAGCGGTCGCGCAGCCGAGCCTGTTGGATGGCCCGAAGGTCAAGTCGGTCGAAATCCGGGGCAACAAGCGGATCGAAATGCCGGCCATCGCCGGCCGGCTGACGCTCAAGCCCGGCGACGCCTATACCCCCGAACATGTCCGGGGCCAGGTGAAGATCCTCTATGACACCGGGTTTTTTGAGGATGTGCAGGTGGAAACCGATTCGGCTCCCGATGGGGTCGCGGTGGTCTTTGTCGTGCGCGAAAAGCCCTTCATCACGGAGATCGTGTATGACGGTAACGATGCCTTAAGCGATGATAAGCTGAAGGAGAAAACGCTGATCAAGAGTCAGGCATTCTTGGATCAGCAGCAGGCCAAAGAAAGCGCCGAGAAAATTCGTTTGGCGTATCAGGAGGACGGCTACTACAACGCCCAAGTCATCCCCGTCGTGCAAACGTTGGACGAAGATCGTAAACGACTCACTTTTTTCATCAAAGAAGGGGACAAGGCGCGGGTGAAAAGCGTGAATTTCGAGGGGCTCCGCGCGGCCACGAAAGATGAGATTTTCAAGGTGACCGCGACCCGCGAGTGGGTGCCCTGGTACGGGCTCTTTACGCAGTTGAAACTGCCGTCGTTGCTCTCGGATGCCGGGATCTTGAAGCGAGAAGAATTGGCCAACGACGTTGAGCGGGTCAGGGAAGTGTTGCTCAACAAAGGGTATCTGAACGTGCAGGTCAGCTTGCCGTCCGTCGAACTGACCGAGGACAAGAAATGGTTCATCGTGACCTACACGGTCGCGGAAGGGGAACCCTTTACGGTCGCGGAGGTCGGGTTTCGCGGCTTCACGGTCTTCGAGGAAACGGAACTACGTGAAGGGATGAAGCTCCGAGAAGGGGAGATCTTTCAGCGCGCGAAAATTCGGGACGAAATCAGCCGGCTGACGGACATGTACGGCAGCAAGGGGTATGCCTTTGCGGATGTCGTGCCCACCGTGACCCCGGACAACGATGCGCGGACCGCCACCATTCTTTTGAATATCAAAGAAGGCGAGATGATGCGGATCCGCCAGATCAACATCAACGGAAACGATAAAACCCGAGATAACGTGATCCGACGGGAAATCCGGGTCGATGAACAGGACGTGATCGACACGCCGTCCTTGAAGCGGAGTTTTCAGCGCCTCAACAATTTGAATTTCTTCGAGACGGTCGAAATTCTTCCGGCTCAAGTCGAAGCCGACAAGGTGGACCTGAACGTCCGCGTCAAGGAGAAACCGACCGGCCAATTCAGCATCGGCGGCGGATTCAGCACCTTGGACAAACTGGTGGCGATCGCGGACATCACCGAGGGCAACCTCGGAGGAAATGGTTATCTGGGAAGAATCCGAGGGCAACTGGGCCAGCAACGGAGTTTGGGTCTGATTACTTTTCGCAATCCCTATCTGAACGATTCGCTCACCTCGTTCCAGGTGGATATTTACCGGAGTATCACCAACTACATTTCCTACTTCGAAGAAAAATCCGGCGCCAGCGTCACCTTCGGCCGGTGGTTGTCGGAGTATGTGACCGGCAGTGTGACCGTGTTCGCCGAGCAGCTGAACTTTTCGGATCCCCAATTCGGGATCTGCCCGGACCTGATTCCGCTGGTCTGCCGCCAGCTCGGCAATCAGACGACGACGGGTTTCCGGACCGCCGTGTTTCGAGACACCCGGGATTACTTTCTTGACCCGCGCACCGGGTGGCGCGTCGGCGGCGGGTTTGACGTCGGGACCCCGTATTTGGGCGGCAGCAACAACTTCATCAAGTACTATGTCGACGTGATCAAGTACACGCCGCTGCCCTATGATACGCGTTTCTCTATTCATGCGCGCTACGGGGCGGTGGAGGCTCTGGGCGGCACCCAGGTACCGTTGACCGAACGGTTTTTCGTCGGCGGCATTAATACCATGCGCGGCTTTGTGTTCGGCCGAGCCGGTCCCGTGGTGCCGAACTTTTATTCGACATTGGGCGCGGCCAAGGAACTCATTTTCAACAATGACTTCATCTTCACGATCTCCCAGGACGCGAAGCTGAACGGCGTCATTTTCTTCGACTACGGCAAAGGATTCGATGATAATGAACCGGTGTCGTTCAATTTGCGGCAGTCCGTGGGGTTGGAGGGGCGATGGATCTCGCCATTCGGACCGTTACGTGCCGCCTACGGCATCAACCTGCGGCCGCAGCCCGGCGAGCGGACCGGCGTGTTTGAATTTACCATCGGGTCGATGTTCTGACGGGACGGGGATCATTCCATGACGCAGGATCGATTCATTCCCGGTCTCCGATGGCTCGCAATGCTTCTGCTCTTGTTGCTGTGGGGATGCGGAGGGTCCGGGACCGGAGTCAAGATCGAGGGGAAAATCGGGGTCATCGACCCCCAGAAGATCTTGACCGAGACCAATGCAGGGAAAAAGGCCAAAGACAATTTGGCCGCGTTTTCCAAGAACCGACAGGCCTTGATCGAACTGGATGAAAAAGAGTTGCGCCGGATGGAAGAAGATTTCGTCAAGCAGGCCAGCGTGCTCAGCCCGACCGCCAAACGAGACCGTGAGGAGCAATTTCGCCGTCGCATGCAGGAGTATCAGCAAAAAGTGACCGAGCTCAACCGAGAGATCCAAGAAAAGCAAAAGGACGTGCTGGAGGACTTTCGCGATAAATTGGAGCGGGTCGTCGCCAAAGTCGCCAAGCGGCTGGGGTTGCACATGGTGGTTGATAAGAGCAAGGGCGGACCGACGATTTATCACGAAGAGGAATTGGACGTGTCCGATCCAGTGATCCAAGAGTTCAACCGAGAGTATCCTTGATCGGGGGGCCGTTCCCACATCGGGGGCCACGATCGTGCAGGGGGATGACAACGTCGTCTCGTAATCCGTACGCGCTGTGGAGGAAGACATGATACGAAAAGGACTTGTGCAAGGCCTCGGCGCACTGGTGCTGATGGGCCAGTGGGTCACGCCGTCGTGGGCGGCGGAACCCGTCAAAATCGGGGTGATGGATCAACAGGCGGTGATGGAGCGGTCGCAGTCCGGAAAACGCGCGCTCGACGAGATGAAAAGTTACTCGTCGACCAGACAAAAAATCATTAATGCCGATGATCAGGAATTGAAAGATCTCGAACAATCGCTGCAGGACCCCAACAGCAAGCTCAGCCATGAAGCCAAACAGGAGAAGCAGGAACAGTTCCGGACGAAGGTCGAGGCCTATCAGCGCCGGCTGGCTGATTTCAACCGGGAGATCCAGCAGAAGCAACGCGAAATGATTACCGAGTATTCGAAAAAAATCGCCGCCGCCGCCCAGGTCGTCGCTCAAAAGGAGGGCTATTTGGCGATCATCGACACGGGCAGTGAGGCGGTGATTCGCGTGGTGATTTATCACCAGCCGACGCTGGATGTCACGGATCGGGTGGCCAAGGAATTTGACCGCCAGAATAAATAGCGGTCGGCGGGACATTAGAAAGACAGGAGGCATCGTCGATGGCAGCGATGGATCAAGGGGAGATTCAAGAGTTACTTCCGCATCGGTATCCGTTTCTTCTCGTGGACCGGATCCTGGAGCTTGAGCCGGACCGCCGGATCGTGGGGATTAAGAATGTCACCGTGAATGAACCGTTTTTCCAAGGGCATTTCCCCGGACGCCCCGTGATGCCCGGGGTGTTGCTCATTGAGGCCATGGCGCAGGTCGGCGGCGTCCTGGCATTCAAATCCATTACGCCCAGCGGCAGGCCGGTGGTGTATCTGACCGGGATCGACGGCGCGAAGTTCCGCAAGCCCGTGCTGCCCGGGGATCGGTTGCGGTTTGAAGTGGATCTTCTTAAGAAGCGTCCGCCGTTCTGGAAAATGCAGGCCAAGGCCTTTGTGGAGGACGAATTGGTCTGTGAAGCCGAGGTGACGGCGATGGTGACGGAAGAAAAAGCGTGAACCGTGTGGGAAGATGCGGCCGCAGCGGGACGAACGGCGGCCCGACTCGTTCGCGCCATGGCTAGCATGTGGAGGTTACGCGTGCAGATTCATTCGACAGCGATCGTGCATCCCCAGGCGCAGCTCGCCGAGGATGTGATCATCGGCCCCTTTTGCGTCGTCGGCGAGCACGTCACGATCGGCGCCGGCACCCGGCTCTGGTCGCATGTGTCGGTGGACGGCTGGACGGAAATCGGCGAACGCAATGAGTTGCATCCGTTCGTGTCGGTCGGCGGTCCTCCGCAGCACCTCCATTATAAGGGGGAGCCGACGAAAGTCATCATCGGTCACGACAACATTCTGCGCGAATACGTGACGATCAATCGGGCGACCGTGCAAGGCGGCGGGGTGACGTCGCTCGGATCCAAGAATTTTTTGATGGCCTACGTGCATGTGGCCCACGACTGCCGGTTGGGCAGTCATCTGATCATGGCCAATGCGGCGAGTTTGGCCGGCCATATTACCATCGGGGACCATGCCATTATTGGTGGGCTCACGGGCATCCATCAATACGTCCGCGTAGGCGATTATGCGATGGTCGGCGGCTGTTGCGCGATCGGGCAGGATGTGCCGCCCTTCATGCGTGCGGCCGGCGGGTATCGGGCGCACCTCTATGGCCTCAACTCGGTGGGGCTTCGCCGGCATGGCTTCTCCGGAGAACGGATTGCGGTGCTCAAGAAAGCCTATGACCTGTTGTTTCGGTCCGGCCATCGTTCGGCGGAGGCGATCCGGCTCGCCAAGGAAGAGTTTAAAGGGCAGGCGGACGTGGCCCAGATTCTGACCTTCATGGAAGGAACCAAGCGCGGGGTGTCTCGGTCGGTAAGCAAAGACCTTGAACACGAGGACTCCGGAGGGTGACGACGTCAATTCCGATGCCGGGTGGGCGGATCGGTCTCATCGCCGGGAACGGCCGCTTTCCGATTATCTTCGCCGACAATGCGAGAAAATTGGGTCTGCAGGTGTCGGCGGTAGCGCATGAGGGGGAAACGGAACCCGAGCTGGAGCGTCATGTCGACCGCATTCACTGGATCAAAATCGGCCAGTTAAATAAGCTGATCAAAGCGTTCAAGGACGACGGCGTGGAGCGGGCCGTGATGCTGGGCGGCATCAAGAAGACGCATGTCTTCAATACCGTCCGTCCGGATTTCCGCACCCTGGCTTTGGCCACTCGATTGGCTCTTTGGAAGGACGACGATATTCTGCGGGCGCTAGCTGAGGAATTGGAGCGCGAAGGCATCACGATCTGTGAGTCGACCTTCGGCTTGCACGGCATTCTCGTGGAAGAGGGGCCGCTCACGTCCCGGCATCCCTCCAAGAAAGAGTGGGAGGATATCCGGTACGGGTGGGACGTGGCACGAGAGATCGGCCGGCTAGACATCGGCCAGTGCGTCGTCATCAAAGATCGTGTCGTCGTGGCCGTGGAGGCGGTCGAAGGCACTGACGGGGCCATCATCCGAGGCGGGGAGTTGGCGAAAGACGGAGCGGTGGTGGTGAAACGGTGCAAACCGCAACAAGACCTGCGATTCGACCTGCCGGCGATCGGACCGCGCACGATTGACGTCATGGCCTCCGTCAAAGCGGCGGTGTTGGCCGTCGAGGCCGGTCGCACGGTGCTGCTGGATCGAGACGTCGTCATCGACAAGGCGCAGAGCTGCGGCATTGCCGTGATCGGCCTCAGCGACAGGAGCGGCGTTCCGTGTTGACCACGTGTATGGCCGTCGGGCGTGGCCGACACATAACCAATCATGCGCGGAGGAGATGGCCGTCTGACAACGGCTAATAAGATGAACGACATTCGGACAGGCGTGATCGGTGTGGGCCATCTCGGCCAGCATCATGCCCGGCTCTACGCGTCGCTGCCCCACTGTACGCTGGTGGGCGTGACCGATCGGGAACCAAGCCGCGCGCGCACGATTGCTGACCGCCACCGGGCACAGGTCTTTGGCAGTGCGGCCGAGCTATTGCCGCATGTCGATGCGGTCAGCGTGGCGGTGCCGACGTCGGCGCATTACGCGGTGGCCAAAGTCTGCCTGCAGGCAGGTAAGCATGTGCTCATCGAAAAACCGATCGCCGTGCGTCCGGCCGAAGCGCGTGAATTAGTGGCCCTTGCCGCCTCGAAGGGATGCCAATTGCAGATCGGCCACAGTGAACGGTTCAATCCGATCATGCTGACCATGCGAGGCCAGATCGAGCGGCCGGCCTTCCTCGAATGCCACCGGCTGAGTTCGTTCAGCGAACGGGGCACCGACGTGGATGTCGTGTTGGATTTGATGATTCACGATCTCGACTTGGTTCTCTCGTTCAATCCCGGGCCCGTGGAAGAGATCCGGGCGGCCGGCGTGTCGGTGCTGTCTCCCACGATCGATATCGCCAACGCGCGGATTCAGTTTCGGAGCGGCTGCGTGGCCAATTTGACGGCGAGCCGCGTCTCACTCAATCGAATGCGCCGCATGCGGGTGTTTCAGCGTGATCGGTACGTGTCGATCGACTTTCAATCCCGCCAGGGAATGGTCTGCCGACGGGCGATGCGGGAGGACGCGCGGCCGATGGTCGAAATTGAAGAGTTCAAAGGGAGCGATGACGAACCGCTGCGTTTGCAACTGTCGGCGTTTCTGCATGCGATTCAGACCGACACTCGTCCGCCGGTCAGCGGAGAAGATGGCACCGCGGCTCTCGAGGTGGCCCACGGGGTGTTGCAGGCGATCGATGCCTTCGCTGAGCGGCATACAGCATGACGGCGAGCGCGCCGGAGCGCGGTCCTCTCGCCGCCCCGCACCAAACCTGACAGGTCCTCAACGATCATGCCGCGCATCCTTATCGTCACCGGTGAAGCCTCAGGCGATCTGCATGGAGCCAATCTGGCCAAAGCGCTGAAATCCCTGGATCCAACAGTATCGCTGGTCGGCATCGGCGGAGCCGCCATGCAGGCAGCCGGCGTGCAGCTGATCAGGGAGCACGCGCGGTTGGATGTCATGGGGATGGTCGGACCGGCGGCGGTGCTGGCGGTCGCGCGTCGGATGCTGGCGATGCGGCGGCTGTTCCGTTCCGGGCGGTGGGACGCCGTGGTGCTCATCGACCACCCGGGGCTCAACCTGCGGTATGCCTACTTCGCCAAAGCGGCGGGATGGCGGGTGGTGTATTACATCGCCCCGCAAATCTGGGCCTGGAGACCGGGCCGCATCTATTGGATTAAACGGCGCGTGGATCATGTGATCGTCATCCTGCCCTTTGAAAAAGCCATCTACGACCGGGCGGAGATTCCCTGCACGTTCGTCGGCCACCCGCTGCTCGACGCCGTCGCACCCGCCTACGATCGGGATCGCCTGCGACGACGGCTCGGCCTCGTGGAGAGGGGACGTGTCGTGGGTTTGCTGCCGGGCAGTCGGGCGGCGGAGGTCCAGGCGCTCCTCCCCATCCTCTTACAGGCCGCGGAACAGTTGAAACGGCAGGAGCCCTCCATGCAATTTCTCCTGGCGCAGGCCTCGACAATTCAGGATAATCTGGTGCAGGCTCTCTTGCGCGAGAGCCCGGTTTCCGTGACGACCGTCAAAGAGCTGGCCAGCGAAGTCATGGCGGCGTCCGATCTCATCCTGGTGGCCTCGGGAACCGCCACTCTTCAAGCGGCTGTCGTAGGCACGCCGATGGTGTTGATATATCGAACTACTCCCGTCACTTACTGGCTCGCACGCCGGTTGATTCGTGTGAAATGGATCGGGTTGGTCAACCTCGTCGCCAACCGGTCTGTGATCCCCGAACTGATTCAGGATGCGGCCACCGCCCGGCAAATATCGGATGAGGCTCGGCGGATTTTGGATGATCCCTCGGTCTATGATGAAATGACGCGGAATTTGGCGCAGGTCAAGGCGCAACTCGGTGAACCGGGTGCGTCCATACGAGCCGCCCAGGTGGTCCTCGACATATGCAAGGCGTAGCGCGATTCACCCGATTGATGCGGTACGTTCGCCCCTATCGCGGGCGTTTCGTTGCGGCGTTTGTCTGCTCCGGACTGGTGGCCGCGTTGACCGGTGCCTATGCCTGGTTGGTTCGCCCGGTGTTGGACGGCATCTTTATCGAGAAGAACGAGGGGCTGTTATTGGTCCTGCCGTTGGCCTTGTTGGGGGTGGCGGTGCTGAAGGCCTTGTTCAGCTATGGGCAGACCTATCTGATGAATTACGTCGGGACGCGCGTCATTACGGACATTCGACAAGAATTGTTCCAACATCTGATGCGGCTCCCGGTGGGCTATCACGACAGTAATACGTCGGGACGATTGGTGTCCCGCGTGGTCAACGACGTGGGATTGATGGCGAATGCGGCATCGAGCGTGCTCAAGGATGTCTTTCAAAACGGGCTGACCTTTGTGGCCATGCTCGGCGTCATCGTGTATCAAAACTGGAAGTTGGCAGGGTTGTCGCTGATCGTCATTCCGCTCTCGGCCGTCACGATGGTGCGGATGGGAAAGCGCTTGCGTCAACTGGCGACGAGCGGTCAAGAGCGGATGGGCGATATGGCCGCGGCGCTGCAGGAAACCCTGGCCGGTATTCGCATGGTGAAAGCGTTCGGCCGGGAGCAGGCCGAGGCCGAGCGGTTCAAAGCGAGCAATCGCGCCTTCCTGGCGACGACGCTGAAATCTCACCAGGTCTGGTCGATTGGGTCATCGCATATGGAAGTGATCGGCGTCGTCGGCATCGCGGCCATCATCTGGTACGGCGGATATCTGGTGATTCACGATGCCATGACGCCGGGCGCGTTTTTTTCCTTCTTAACGGCCATGTTCATGGCCTATACACCGATCCGAAAGCTGTCCGGCTCGAACAACGTCATTCAGCAAGCTCTGGCGGCGGCCGAACGTGTCTATGAGGTACTGGATTTGAAGACCGAGCAAGACGTGGATCGCGGGACCGTCGAGGCCGACGGGGTAAAGCGCGGCCTTACGTTTGAGAATGTGTCCTTGCGGTATGGAAGCACAGCGGCACCGGCCCTGACCGGGATTTCGTTATCCATCGTCGCCGGAGAAGTGGTGGCCCTGGTGGGAAGTAGCGGGAGCGGGAAGACGACGCTCGTCAGCTTGATCCCTCGGTTTTATCAACCGACGGAAGGACGCATTCTTCTGGACGGCCTGCCGCTCGAGACCTACACCTTGCGGTCGTTGCGGGCGCACATCGGCATTGTGTCCCAAGACATCGTGCTCTTCGACGATACCGTCCGGAACAACATCGCCTTCGGCCTGACCGGTGCGGCCACACCGGATGTGGAGCGGGCGGCGACGTTGGCGTACGCGCACGACTTCATTTTGCGCCTTCCCGAAGGCTACGACACGGTGATCGGGGAGGGAGGGGTGAAGTTGTCGGGAGGTGAACGGCAACGGCTGGCGATCGCCCGCGCTATTCTCCGGGACCCTCCGTTGCTGATTCTGGACGAAGCGACGTCGGCGCTGGATACCGAATCAGAGCGGATCGTGCAGTTGGCCTTGAGCAATCTGATGAAAAATCGGACGACGTTGGTGATCGCCCATCGGTTGTCGACCATTCAAAATGCGGACCGCATCGTGGTGCTCGATCGCGGGGCGATCGCAGAAATCGGCTCGCATGAAGAGCTCTTACGACAGGGTGGCGTGTACCGCAGGCTTCATGCCATGCAGTTCCAGGACGCCACGAGTGTCTAACCGTGTGCCGGGGAATCCATGATGCCTGAAGGAGACCGAAGGACCGTCAGTCCGCTAGAGCGTGTCGAGCGGTGGCTCAAATGTTCGGTGCTACCTCCTGTCGGGACGGCGCTGATTCGCGGGATCGGCCGGTCGATGCGGTTGCAGACACGCGGCCATGAAGCGGCGGACGCCTTGCATCGCGAAGGGCGCCATATGATCGTGGCCTTCTGGCACGCGCAGCAGCTGATGATGCCGTTCGCTTACCATGGTCCGGGAGGCTACGTCCTGATCAGCCAGCATCGCGACGGAGAGATCATCTCCCGCATCATTGGCCGATTCGGGTACGGCACGGTTCGTGGGTCGAGCACGCGGGGCGGAGCCAAGGCGCTCCGCACCCTGATCAAGCTGGGTCGGAGCGGGAACGACCTCTGCGTGACGCCCGACGGCCCCAAAGGACCGCGGCAGGTGGCCAAGCTCGGTGTGATTCAATTGGCGAAGGCCACGGGCCTCCCGCTCGTCCCAGTGGCCTTCGCCTGCTCAAAAAAAAAGTGTTCTCGAGCTGGGATCACTTTATGGTCCCCTATCCCTTCTCACGAGGGCTGTTTTTGTATGGGACGCCGATCTGGGTCCCGCGTGAAGCCGATGAGGCCTCGGTCGAGGCGCTCCGCGTGGAACTCGAAACCGTCCTGAACACCCTCACGGCCGAGGCCGATGCCGCCTGCGCACAAGAGCACCGAGCGTCCAGCGACCAGCGTTCGGGAGCGGGCGGCTGATCGTTGACCGCTCCTATGTGGCGAGTTCTCTACAATAGCCTGCTTGTGTTGGCGGCCCCGGTGGTGGTCTGTATCTTGCTCGCCAAGCCCCGCTGCCGTCGGGGATTGGCGGAACGACTGGGTGTGGAACCCTCTCCGGCCCGTCTCGTGGGCGGCGCACGCCTGGCTCACCGGGAGGACCATCACGAGGGCGACAAACCGGTGATCTGGATCCACGCCGTCTCGTTGGGGGAAGTCGTGGCCGCGGTCCCGCTCGTGAGGGCGCTGCATCGCCGTCATCCTGGCTACCGCTACATCGTGACCACCGTCACGGAAACCGGACGGGAGGCGGTCGAACAACGACTGGCCGGTGTGGCTGAGCATCGGTACGCGCCCTTGGACTTTCCGTGGGTTGTGTCCCGGCTGGTGGCACGTTGGCAGCCTGTGCTGTACCTGTTTGTTGAAACGGAGCTGTGGCCGAATCTTCTGTGGACTCTCCGGAGACAGCGGATTCCGGCCGTGCTGGTCAATGGGAGGCTGTCCTCACGGTCGTTCCGACGGCAAGATGTATGGGCCATCCGGGCGTTCTACCGGACGGTGCTGCGATCATTACGGTTGTGTTTAATGCAGACCGCCCGCGATGCGCAGCGCATCATCGCACTGGGTGCCGACGCCGCGCACGTGCATGTCACCGGCAACATCAAGTTTGATCAACCAGCACCCGACGTCCGGCGCGACACCTCCGTGCGGACGGCATTGGGAGTGGGGGCCGCCGAGCAATTAATCTTGGCGGGCAGCACCCATGCGGGTGAAGAAGAACAACTGGTGGCGGCTTATCGCCGGATCGTCACCACCCATCCCACCGCGGTTCTCATGCTGGCCCCGCGCCATGTCGAACGAGTGGACCGGGTCGAAGCGATGATCCGTGACACCGGTCTTCCGGTCTGCCGGAAGACACGAGGCCCGGGCATCGCGGTCGGCCCTCGCGTCCTGCTGCTCGATACCAGGGGGGAACTGGCGCAGGCCTATGGAGAAGCGCATGTGGCGTTCGTCGGTGGCACGTTGGTTCCGGTGGGCGGGCATAATCTGCTGGAGCCCGCTGTGTGGGGCAAGCCGGTGTTGTTCGGTCCTTACACCGATCATTGTGCGGAAGTGGCGGCCTTGCTGGAACGGGCGGGCGGTGGCTATCGTGTCACCGGCATCCAGGACATCGTCCGGTCTGTCGAAGAGTGGCTGACCCATCGCCAGGTGCGGGACGCCGCCGGCGAGGCGGCTCGTCAGGTGGTGAGCGAGAATCAGGGCGCGTTGGAGCGCAGCCTTCAACTGATCGAAGAATGTTTGAATCAGGTGGCGCCGGCGACCCGCCCATCCGCCACACAGGTGGGGGCCTCGGTCCCGGCGAGGCCGTAACGACGATGCCCTATCTCGCTCCCGGTCAGCCGGTGCACGCGTGGTTGCGCGGCCCGGCCGCGCTGTATGGTCTTGCCGTTTCCGCCCGGGACTGGTGCTATCGTCGCGGGTGGCTCACGGCCGTGCGCGTGCCCTGTCGCGTCGTGAGCGTGGGCAATTTAACTGTCGGAGGGACGGGAAAAACGCCGGTGGTGATGCTGCTGACCGAGTGGCTGCAGGCGGACGGACAACAGGTGGCGGTGCTGAGCCGGGGGTACAAACGGCGCGGCATGGAAGATTTTCTGCTGGTGTCGGATGGGAAACGTCTGTTGGCCGCGGCGGA
This sequence comes from uncultured Nitrospira sp., assembly GCA_964416255.1. Lineage (GTDB taxonomy): Bacteria > Nitrospirota > Nitrospiria > Nitrospirales > Nitrospiraceae > Nitrospira_D. The sequence goes on along the minus strand of CAYQDJ010000002.1, from coordinate 28,218 downwards.
CCAATCGGGTGATGAGCCATTTTTGATCGCTCGGCGGTGTCCAAAGGCGGTGGTCGCCGTCGGGTCCGACCGGGCGGCGCTGGCCCGATGGGTGCTCAAACAGTTCCCGGTGGATTGCCTTGTGTTGGACGATGGGTTTCAGCACCGGTCGCTCGCGCGAGACGTCGATGTCGTGCTTCTCGACGCCACCGATGCCACGGGCCTTGATGCGTTGCTGCCGGCAGGACGCCTTCGAGAGCCGCTGAGCGGGTTGACGCGCGCGTCCGCTGTTGCCGTGACCCGAGCCGAATCCCCGGGCAAGGTGGAAGCGGTTCGCCGCCGCGTCCAATCGATCCCCGTTTCCCGTGACCTCATGGAGGTGGTCTTTCGTCCCGAGTCACTGGTGTCCGTGGCGACCAGCGAGACGCGCCGCTTGGCGGAGTGTCGGGGGCAACGCGCGTGGTTGGTGAGCGGCATCGGCCACACGGATGCGTTTCGGCGATCCGCCGGTTCGGTGGGTCTCCATGTGGTCGGCGAGACGGCCTTTCGAGATCATCATCTGTACCGCGCGGAAGAGGTGAGCCGGATACGTGCCGAAGCGCGGGCCGCGGGCGCCGACGTGGTGTTGACCACCGAGAAAGACGCCGGCAAGCTCGTTCCCCTCTTGGGAGCAGACCAGATGTGGTGGGCCCTGCGTGTGTGTGCGGAGGTCGTGCAGGGATCGGAACGGCTCCGGCGGATGGTCATAGGCGAAAGGCGAGAGGGAAGAAGCACGGGAAAGTGAACGGACACCGGCAAGGCACGAAACCGACGGGAACGATCCGATGAGCGGAGAAACGGTGAAGCAGGAGTCCAGCCAGACCGGCAGACACCACGCAGGTTTTCACGCGTCGGTTCGCCGGATTCTGGTGAGGGCGCCGAACTGGATCGGCGATGCGGTGATGTGCGAGCCGGCGTTGCGCGGCCTGCGCACGCGGTTTCCCTCGGCGTCGATCACGCTGCTGGCCAAACCGGCCGTCGCCGATCTTTTCCAAACGGATCGGTCACTGGACCGGGTGGTGGTGTATGAGGACCATGGGATTCATGCGGGATTAGCCGGGAAATGGACCCTAGCCCAAACACTCAGGCGGTCCCAGTTTGGCCTCGCGGTCTTGTTCCAGAATGCATTCGAGGCGGCATTGCTCTCGTGGCTGGCTGGAATTCCGCGACGCTGTGGATATGCCACCGATGGGCGAACCATGTTGCTGACCGATCCGGTGGCACGGCCGGATCGGCAGATCCTCCCCCATCAAGTGGTTTATTACTGGAATCTGCTGAGAGCCTTGGGAATTACAGGACCGCCCCCTCCGCCGGCCCTGTTCGTCACGGAGGGCGAGGAGGCCGCCCTGGATGCCCGGCTGCTTGAAATGGGAATCGGCGCCTCCGATGTGGTGATCGGTATCAACCCAGGCTCGACGTATGGCGGCGCGAAGCGGTGGCTGCCAGAGCGATTTGCCGAGGTGGCCCAGCGCCTGACTTGGCGGTTTAACGAGGCGCGAACCCCGACCACGGCCGTCGTGATTTTCGGCGCCAAGGGAGAGGAAGCCTTGGGCGCGGAGGTCGCGGCCCGTCTGACCGGCCGCGTCGTGATGTTGTCCGGCGCGACCACCATTCGAGAATTGATGGCGGCGACGAAACGCTGCCGTCTGTTGCTGACGAATGACACGGGCCCAATGCACATTGCGGCCGCCTTTGGGGTTCCGGTGGTGGCGGTGTTCGGTCCCACCGATTGGCGCACGACCTCACCCTACGGCCAGGAGCAGGGCCTGGTCCGTGATCCGGTGGACTGTTCCCCTTGCCTCCTGCGGGAATGTCCGATCGACCACCGTTGCATGACGCGGGTATCCGTCGATCGCGTATACCAGACGGCGGTGACACAACTGGAACGGCAGAGCAGCACGAACACGGGCCGGGCCATGGGTTCCGAGCCGGTGCCTTCGGATCTCGTTCCTGCCGGAGAGGCTGGTCCGCTGGTCGGTGTGACCGTGTTCCTCGATCGGGACGGCACGCTCAATCCGGACCCTGGGTACGTGCGATCGGCGGAGGAATTCGAACTGTTCCCCGGTGCGGACGAGGCGCTCAGGATCCTTCATCGGGCAGGAGCCCGACTGATTGTCCTGACCAATCAATCCGGGATCGCCAGGGGCTTGTTCACGATCGAGGACCTCAACCACATCCACGACAAACTGCGGCGCCTGTTGCTCGCGTCGGGCGTCGCACTGGACGCGGTGTATTTTTGTCCGCATCATCCGGATGACGGTTGCCGGTGCCGCAAACCCGAGACCGGCATGATCGATCAGGCCATGAGCCAGCAGGAGATTGATTTGTCGCGGTCGTACCTGGTCGGGGACCACGCGCGTGATATGCAATTGGCGAAGCGCGTCGGCGTCAAGAGTATTTGTGTGACCACGGGCCGGAAGGGTGCGGGAGCCAGTGCTTGCTGTGACGCGGAGGGGATCCGTCCTGATGCCGTGCTGTCTTCCTTACGAGAGGCGGCGGAATGGATTCTGGCCGATGCGACGACCAGCGGCCGGCCATCATCGGTTGGAGAGCGGGGGAACTCGATCGTCCATGATGAGGATCCATTCACGGAGCGCGGGCCGCAGGGGCGCCACCAGCATTCTACGGATTGACATGTCAGACGTTCGCCGCATTCTGCTCGTGAAACCCAGCTCGCTCGGCGATATCGTCCATGCCATGCCGGTGGTGGCGGCATTGAAAGGCCGATGGCCGGCGGCGCATCTCACCTGGGTGGTGAAGCGCCAATGGGCTGACTTGGTCGAGCGTGTTGAGGGCGTGGATCGGATGTGGCCGGTGGAGTTCACCGTCGCGGGATGGCTGGGGCAGGCCCGCGCGTTGCGGGCGGAGCGGTTCGATCTCATGATCGATCTTCAAGGATTGTTTCGCAGCGCGGCGCTGGGGTGGTTGAGCGGCGCGCCGCGACGCGTCGGATTTCTCAATGGTCGCGAAGGCAGTCCGTGGTTCTACACCCACCGGGTGCCGGTGCCGACAGCCGACATGCATGCCGTCGATCGGTACCTGCTCGTGGCGGCCGCGGTGGGCGCCGCGCACAAGGGTGTTCCCGCATTTCGATTCACCATGCTCGAGCGTGACTGTTCGCCGGTACGAGAGCTGCTCAGGCGCCGAGGCCTGTCGTGGGAACAACCCTGGGTGGCGATGAGCGTGTCCGCCAGATGGGCGACGAAACGGTGGCCGCTCCGTTCGTTTGCCGCGGTCGCGGATCACTTGTTCGGAGAGGGACTTCCCGTGGTCGTCATCGGGAACGAGCAGGACCGAGCAGACCTCCACGCGCTAAAGGCAGCGACCAGGCACCCAATTATTGATGTCGTTGGGGCCCTCCCGCTTGGCAGCCTGCCGGCCCTGTTATCCAAGGCGGCGGTGATGGTCACCAATGATTCAGGTCCGATGCACGTTGCGGCGGCGGTGGGCACTCCGGTTGTGGCGCTCTTTGGTCCGACGAGTGCCGGCCGCACGGGCCCCTATGGAGCGCATCATACGGTCTTGACTCACGAGGTGCCGTGTCGGCCCTGTTTCAGTCGAGTCTGCCGGCATACGGTCCATATGGAGTGCCTTCAGCGTCTCGCCCCCGAGCAAGTGCTGGAAGCCGTACGACACGGTCTGGCCCAGGACACTTTCAGGCACCCAGGGCATGCCACGCCCGGTGGTGGCCTCGAGCGGCGGACCGACTCCTGAAGTCCCTGTCATCGAGGCGTCGCTCGACCCCCCATTTAGGCCGACGGTGATCAGCGAAGTCCCGGAGCCTTGGCGCTGCTTCCGTCCGTGAGGCACCGGGGATTCCCGGCACGATCAGGCGTCAGCACTTGGCGATACACCTGTTCGAGACGGTCGAGCATGCGGTCGAGGGAGTAGTGCTCTGTGATATGGCGATGTGCATTGGCCGCCAGGTGCCGACGCAACGGCGGATTGCGTAACAACTCATCAATTCGTTCGGCCAGTCGAGCGCTGTCACGCGGCGGGACGATCAGACCGGTGTGTCCGTCGAGGACCACGTCGGGGATGGAACCGGTTGTGGTCGAGATCACGGGGAGGCCGACCGCCATGGCCTCGATCAGGACCTGAGGAATGGTGTCTCCCTCGATAGAGGGAATCACGAAGACGTCCAGTGAACGAAGCACATTGAGCAGATCCGGACGAAACCCGAGCATCCGGACCCGTTCCGTCAAACCGGCCTGCACGATGTGCCGTCTGATCACATCCTCGTCCGGTCCTTCGCCGACAATGAGAAACGTGACGTCGTGGAGGCGGGGGAGAAGGCGCGCCGCCGCCTCGATGAAATAGCGGTGGCCTTTGTAGGCACGCAGGTAGGAGACAATTCCCACCAGCCGGTGGTCGGGATCCAGACCCAATGTTCCTCGAAGGTCTTCGTGCGGACGGCCCGGCTCATGACGGGCCAGATCGATGCCGATGGGAAAGGCTTCGGTGCGCGCAGGCGAGAGCCCGTCGCGCTCGACCAGATCGCGGAGCGTCGAGGGGCCTCCGGTGCCGATGACATAATCAAACAGATGTCGGTAGAGGATGCGCGTCGGCAGGTTGCGGTTCAGCGGAACGGAAATATGCCGACTTTTCACCACTTTGATGCGCGGAGACACGGCGCGGGCCGCCAACGCTCCCAGCCAACTGTCTCGAGAACTATTCACATGAAGAATATCCGGCCGTTCGCGCGCCAAAACACGGCGAAACTGTCTGCACGAGGCGATGGTGAGGCGAGCCATGGGCACCGAGGTCGAGCGCACATGCCACTGATGGGCGAGATGCTCGATGGGAGACCCGGGATGCAGCAGGAGCATGACCTCATGGCCCCGTTTCTGAAGCCCGACGGCTTGCCGCATGATGGCGAGTTCCTGGCCGCCTTTGACCGTGGAGGCTTCCGACAAGAGGATTTTCATGCCGACATCCTTTCGAGTTGGGTGAGCTTCGCACGCCGTTCGGCGTTGCGTAAGGGTCGAGTCGATTCGGGGAGGAACGATATCGGGGTGGTGGCATGAAGTCAATTGTTCTGGATGAATCCGACATTCAACTTGCCGGCGGCACGGCTACCTATTGCGGAGATCCCTCTTGACTCCCGCTGCCCGTTGTGTTCATATTCTGAACGCTTTGCTCTAGGACCCGGCCGAAGAGTGGATCTTCAAAGACAACGAGATCTTGTCTTGCTCTCCGAATTGGAGCGCGATGGGAACATTACCCAACGTTCCCTTGCCTCGAAACTCGGAGTCGCCCTGGGTCTGACGAACCTGTACATCAAGCGGCTGGCCCGCAAAGGATTCGTCAAGGTGACGACTATGCCGCCGCACCGCATCCGATATCTCCTCACGCCGCAGGGCTTCGCCGAGAAATCACGGCTGACGTATCTCTTCATGCAGTACTCGCTCTCGCATTATCGGGAAATGCGTGCCCGGTTGCGCGGGATGCTGATCGATGCCTCAAACCAGGGGGTGAAGCGAGTCGTGATATACGGCACCGGCGAATTGGCGGAGATGGCGTATTTGTCATTGCGGGAAATGAATCTGACCCTCGTCGGGTTCGTTGATGATGGCGAGGTCGACACGTTTCTCTCCTATCCGGTCTGGCGAGCCTCCGTGCTGAGGCAATGGGAATTCGACGCGGTGTTAGTGACCGACCTTGAACGGGCGGCGGACGCGAGCGACACGCTCCGACGGCTTCAGGTGTCGGACGGCAAAGTGCTGGCTCTCGGTCCGTCGAGTTGAGAGACGGCTCGATTCGAGGGTGCCCGGGCATTGTCTGTCAGTGAGAGGGCGAAGCTGTGTCCGGGGCAGGGTGGGAAATGCGTGGATCACTGTGCACCTCCCACTCAACGAACGAGAGCCCCCGCAGACTGACGGGTCGAACATTGACTGGACTCGCCTGTAACTCGATGGAAAGACTAGGGAAAGTCCTAATAGGGAACTCATCTATTTGCACACAAATGCGGCGCCGGTGTTGAAGGTCACGCGACTAAGTAACGTTGGTAATTCTGCTTAGATTTCTACTTTAGCTAGGGGTAATCCCAGTATGCTTCCCGTTGTAGCTTCCCTACTACATGGAAGGGAACCGTTGTTCTTCTCGGGAAGCTTATGCAAGCGCTGGTACGAGGCATTTCAAATTCGGCATCGCGGACCTCACGATCCGCTCCGGGTGTCAAGAAGCAGCAAAAGCTTCAGGAACAGCACACCGGCTCATGTGTGGCCATCCTCATGGCGACCAAGCAAGGCGAACGGTTTTTGCCTCAACAATTGGATTCGGTCAGAAAACAAACCCATTCGAATTGGACCTTGTGGGTCTCCGACGACGGGTCAACGGATCGGTCGATCGAGTTGGTGGAACAATTCAGACACTGGGGCGGCAAGGAGCGGGTGACCGTTCGCAGCGGACCGGGCCAAGGACATTCCGCGAACTTCCTGTCGCTCACGTGCGACCGCCAGATTGAGGCGGATTTCTTCGCCTACTCCGATCAGGATGATATCTGGGAAGCCGACAAACTGGCGCGCGCCGTGGCGAAGCTTCAGGCGCTCCCACACGATGTGCCCGCGATGTATTGTTCCCGGATCCGCCTAATCGACGAGACCAACCGGGAGTTGAAGTTGTTTGGCCTCTGGGAAAGGCCGCCCAGTTTTGCGAATGCGTTGACCCAAAATATCGCCCCAGGCCATACGATCGTCTTTAATCAGGCTGCGCGAGAGTTGCTCCTGGAAGCCGGCCCGCATAGTGATGTCGTCAGCCATGATTGGTGGTGTTACCAACTCATCACCGGTTGCGGTGGGACCGTTCTCTACGATCCCTACCCGGGCGTGCGCCACCGCCAGCATCAGGGGAATTGCATCGGGGCCTGTTCCAATGTGACGGCCCGGATCAAAAATCTCAAGATGTTGCTCAATAACCGGTTTGGTCAGGCCTGCGACAAACACATCGCCGCACTGGGAAAAGTCGAGCATCTGCTGACGGAGCACAACCGACAACTCCTCCGTCGGTTTGCCGCCGCCCGAAAAGGCCCCCTCCTGACCCGCCTGATCGGCGTCCATCGGTGCGGACTCTATCGGCAGACATGGCATGGCAATCTCTGTCTGTTGGTGGGCACGCTTCTGAAGAAAATCTGAACGAGTATTCGGATCTCCCCGTGGAATGAGCCGGGGCCTGCCTGTTTACGATTCTGCTGTCTGCATAGGGCCAACATGAACGAGTCCATAGGACGATGAGCATCGTAGTCACCGGCGGGGCGGGGTTTATCGGCAGCAACTTCATTCTCGGGTGGCTGGCGCAGGGCGACGAGCCGATCGTCAATCTCGATAAACTGACCTATGCCGGCAATCTGGACAATTTGAGGAGTGTGGCCGACGATGCGCGCCATACGTTCGTGTGTGGCGATATCGGCGATACGGCCCTGGTGGGCCGCTTGCTGGCCGAGTACACCCCGCGCGCGGTCATGAACTTTGCCGCCGAGAGCCATGTCGACCGCTCCATCGGGGGGCCGGACGAATTCATCCAGACCAACATCGTCGGCACCTTTCGGCTGCTGGAATCAGTGCGGGACTATTGGCAGAAGTTGGAACGCAAAGCCCAGGACGCCTTCCGTTTCCTCCATGTCTCTACCGATGAAGTGTACGGCTCATTAGGCACCGACGACCCCCCTTTCAGCGAACAACATCGGTACGAGCCGAACAGTCCGTACTCGGCCAGCAAAGCAGCCAGCGACCACCTAGTGCGCGCGTATCACCACACGTATGGCCTGCCGACAGTGTCGACAAACTGTTCCAACAACTATGGCCCGTATCATTTTCCTGAGAAACTCATTCCATTGCTCATCCACAACGCGCTGGCCGGCAAACCGTTGCCTCTCTATGGAGACGGCCAGCAAATTCGCGATTGGCTCTATGTCGATGATCACTGCCGCGCCCTCCGGCTGGTTCTCGAAGCGGGCCGCATCGGCGACACGTATAACGTCGGAGGGGGCAACCAACAGTCGAATCTTCAGGTGGCGCAGAGCGTTTGCCGCATGCTCGATGAACTCCGGCCTCGCGCAGGCGGCGGGTCGTATGCCGCGCAAATCACGTTCGTGAAGGACCGGCCCGGGCATGATCGGCGATATGCCATCGACGCCGGTAAAATCAGGCGTGAGATGGGCTGGGAACCTCTCGAAACCTTTGAATCCGGGCTCCGAAAAACAGTAGCCTGGTATTTGAACAACCAGGACTGGGTGGCCAATGTCACCAGCGGCGCCTACCGCGAGTGGGTGGAACGGCAGTACGGCGTATGAAGATGGTTCTTCTTGGAAAGAACGGGCAACTGGGCCATGAGCTCGAGCGCGCATTAAGGCCGCTCGGCCAGGTGACGGCGTTGGGACGGGACGACGCGGACATGGGCAACCTGGCGCAGTTGGAGACGGCCGTCGGGAGGCACCGTCCGGAGGTCATCATCAATGCCGCCGCGTACACTGCCGTGGACAGAGCTGAAGACGACGAGACCACGGCCTTTCGCATCAACGCCGACGCCGTTGAGGTGCTCGGAGAGTATGCGCGCCGACACGGCGCGCTCCTGGTCCATTATTCCACCGACTACGTGTTCGACGGCGAACAATCGGCGCCCTATCGTGAAACCGACGCGACCAATCCGCAAAGCGTGTATGGCCGCAGCAAACGCGCCGGAGAAAAAGCGATCGAACACAGTGGGTGCCGCGCCCTCATGTTCCGAACCAGTTGGGTCTACTCGTCCCACGGCGCCAACTTCATCAAAACCGTGTTGCGACTCGCCCACGAACGCGACACGCTCAACGTGGTGGCGGACCAATATGGGGCTCCCGCCTCGGCCGAGTTGATCGCGCTCGTGACGGCCCGTGCGATCGCCGCCCACGACCGGGGCGTGCTGCCGCCCGGCCTGTACCATCTCACTGCGGCAGGCGAAACGACCTGGCACGGGCTCGCCTGTCGCGTGGTGACCCGGGCGCGTGAGAACGGGGCCATGCTCAAGCTGAACGCGGAGGCGATTCGGCCGATCCCCACGGAAGCCTATCCGCTTCCGGCCAAACGGCCGAAGAATTCCCGGTTGGACACCAGCGCACTTTCACGAGCCCTGGACATGTCGTTTCCCGACTGGAAGATGCATGTCGATCACGTGGTTACTCACCTCTCGCGAGCGGAGGCCGCTGCATGACTCGCAAAGGCATTATCCTTGCCGGCGGATCCGGCACCCGCCTGTACCCGGTGACGCAAGTCGTGTCGAAGCAGCTGCTGTCGGTGTTCGACAAACCCATGATCTACTATCCGCTCAGCACCCTCATGCTGGCTGGGATTCAGGACATCTTGATCATTTCCACGCCGCAGGATGTGCCCCGCTTTGAGCAGTTGCTCGGCACGGGGCACCAGTGGGGCTTGAATCTCCACTATGCCGTGCAGCCGTCGCCCGACGGTCTCGCCCAGGCCTTCCTCATCGGGGAATCCTTTATCGGCGGCGACCTTTCCGCGCTGGTCTTGGGCGACAACATCTTTTACGGCCATGACTTCCATCAATTGCTGGGGCATGCCATGGCACGCACGAAGGGCGCGACCGTATTCGTGTATCACGTGCAGGACCCGCAGCGGTACGGCGTGGCGGAGTTCAACGCACACGGCACCGTGCTGTCGTTGGAAGAAAAGCCGGCGCGGCCAAAGTCTCAGTACGCCGTGACCGGCCTCTATTTTTATGATGAATGCGTGGTGGATTTTGCCAAACGCCTGGCGCCTTCACCCCGAGGCGAATTGGAAATTACGGACCTGAATCGGCTGTATCTGGAGCAAGGCACCCTGAACGTCGAAATCATGGGGCGCGGTTACGCCTGGCTGGATACCGGCACCCATGAATCGCTGCTTGATGCCAGCCAATTTATCGCCACGCTTGAGAATCGACAGGGTCTGAAAGTGGCCTGCCCGGAGGAAATCGCCTTTCGACAGAAGTGGATCACCGCCGAGGAATTGGAGCAGCTGGCCCAGCCCTTGTCAAAAAACGGCTACGGGGCGTATCTGCTGCGCATTCTGAAAGAAACGGTGTATTGATGAAACACACGCGCCTCGCCATTCCCGATGTGGTGTTGCTCGAACCCGAAGTCTTCGGTGACCCGCGCGGATTCTTTTTTGAGAGCTTCAATCACGCCAAGTTTATCTCCGCCATCGGCAGACCCGTACAATTTGTGCAGGACAACCACTCCCGGTCCGCGCACCGCGTGCTGCGTGGGCTGCACTATCAAATTCGACAGCCCCAAGGAAAACTCGTGCGCGTGGTGGCCGGCGAGGTGTTTGACGTGGCCGTGGATCTCCGCAAAAGCTCCCCGACGTTCGGTCGCTGGGTCGGAGAAGTTCTGAGCGCCGAGAACAAGAAACAGATGTGGATCCCCGAAGGGTTTGCCCATGGGTTCGTCGTGCTGACCAAGTCCGCCGAATGCTTGTACAAGACGACCGAGTACTGGGCGCCTCAACATGAGCGGTGTCTCGCGTGGAACGACGGCAGCCTGGCCATTGATTGGCGCATCGACGGCGAGCCGGTGCTCTCCGGCAAGGACGCGCAAGGGCGGATGCTGACCACCGCGGAGGTCTTCACCTAATGCAATCCTACTCGATTGCCCCCAATGAGATGCTCGCGAGCCTGTGGCGCAACCGTGGGTTGACGAAAGCCCTGATCCAACGCGAAGTGGTCGGCCGCTACCGCGGCTCCTTGTTGGGCATCTTATGGTCGTTTTTTAACCCGGTCCTCATGCTGGCGGTGTACACCTTCGTCTTCAGCGTGGTCTTTAAAGCGCGATGGAATGCGGGCAGCGATTCACAAACAGAATTCGCCCTGGTGCTGTTCTCCGGCCTGATCGTGTTCAACCTCTTCGCTGAATGCGTCACCCGGGCGCCGGTCTTGATTCTGTCCAATGTCAATTACGTCAAGAAAGTGGTGTTTCCTTTGGAAATCCTGCCCTGGGTGGCGCTGGGGACCGCCCTGTTCCATACCACGGTGAATTTGGGCGTGTGGTTCATCGCCTATGTCATCTTGTTCGGGATGCCGCATGCGACCGTCGTGCTCCTGCCGGTGGTCCTTCTGTCGTTGCTGTTCTTAATCATGGGGCTGACGTGGGGCTTGGCTTCGCTGGGCGTCTACGTGCGCGACGTCTCCCAATTCACCGGCGTGGTCACGACCGTGCTGCTCTTTTTGTCCCCGATTTTTTATCCTGCGAGCGCGCTTCCGGAAGCGTACCGGCGCTTGCTGTTGCTGAATCCCCTCACGCCGGCGATCGAGCAGGTCCGGGAGGTCTTGTTCTGGGGGCATGTGCCGGACCTGACCATCCTGTGTACGTATCTGCTGGGGACCGCCTTGGTGGCCTGGCTTGGGTTCGCGTGGTTCCAAAAGACACGAAGGGGATTTGCCGATGTCCTCTAACGCCGGCCACAGGGGGAACCAAGGCCGTCAACCGTCGTCCGACATTGTCCGTCATGACGGACAGGTTCGGACCGCGGATCGTTCGCAGGTGCTTGATCAGAGACCGCTCACAGTCTGGTTGACCGGCCTCAGCGCGGCGGGGAAATCGACGGTGGCTTTTGCGTTGGAGCGCACGCTGACGGACCTTCGCTATGTGGCCTACGTGTTGGACGGGGACAACATTCGGCACGGGTTGAACCGGGATTTGGGCTTCTCGCGCCAAGACCGCTCCGAGAATATTCGTCGGATCGCGGAAGTGGCGCGTTTGATGAATGACGCCGGCCTCATTGTCATTACGGCGTTTATCTCTCCGTATCGCGAGGACCGAATGCTCGCGAAGCAGATTATCGGCGCCGAGCACTTTGTCGAGATTTACGTCAATACTCCACTGGAGACCTGTGAGGCACGGGATCCAAAAGGCATGTACAGACGCGCTCGAGCGGGCGAAATCCCCGAGTTCACCGGCGTCAATGCTCCGTACGAGCCGCCTCTGACCCCGGACTTGACGATCGATACGTCGACCGGGACCGTGTCGGACTGTGCCCGGAGAATACTGACAGGGCTCATGGCCAGGATTGCCATGAGCCGCAGCGGGACGCTGTTGGTGGATGTTGCCCATGGCGACTGACACGTGGGCCGTTCAGGTCCGTCATTTGTCCAAATGTTATCACATTTACGACAAGCCGGGTGACCGGCTCTTGCAGATGTTGGTGCGCCGGCGCAAACGCTATTTTCGCGAAGTCTGGGCGCTCAAGGACGTGTCGTTCGAGGTCGGCCGGGGAGAAACGGTCGGCATCATCGGGCGCAACGGCAGTGGGAAATCCACCTTGCTGCAGATGATTTGCGGCACCCTGAATCCAACCGGCGGCAGCAGTCACACGCACGGCCGCATTGCCGCCTTGCTGGAGTTGGGTTCCGGCTTTAATCTCGAATTCACCGGTCGCGAAAACGTGTATCTCAATGCCGCCGTCTTGGGCGTGAGCGAAGACGAAACCCGCGCACGATTCGACGACATCGCGGCATTCGCGGACATCGGCGAGTTCATCGATCAGCCCGTCAAAACGTATTCGAGCGGGATGATCGTGCGGTTGGCGTTCGCCGTCGCGATCAACGTCGCCCCGGAAATCTTGATCGTGGATGAGGCGCTTTCCGTCGGCGACGAACTCTTTCAGCGCAAATGCTTCTCGCGCATTGAAGCCATGAAACGAAACGGGGTCACCATTTTGTTCGTGTCTCATTCGGGCAGCACGATCGTGGAGCTCTGCGATCGCGCGATCCTGCTCGATGCGGGGGATATGCTGGCGATGGGTGCACCCAAAGCCATTGTGGGGCAATATCAAAAACTGATTTATGCGCCTCCGGACAAGCGGACCGCCATTCGTGACGACATCCGCGCGTCGGGGAGCGGCGACGGGCGATGCCCGGGACCGTCGTCCGTCGTCCCGCAGACACCCGTGCACTCATCGGAGGCGCCGACGGTCGAGCCTGACCGAGTCGAATGGTTCGATCCCAACCTCAAGCCGCAGAGCACCTTGGAATATGAATCCCACGGCGCCGCCATCGAATGCCCCGAGATCTTGACCGTGTCCGGTCAGGCCGTGAATTGTCTCGCCCGCGGCCAGCGGTATCGATTCGCCTATAGAGTGAGGTTCGACCAGGGCGTGACACAGGTGCGGTTTGGCATGTTGATCAAGACGATGACGGGGTTGGAACTCGGCGGTGCCGTGTCGGCCGCTCCAGGACACGGCATTGCCTATCAAGCCTCAGGAACCACGGTTCATGTCGAGTTTCGGTTCACCTGCACCCTCAACCCCGGTTCGTACTTTCTCAATGCAGGCGTGACGGGTCATCTCCACGAGTCGGAAACCTATCTGCACCGCGTGCTGGACATCTGTATGTTCAAGGTCATGCCCGTTTCGGGAAACACCGCCACCGCACTCGTCGATTTCAACTGCACGGCGGAGATCGACGCGATGAGCACTTCGCTGCAACACATGGGAACAGAATGACGCCGGTTCAGGGAACACGCATCGTCGTCGTCCTCGGGATGCACCGTAGCGGGACCAGTGCGATGACACGCGGGCTTCATGTCCTGGGCGTCGAGCTCGGCAGGCGTCTTCTGCCGCCGTTGGCAGACAATACCAAGGGCTTCTGGGAAGATGCCGACATCAACACGTTCGATACCGAACTCCTACATTTTCTCGGCCATGATTGGCACACGCTTGCCCCGATTACACGCTCGGAACTCGAGCGGCAGGAGATTGCGGCGTTCAAACTTCGCGCGGCGGCGCTCTTGCGTCGAAAGCTTCAAGGCGTCAGCGTGTTCGGGTTGAAGGATCCGCGGATCGCCAGGATTCTGCCGTTCTGGCAAGAGGTGTTTGCGCATGTCGGCGTTGACGTCGGGTATGTCATCGCGGTCCGTCATCCATTGAGTGTGGCGGGGTCTCTGAAAAAGCGTGACGAGTTCGACTTCGAGAAAAGCAGTTACCTGTGGCTCGCGCATGTCGTTCCCAGCATGTTGGATTCGGAGGGCAGCCCACGCGTGGTCGTGGACTATGACCTGTTGATGGCGCAACCGGAGAAGGAACTCGGCCGCGTGGCCGCCGCGTTGAGTCTGCCGTTTGACGCGTCCGCGCCCGCCTTGCGGGAGTATGTCCAAGAGTTTTTGGCCGATGAGTTGCGCCATACACAATTTCATATGGACGATCTCAAATGGGCTCCGGATGTCCCGCAAGAGGTCGTCGAGGCGTATCGGCTTCTTGATCTGCTGGCGAAAGATCAGCTGTCGGTGTCTTCGGTCCTCGTGCACGACAGCTTTGTGCGGTTGAATCAACGGCTGCACGAGCTGCGCCCGGCCTTACATCACATGACCAAGCAATTCGGGCAAATCGCTGGGCTCAACCACGCCGTGGCCGAGAGGGAGGGACACATCGCCCGGCTCAACCAGGCCGTGGCCGAGCAGGAAGGCCAGATCAGCCGGTTGAGCCAAGCGGCAGCCGAACGTGAGGAACAGATCAGTCGGTTGAATCAGACGGTGATCGAACGCGAGGGACAGATTGCCGGACTCATGCAGGCGGTCTCGGAACGTGACCGAGCCATCGCGACTATCCTGCGGTCAACCTCGTGGCGGGTGACCGCGCCGCTTCGCGTGGTCGGGACCCGGCTTCCCGCCGTGTCTCCGCGGACCCTCAAGGAGTCGCTCAACAAGTGGCAGCAGCGCGCGATGCGAGTCCGCGGCAGTCTCCTGGCTGCATCGCGGAGTAGCGGCGGGCTCATGCCGCTGATGAAGCGAACGGTCGCCATCCTGCAATCGGAAGGGTGGCAGGGGGTCACCCGTCGACGCGTGTATTATGGGCACCGATTGGACTACATCGCTCACTACAACCAATGGCTCCAACGTCACGAGGAGTGCACCGACGACACACGCGCGATCATGCGGGCGCGGATCAAAGCGTCAGCCCATCAGCCGCTGATCTCGGTGATCATGCCCACGTACAACCCCGACCCGAAGTGGATGATCGAGGCGATTGAGTCCGTGCGTCGCCAACTCTACCCGTACTGGGAGTTGTGCATCGCCGACGATGCGTCGCCGGATCCCCGCGTGCGGCGGACTCTTGAACGGTACGCCGCCAGGGATTCACGGATCAAACTCGTGTTTCGAAACGCCAACGGCCACATTTCGGCGGCCTCGAACAGTGCGGTAGACATCGCGACCGGTGACTTTGTCGCGCTACTGGACCATGACGACCTGCTTGCGGAGCATGCACTTTTCTGGGTGGTGGATGCGATCAACCGCCATCCGGAGGCCAAACTGCTGTATTCGGACGAAGACAAGATCGATATCACAGGAGAACGATGCGATCCGTACTTTAAGTGCGATTGGAACCCCGATTTGTTTTATTCCCACAACTTGATCACTCATCTCGGGGTCTACCAGACGGAACTCGTGCGCGCCATCGGAGGATTCCGGGTCGGGTACGAAGGCGCCCAGGATTACGACTTGGCGCTGCGCTGTATCGAACGGATTGAGCCGCGAGACGTCGTGCATATTCCCCGCCTCCTCTATCACTGGCGCATGCACGCCGGCAGCACCGCGGCCGGCATGGCTGCCAAACCCTATGCGCTGGATGCCGGCCGGCGGGCGATTCAGGAACATCTTGACCGGCGAGGGGTGGCCGGATGCGTTGAGTCGATGCCCCAATTGGGCATGTATCGGGTTCACTACGAATTGCCCGATCCGCCTCCGCTCGTGAGTCTCATCATTCCGATGCGCAATGGGCTTGAACTCATCCGGACATGCATCACCAGTATGCTTGAGAAAACCACCTATGCGAACTACGAGGTGTTGATCGTCGACAACGGATCGGACGACCCCAGGACTCTGGCGTATTTGGATTCCTTGAAAGCGGAGGCGAGAATCCGGGTGTTGCGGGACGACCGGCCCTTCAATTTTTCCGCGCTGAACAATGCGGCTGTGAACCAAGCTCGGGGATCAGTGGTGGGATTGATCAATAACGACATCGAGGTGATCTCCCCGGATTGGTTGTCCGAGATGGTCAGCCATGCTCTTCGGCCGGAGGTTGGTGCGGTGGGCGCGCGGTTACTCTACCCGAACGATACCTTGCAGCACGGCGGCGTGATCCTGGGGATCGGCGGGGTGGCGGGACATGCGCATAAAGGGCTCGTGTCCGATCAACACGGCTATTTCTGCCGCGCTCGACTCCTGCAATCGTTTTCGGCGGTGACGGCGGCATGCCTGGTGATTCGGAAAGACTTGTACGTCAAGGCCGGGGGATTCGATGAAGACCTGAGAGTCGCCTACAATGACATTGATTTCTGTCTGAGAGTTCGGGAAATGGGGTACCGCAATATCTACACACCCTATGCCGAATTGTACCATCATGAATCGGCCACGAGAGGCTATGAGGACACGCCGGAAAAACAGTTCCGGCTCGAGCAGGAAGCCCAGTTCATGAAGAAGCGGTGGGGTGAATTGCTGGTCAACGATCCCGCGTATAGTCCAAATCTCACGTTGGAACGGCAGGACTTCAGCTTTGCTTGGCCGCCCAGAGTGCCTCAATTGAGGGCCGCCGGCTAGTCGATGGGCGTGGTTGGCCGGGCCGTGTCTCTCTCGAGTCCCGCTGGTTGGATGGTCCAGATGGTATCGCACAAACTCAAACTCCCAGGGACGGGTCAGATTGCGGAGGTCGTGAACCTGGCGCTCATGCGGTGCGGCGGGGTGAAGCCGGCGCTGAGCAAGGTGTTGGCGCTCTTCAAGCGAGACGGGTGGCGAGGGCTCAAGCGCAATTGGGCCTATCTCCATGATCAACAACGACGCGAAAAAGCATTGGTCCTGGTGAACCGACAGGGGCTGGGGCTTGAGATCGGGCCCAGCCATAATCCCATCGCGTCGAAGAAGCAAGGATTCAATGTCCATATTCTGGATCATGCGAGCGCGGAAGAGTTGCGCGCGAAATATACGGGCCATGGCGTCAATCTGGACAATATCGAAGAGGTGGATTTCATTTGGCGCGGGGAACCGTTAGGTGCATTAATTGGGCGCCGGCACTGTTACGATTGGATCATTGCGAGCCATGTCATCGAACACATCCCCGATCTCGTCTCTTTCTTTGAAGAGTGCGAGTGGTTGCTGAAAGAAGACGGCGTGCTCTCCTTGATCATCCCGGACAAACGGTATTGTTTCGATTACGTGAACGGGACGACGTCGACCGGAGAATTGTTGGACGCGTTCGAGCAAAAGCGGACGCGTCCCTCGCCCGGCAAGGTGTTCGACCATTATGCCGGCGCCACCAAACGCAACGGACACATCGCCTGGGACTCGCAGGCCGAGGGACCGATCGAGTTCGTCCACCAGTTTGCCGAGGCGATGGAGCAGTGGCAACGTGCCAGGACGACGGATCAATACATTGATGTCCACAACTGGCGTTTTACTCCGGCCAGTTTCCGAGTCCTGTTGAACGACCTGCGAGCACTCAAGTTGGTCCAGTTCGAGATCAAGGCGGAATTCAACACCAGTGGATGCGAGTTTTTTGTGACGCTGGGCCGGTCGAACACCGCTCCATCAAGCGATCGAATGTCGATCGTGCAACGCTATCTTGACGAAACTCCCTCACAGCCCTCGGCCACGTAGCCATTCACTTTCCCAAGTCACCCGTTGCAGGAAGCAGTCTGTGGACTGCTTTGAGGAGAACGATCTCCCAAGGCTTTTGTTGCCGGCCTCGTACCTTCTGTGGGGTTATCGCACGCGCGGTGGCGCAAGGCAGCCCTGCAGCCGTCTCGCGAACGCGTGGATGAGAGGAGCATGAAACTACGAGACAACCTCCTGGCAGGTTTTGCCAATTCCGTCTGGTCGGCGCTCGTCGGACTGGCCGTCGTTCCCTTATACCTTAAGTATCTGG
The DNA here is from genome assembly GCA_964416255.1 of uncultured Nitrospira sp. GTDB lineage: Bacteria > Nitrospirota > Nitrospiria > Nitrospirales > Nitrospiraceae > Nitrospira_D. The sequence goes on along the minus strand of CAYQDJ010000002.1, from coordinate 10,318 downwards.
GGATGGAAGCCTATGGCTTGATTGGTTTCTTTGTGACCACTCAAGCCGTAATTCAACTGCTCGATATGGGATTGGGTCCCACCATAACCAGGGAGGTGGCTCGTTGCTCGGCGTCCGGGGATCTGAAAGAGGCCGGCAAGTTAGTGCACTCCCTAGCCGTTGTGTACTGGAGCCTGGCCGGAGTCATCGGATTAGTAGTCGTCTGGATGGCACCGGCAATCGCACAGTCGTGGCTGCAATCCGCGCAGTTGCCACGAGAAGCGGTGACTCATGCCGTGATGTTGATGGGCCTGGTTCTGGCCAGTCGTTGGCCGATTGGCTTGTATCAGGGGGCCTTAGTGGGAGCGCATCAATTAAGGGTTTCAAGCAGCGTCAATATCATGATGGTGACATTCGCCAACGTCGGAGCAGTGGGAGTCCTGATCCTAGTTTCGCCGACGGTGACGGCCTTCTTCGGTTGGCAAGCCTGCGTCGGTCTCGTTTATACACTGACCATTCGATGGGCCGCCTGGCGAGTCATTGGCAGGTCGAAAGACGTTCGGTTCGATGTGGCTGAGCTCAAGCGGATATGGCGCTTCTCGGTCGGCATGAGTGGAATTGCATTGTCCGGACTCGTGTTTACTCAAATGGACAAGATCCTACTGAGCAAAATACTTGGGTTACATGAATTCGGCCACTATATGCTTGCCACGGCTGTCGTCAGCGGACTATATGCCCTGATCATGCCGATCTATAACGTGGTGTATCCCCGCATGTCCGCGCTTGTTGCTGCAGGAGACACCGAGCAGTTGACCAACCTCTATCGATTTGGTACCCGCATGTTTGCAGCCATGCTGTTTCCGATTGCGATGGTCCTTGTCGTGTTTTCTGAAGACTTAGTCCGTGTATGGACTGGCGATTCCCATATTGCGTCGAGCGTGGGCCCGGTCATTTCACTGCTGGCAGTCGGGACTGCGTTGAATGGCGCAATGTTTTTCCCATACGCTCTTCAGCTGGCTCATGGAATGACATGGATACCCCTGTCGATAAACATCGGATTGATGTGTTTTCTGGTGCCAATGGTCGTCTTGCTTGCGCACACGTATGGTGCCCTGGGAGGGGCCATGGCCTGGTTGCTCTCGGAGATGCTGTATGTGATGTTAGGGCCCGGGTTAACGCATCGGTATATTCTGAAAGGACTGACCTTCAGATGGTTGTTGTTCGATATCGGCGTGCCATTAGGAGTGTCGGTTGTGGTTGGACTGACCGCGCATTATACACTCATGGGAGGAAATGTTTCTGTCCATGCGAGGCTGCTTTGTGGCTTCGCATTGGCGATTCTCTCTGCGGCCGGGCTATTATGGCTGTCACCGCGATTGCGGTCTTTGGCCTGGAGTCATATGGGATGGACAACTGCGCCTAAGCCGTATGCAGGAACCAAGACATTCTTCTGACCTCGTTATGATCTTTCATGCAAAAACCCGCTGATCTGCCCAGGAAATATTTAGTCTATCCGGATCCCGTACAGACGTTTGGTCACAGAAGGCTGTTCCATATCCTGCGTGCGCTCATACTGTTTCCGCTGTATTGGGGAATGGCGTATTTCACTCACACGCCGGGACTCGCCTTCCGTAGGTTGTGCGCTGCGATGGGACTTCGGCTGCTTTTCAAAGGACGTGCGCTTCGGCGTGCCTATGGACTCATCGTTTCACCGATGGATTCAGTTCGGTACTTTGAGTTCGATTTCATGTGGAGGGCTCTTAGCACGGTTCCAATGCGGTCATACTTGGATGTGTCGTCTCCAAGGTTATTTGCTCTCATGGTCGTTGATCGCCGTAGCGACGTAGTGGTTGATGTGGTGAATCCGGATAAGAAGGATCTTGCAGAGACGATGGCGTGGGCGGAGTCACTGGAGGTCACGCAGAGATGTCGTTTTCATAACTGTGTGATAGAGGAGGTTTCGTTTGAGCGGAATTCCTTCGACGTGGTGACCAGCATTTCTGTCATTGAACATATTCCTCATGATACACACGCGATTCGGAAAATGTGGGATTCGTTGAAACCTGGGGGAAGACTCCTGATATCGGTGCCTTGTGCGGCAAAGGCCTCAGAAGAATACATCAATCTCAATGAATACGGGTTGATGGAAGCTGACGAAAACGGATTCGTCTTTTGGCAACGATACTACGATGAAGAATTGCTCCAAGAGCGGATCTTTAGCATCACGGGCCTGCCCTATCGGCGACTCATTTATGGAGAGAAGCATGCGAACCATTATCATGAGAATGCATACCAAAAAAGATCGGATCCCTGGTACCCATATTGGCGTGAGCCTCTTATGATGGGGCAGCAATACGAGGTCAAAGATTCGTTCTCCGAGTTGGCCGGGATAGGTGTCGTGGCGATGGAGTTTCGAAAAGCAGTCTAGCGGGAATTGCAAGCGGGAAGACGGAGGTATGAGCAAACATTCCATCTCGTGGGCCAGCCCACATTTTTGGGGAAACGAAGAGCGTTACGTCGTGGCAGCCCTGAAATCCAAATGGATTTCAGGGGGTGAGTTTGTCGACCGCCTCGAAACCGAGTTCGCTCGCTTCTGCCAGGCTTCACATGTCCTCGCCGTCTCAAATGGTACGACCGCTCTGCATATGGCCTTTCTTGCATTGAATATAGGCCCAGGGGATGAAGTAATCGTTCCTGGATTTGGATTCATGGCTGCTGCGAACGTTGCATTGCACGTGGGAGCGAAGCCCGTATTCGCGGAAGTCTGTGCGTCCAGTTGGTGCATCCTGCCAGCTGAGATCGAGAAATGTTTGTCCCCGAAGACAAGAGCGATTGTTCCCATACACACGTATGGAAACGTCTGCGATATGGACCCCATTATGGAGATGGCTGAAAGGAAGGGAGTGGCAGTTATTGAAGATGCGGCGGAGGCCATTGGTTCAAAATATAAAGGGCGCATGGCGGGCACAATCGCTTCGATAGGTACATACAGTTTTCAAGCGACGAAAACCATTACAACGGGCGAAGGCGGGGCGGCCGTCACGCCGCATATCGAACTGCGGGATCGCATGCGATTGTTCAGGAGCCATGGAATGTCGTCCAAAAGGTACTGGCACGAGGTGGCAGGGCATAACTTTCGCCTTACCAATATGCAAGCGGCGTTGGGCTGTGCCCAGCTCGAGCGGATAGAAACCATCATTTCAGAGCGACATCGAGTGTATCAAACTTATGCGAAGCTACTAGATGATATGGAGGGAGTGGTTCTTCAGACGATTCCGGGAGAAGTCGATCCTGTGGTATGGGCTCTTGCGGTCGAGCTTGATAGGACCGCCTTTCCGCAAGGCAGAGATGCGGTCATTGACCAGCTTACTCAACGGGGTATCGAAACGCGACCGGGTTTTTACTCGGCCAACACGATGCCGCATCTCTACGGGGAAGTGAGAGTGCCCACGTGCGACCATTTGGGTCGACAGGTGTTAAGTTTGCCGTCTAGTCCACAATTGACGGACGAAGAGATTGAGTATGTCTGCAGCTCGCTTCAATCCTTCAGAAGATAGGCGCTTGAGGCGACGAGCAAGTGACGCATTCTCTGA
>CAYQDJ010000002.1:0-6736 GCA_964416255.1 uncultured Nitrospira sp. | reverse complement strand
TCGTGGATGTCCCTGGAGATTGTGAAGCTGTCTCCGGGTTGGGAAGAAGGCTTGCAGCTGTTCTTTCAGGCATTGAGCGATCATGGTGATACCAGTCGTTTTTGCCCGCACGCGACAGATCAACAGACACTCAGTCGGTTAACCCATCATGTGGGCAAGGATTTGTATTGCCTCTTGGTCGAAGGAGGAAATGTCCTGGGATACGGGTTACTGCGTGGGTGGGATGAAGGATATGAAATGCCGAGCCTGGGTCTCGCCATTCATCCGTCAGCCAGGGGTTGCGGGCTGGGCGAGATGTTAATGGGGTTTCTCCATATCGCGGCCGCTCGTCGAGGAGCCAACCAGGTCAGGCTGCGTGTGCGGAGAGACAACGAGAAGGCACTCACTTTGTACAGACGGTTCGGCTATGTGTTTGATGCCGACCGCGAACAGCCCGCATATATGATCGGCATTGCAAAGTTGAGGGGAGGCCGACTGTGAAGGCTGCCCTCTCCATCTGTATTCCCACGCTGAACAGGGCTGAGTACATCGGAGCCATGTTGCAAAGTATTGTCTCTCAATGGGAGACCGGCGTCGAGGTCATTATTGTCGACGGTGGATCGACGGATGGGACCGCAAAGGTCGTTAGTTCGTATCAACGAGCGTGTCCCGGCATTCGGTATGTACGGAAGGAGAAGGCAGCGCGCCAGCCCTCGAATGAGGGATTTGACCGAGACTGTAATCATGCGGTTGAACTGGCCGCAGGAGAGTATTGTTGGCTGATGACGGACGATGATGTGCTGATGCCCGGAGCAATCGCCAAAATATTAAGCGAAACCCGAAAAGGCTATCCCCTCATCGTGACGGCTGTGGAGGTGAGAAACAAAGATCTCACCAAGGTGGTTGTTCCGCGGCGACCAGAGCTATCCGCTGATCACGTCTATCAGCCGAATGAATGGAACGAGTTTGCAACCAAGGTGGGCGGCTGCTTAACTTTTGTCGGGGCAGTGATAATTCAACGGCGGTTGTGGCTTGATAGGGACCGCGAGAAGTATTTTGGGTCGGGTTTTATCCACGTCGGGGTTATCCTGAGTGAACCAATTGGGCAGAATGTCCTCGTCATTGCCACGCCGTTGGTTTCTATCCGGCATGGGAATGCACATTGGTCAACGCGCGCATTCCAAATCTGGCTGTTCAACTGGCCCGATTTAATTTGGTCGTTTTCTTCTATTTCAGACACAGCCAAACAGACGCTGGCGCCTCGAGAAGGGTGCAGAAACTTCAAGGCACTTTTACTACTGCGGGCGCTCGAGGAATATTCGGTCAACGAATACCAATCATTTCTCAGTGCGAGGATGCCGTCGAAAAAAGAGCGGTGGTTGGCAAAATTTATTGCGCATGTCCCGCGCAGCTCTTTGTATATTCCCGCATACCTCTACCTTTATGCTAGGGGAGCCGAGGCTTCAATTGTGCTATTCAACCTGAGAAACAGCCGCTGAGATGTTTTCGGTCATGGCCAAGGTGGACTGAATGTATCGGAAGATCGAGAAATGCAGAATCTGCCGCAATGCCCAATTGGAACGCGTCCTGGACTTGGGCGAGTTGATGCTGACCGGCGTGTTTCCTCGAGAGAAAGGAGCAAAAATTACGACCGGCCCGCTTCGTTTGGTGAAATGTATGGGGGGTGAAGAGGTCTGTGGGCTGTTGCAGCTCGAGCATTCGTATGACTTGCGTGAACTGTACGGTGAGAACTATGGCTATCGCTCGGGGCTGAATGGAAGCATGGTGTCGCACCTCCACGCAAAGGTGAAGAAAATCATGGCGCAGGTGGACTTGCACAATGGCGATCTAATTCTTGACATTGGCAGCAACGACAGCACGACGTTGCAGGCGTATCCATCCTCCGGCCTAAGATTGGTCGGCATCGATCCGACCGGCGTCAAGTTCCATGTCTATTATCCGTCACACATTCAACTGATCCCCGATTTCTTTTCCTCCGAGCTCGTCAAGCGGCATGTGCTTGACCAGAAAGCCAAGGTCATTACTTCGATTGCCATGTTCTATGATCTTGAAGATCCGATGTCCTTTATGCGGGATATTTATGAGGTTCTCGCAGACGACGGCGTGTGGGTATTCGAGCAAAGTTACATGCCCACGATGCTCGAGATGAACGCCTATGACACGGTGTGTCACGAGCATCTGGAGTTTTATGCTCTTCACCAGATTAAATGGATGACAGACCGGGTCGGATTCAAAATCGTCGATGTTGAGTTCAATGATGTTAACGGCGGCAGTTTTTCCGTCATGGTAGCGAAGTCGCATGGGGATTCGGCGCCGGGTCCTTCGGTGCAAAAGATTCTCGATCAGGAGCAGGCTCATGCGCTGGATACTCTTGCTCCCTACCATGTGTTTGCGGAACGCACAGCCGAGTCGAAACGCCAGTTGCTTGGCCTTATCAGCAACGCTCATGCAGAAGGTAAAACTGTCGCGGCGCTCGGGGCATCGACGAAGGGCAATGTGTTGCTTCAATACTGCAACCTGACTGAGAGCGAAATCTTTGCCGTCGGCGAGGTCAATGCCGATAAGTTCGGATGCTTTATGCCGGGAACAGGGATACCCATTATTCCCGAAGATGATCTGCTGGCTAAAAAGCCGGACTATTTGGTCGTGTTACCGTGGCATTTCAGAAAGTTTTTTACCGCCAACAACAAATTTCGGGGAATGAATCTCGTGTACCCGTTACCGAAGATTGAAATGACATGAGCACGCCCCTGCCGTTCTCTTGCGCCGATCCGGCCCTTGTGAGAGACCTCGTGTCCTGTTCCTGGACACCGTGAACTGTCCGCCTTGCGATCTTGTAAATCGCGCAAGGCGAAGCCAAGGACCTCGATCTTTCGTCTCTGCTTGTCGCGGACGCAATAATGGCTCACCCATCCAAACAAGGTGAAGCGGTGTCGTTGCCAAGAATATCCATTGTCACCGTGGTCAGAAATGGCCGAACGTTTATCCGACAAACCATCCAAAGCGTCCTCGCTCAGCGCTATGACAACATCGAATATATCGTGGTTGATGGAGAGTCAACTGACGGGACGGTCGACATCATCAGGTCGTATGAGCAGGGCATCGCGAAGTGGATCAGCGAGAAGGATGGCGGGATCGCAGATGCCTTCAACAAGGGATTCTTGCTGTCGACCGGGGACTATCTGCTTTTCTTGAACGCCGATGATGCGCTCGCTCATCCTTCGGTCATCGCGTCCGTCGCACAAACCCTTGTCGAAAAGAAATTCCCAGTCTTGTTGTATGGCGATTGTGATGTTCTGGACCGGGAGTCCGGCCATGTCTTGTATCGTGCCAGCATTGACATTTCACCGAAGGCATTACGTCATGGTGCCATGATTCCACAACCCAGTTTGTTCACGCACCGTTCTTACTTCGAAAGACATGGCTTATTCGATCCTAACTTTCGGATAGGCATGGACTATGAGTGGCTGCTCAGGGGGGGGCTCACCGAACCTCTCATTCACGTGCCAGTGCTGACGACGAACGTCCGGAATGGCGGAATCAGTACGCAAAACCGGGCGTCCGTTGTGCGGGAAGTGATACTCGCGCTGAAGAAAAATGGGTGTATCTCATCAAAATGGGAAGAATGGTACATGCAAGGCTATTATGCCATGCGCTCCCTCGCGAGATCGGTCTTGGCCTGCATCGGTCTGTATAACAGTGTCCTCTCTTCCCGAACCCGGAAGCATCACAACGCATGATCTCGCTCGCGAAGATCAAAGATCTCATCCGACCCACGCTGAGAGACATCAAGCGCAACTACTGTACACACTCCAAAGTCTCCTTCTCGCAATGTGGGGAGGACCTCATTCTACAGTATTTGTTTTCAACCCTTGGCATCGCCACCGTAACCTATTTGGATATCGGCGCCCATCATCCTGCCTACCTCAATAATACGTACTTCTTCTACCGCCGAGGCGGACGAGGCGTATGTGTCGAGCCGGATCCATCTTTATATCACGAGTTCATCAAAATGCGGCCGCATGATCAGACGTTGAGCTGTGGCGTCGGGGTGTGTGCGGGTGAGGCGGAATTTTTTGTGATGAGCGAACGAACACTCAATACATTTTCCAGAGCGGAGGCCGAGCGCTATCAGTCCTACGGCACCCAGCGAATCACCAAGGTGCTCAACGTCGAGCTCAGGACCATCAATGATATTCTCAAGGCCAATTTCTCAACCCGCCCCAACCTGGTCTCCCTCGATGTCGAGGGAATGGATTATGCCATCCTTCAGACCGTGGATTTTAAGACGTACCGACCGGAAGTATTTTGCATTGAAACTTTGACGTACACGGAAAATAAAACAGAACGTAAGCTGAATGAAATCATCAGATTGATGCATGCGAATGGGTATTGGTCTTATGCGGACACCTATATCAATACTATTTTTGTTGATGCCGTCGCCTGGGAAAACCGACCCTAATGATCAGTCAATCCAAATCGCTGATGAGAAACTGGGCGATGGCCCTGCTTTATCCCCGACCCTTGGTGGGCGTGGCGCAACTGCCGCGGTACTTCGTCCATTGGATGCAGTATGCGAGGGGGATGGCAGGAGGGCAGAAGATCGCGTTCATGGATTCATATCCTTGCCTGGGGGACTGGAGCAGCCATACGCCAATTGATGCGCATTACTTTTATCAAGGCGCCTGGTTGGCGAGAAAACTCAGTCAAACGAAGATTCATAGGCATGTGGATATTGGTTCCAGCGTCTTGACGATGAGTGTGTTGAGCGCATGGATCGATACGGTGTTTGTGGATGTTCGCCCCTTGAACGCCTCTCTGCCTCGATTGCACTCCGTCGCGGGAAGTATTCTTCATCTCCCCTTTGCGGAAAATACGGTTCATTCTTTGTCCTGTTTGCATGTGATCGAACATATCGGACTTGGGCGATACGGCGACCCTATTGATCCACAGGGGAGCGTGAAATCGGCTTCGGAACTACAGCGCATCCTTCAACCAGGCGGAAGATTGTTTCTTTCCCTTCCGATCGGTCGTGAGCGGGTTTGTTTTAATGCGCACAGAGTGTATGCGCCGGATTCGGTGATTAAGATGTTCGCGCATGTGCGGTTGGTCGAATTCTCCTATGTGGACGATGCAGGAAAATTGAGGGAAGACCGCAAACCTGCCTCGGCGGGTCATTTGCACTACGGGTGCGGCCTATTTCTCTTTGAGAAGTCGTGAAAATCCTCTGTGTTCTGGGGAAGCACAACTATGGCGATCCGGCGCGGGGAGAAGGGTATGAGTTCACGAATTTTCTCCCAGCGTTGGAAGCCCTGGGACACGAGGTTTCGCTCTTCGATTCCTGGAATCGAGCCGTGTATCGTGATTTTGCGGATCTCAATCAAGCGCTGCTTCACCGGGTGGCTCACGACCAGCCGGAGCTCGTTTTCTGTGTGTTGTTAGGGTATGAACTCTGGACCGAAACGCTGGACATCTTGAGAGCGAGCGGGTCCACGGTCGTCATGAACTGGGGAACGGACGATTCTTGGAAGTATGAGCAATTCTCCCGCTTCATCGCCCCGCACCTGGACTGCTACGCGACCACCGATCCGAAGGCCTTCGAGCAGGCTCGTCGCAATGGGCTTGATAATTTCGTGCTGACGCAGTGGGCGGCCAGCCGTGAGCGGTTGGTTGAACCGCTGCCTGCCACACAATGCAGGTATCCGGTCACGTTCGTGGGCAGCGCCTACGGCAATCGGAGGAAGTGGGTCGCCACGCTCCGGGCCAAAGGCATCGAGGTCCAATGTTTCGGCCACGGTTGGCGGACAGGGCCAGTGGCTGCCACGGATCTCCCGCGCATCTATCGCGAGTCGGTGGTCACGCTGAACTTCGCCGACTCTGGTCTCCACTTGAACGGCCTGATCCCTTATCGCAGCCGCCAGATCAAGGCACGGGTGTTTGAGGTCCCTGGCGCGGGCGGGTTCCTCCTCACAGAACAGGCACCGGGTCTCGATCAGTTTTATCGCATCGGCGAGGAAATGGCGGTCTATGATGGGATTGCGGATCTCGGCGAGAAGATCGCCTATTTTCTGAACCATGGAGAAGAACGGGACAAGATGGCCATGGCTGGCCACACCCGGACACGGAACGAACATACCTATGAGGCTCGGTTCGAGAGGGTGCTCGCCATCGTTCACCAACTCAAGAAGGTCCCGCGATCGGGGCCCTCTGCACTCGACGCCGGAACATTTGGGGCGCTGATCAAAGCCCACGAAACTGGGTTCATGTTACGGCTTGTCCGGATTGCGCTGCTTGTGCCCTGCGTGGCGGCATGGGGGTGGAAGAGAGGGCCGCGCGCCGCGCGGAGAATCTTGTATGAGTTCAGCTGGCGGATGTGCGGGAAGCACACCTACACCGCGTCCGGCTTGGTTGGTCGGATCTTTTATCAGGAAAGCTGAGTCGCGATGGGTCCGATGATCGTCGGATCCGCGTTTTGGGGAACCCGACGATGCGGTTCTTCAATGCACCATAATTCTGACATGGTGGACGGAGGGGATAAGGAATCGTGCTACACGCTGCGCCGCTAAGGAAGACGGTCCGTGGCTGAGACCGTGCCGGTCAGCGTGGTGGTGCCTTGTTGGAGGTGCGGCGACACGATCACGCGGGCGGTGGAGTCTGTCGCGGCACAAACCTGGGTGCCGCACGAAGTGATTCTGATCGACGATGCGAGCGGGGACGGTACGAGTGCCGTGTTACG
>CAYQDJ010000001.1:113000-133764 GCA_964416255.1 uncultured Nitrospira sp. | reverse complement strand
ATCCCACGTCAGGTCCTCGGCTTTGCCGCCGACCTTTTCCAGCGCCTGATAGATCGGCACGGTCCCGATCGGCACCGGGGCATTCCGGATGATCCATTCGCGGGTTTCGTGGATGTTTTTCCCGGTGGACAGGTCCATGACAGTGTCGGAGCCCCAGCGGATGGCCCAGATCATCTTCTCGACTTCCTCTTCGATGGAGGAGGCGACCGCCGAATTGCCGATGTTGGCGTTGATCTTGACCAGGAAATTCCGGCCGATGATCATGGGCTCACTTTCCGGATGATTGATGTTCGACGGGATGATCGCGCGGCCCCGGGCGACTTCGTCGCGCACGAACTCGGGGGTGATGACGGGAGGAATCGCCGCGCCCCATGAAAAGCCGGGATGCTGCGCCACGCCGCCGCCATGGCCGTTGCGCGAAGCCAATTCACGGGCGATTTCCCGAGACTGGTTTTCGCGGATGGCGATGAATTCCATTTCCGGCGTCACGAGGCCTTTCCGTGCGTAGTGCAACTGCGTGACGTTCCTGCCGGGTTTGGCGCGCAGGGGTTTGCGGATATGTTGAAACCGGAGTTCGGCCAGTTTGGGGTCGGCGGCCCGTTGACGCCCATAGCTCGACGTCACCGTCGGAAGTTCTTCGACGTCCTGGCGCTTGAGTACCCACGGACGCCGCAAGGGAGTCAGACCGGTGCGGACGTCGATGGACACCGATGGATCCGTATAGGGGCCGGAGGTGTCATAGACGGTGAGGGGTTCGTTGGGGGTCGCGTCGCCGCCGTTCATCGATTTGGTCGGCGTCAACGTGATTTCTCTCATGGGCACCCGAACGCCCGGATGCGCTCCGCCGACATACACTTTTTGTGACGCCGGAAAGGGGGCCGTCGACAGGGTCGATGTCGGCACACCGGCTCCGTGTCCCTGAGCCGAAGCCTGAGTTGTATGGTTGCCCATGTGGGAGTCCTTTCGCTCAATGTCGATGATGGTGAATCGCACGCACAAAAAAGCCGCACCCCCGAGCTAAAGGATGCGGCTGAGTGCTCACATAACCGCTGATGTCCGGCTTCCCTACGCTGGTATTACCCAGGTCAGGTTGTGAGGGTCGTCCGATCGTTCGGACTCTCAGCCGTCAGGCTCCCCTAGCGATAGAGATCAAATCGTAAGCTTGCGTCCGAGCGAAGTCAATCGGCTATTAGGCCTAGCAGACGCGCGGCGAATGGGGACCTTCCTAGGGCTTCTTTCCCCATCGGCTTCGTTGATTGCGGGCAGTGGCTATCGTAGAATCAGATCCTTCGACCTGTTATCGGCATGCGTGAAGAGGACGTGAAACCGTGAAGAGTATCGAGACCGCTCCCCGACCGATCACCGACTACCAAGCCGTGACGGACGACGACCTGTGTGCCCGCATCACGGCTGCGAAAGAGGCGCTCGGCGACCGGGTGATGATCCTCGGTCACAACTACCAACGGGACGAAGTAATCCGTCACGCCGATTTTCGGGGGGACTCGCTGCTTCTGGCCAAAATCGCCGGCGAGCGGGCGGAGCGTCCGTTCGTTGTGTTCTGCGGCGTGCATTTCATGGCGGAAACGGCCGATATTCTTAGCCGGTCGAACCAGACCGTGATTTTGCCCGACCTAGCGGCCGGATGCTCGATGGCGGATATGGCGGCGATCGAGCAGGTGGACCAGTGTTGGGAGTCGCTCGGCCGGATTCTCCCGGTGGAGGACGCGGTGCTGCCGGCGGTCTATGTGAACTCCGCGGCCGTCTTGAAAGCCTTCTGTGGAGAACACGGCGGGATTACCTGCACCTCGTCCAATGCGAGAGCGGTCATCGAGTGGGCCTGGGCGCGGCGCGAGAAAATTCTGTTCTTCCCGGACGAGCATCTTGGCCGGAACACAGCCAACAGGATGGGGATACCGCGGCAGCAGATGATCGTCTGGGATCCGTATCAGCCGAACGGCGGGAATACTGCGGAGGCCATCCGACGGGCCCGGCTCATTTTGTGGAAGGGCCATTGCAGCGTGCATCAAATGTTTCAGCCGGCGCACATCGATCAGTTCCGCAAGCAGTATCCCGACGGTCGGGTGATCGTGCATCCGGAGTGCCACGAAGCGGTCGTGAACAAATCAGATTTGGTGGGGTCGACCGAGTTCATCATTCGCACCGTCAGCGCCGCGCCGGCCGGCACAACCTGGGCGGTCGGCACCGAACTGAATCTCGTCAATCGCCTGAAACATGAGCTGACCGACAAGAAAGTGTTCTTCTTGTCCTCCACCATATGTCAGTGCGCCACCATGTTCCGCATTGATGCGCCGCACCTCTGCTGGGCCATGGAGAACCTCGCCGACGGGCATGTGGTCAATCACATCGTCGTGCCGGAGGATGACAAGCAGTGGGCGAAGGTCGCGCTTGATCGCATGATGGCCATCAGTTAGTCGGTACGCCACAGACGCCTTCGTTTCACCCACCCAACCCCGGTGCGCCAAGACGCATCTTCCGCCGGTTCACCCACCCAACCCCGGTGCGCCTAGACGCACCCTCCGACGGCTGTGCTCTCGGTCTAGCGCCTCCCTGCGGCCTTGCTGGGCCGATCTGTCCCTGCCCCAAAGGACTAGTACCTCGCCAGTTGTTTCGGTATAGTCAGCGCCTACTCCCAAAGATCCGGTACGGCCATGGACTATAAAGCCACGCTGAATTTGCCAAAGACCGCGTTCCCGATGAAGGCCGACTTGCCGCGGCGCGAGCCGGAGATGTTGGCGTGGTGGTCGGAACTCCGGTTATACGCGCAGATTCAGGACGCCGGTCGAGGGCGCCCCCGATACGTCTTGCACGATGGCCCTCCCTATGCGAACGGGCGCATTCATATCGGTCACGCCCTAAACAAGATCCTCAAAGACATTATCGTGAAGTCGAAGACCATGGCGGGGTTTCATGCCCCCTATGTGCCCGGCTGGGACTGCCATGGCTTGCCCATCGAGCATCAAGTCATGAAGGAGCTGGGTGAGAAGAAAAAGGACTTGGATCCCTCGGCGATCCGGCGTCTCTGCCGCGAGTATGCGGAAAAGTACGTCCACATTCAGCGCGACGAATTTCAGCGGCTGGGCGTGCTGGGCGAGTGGGAGCACCCTTATCTGACCATGACCCCGGCTTACGAAGCCGCGATTATTCGGGAGTTTGGAAAGTTTGTCGAGCGGGGCGGGGTCTACAAGGGCCTCAAACCGGTTCTGTGGTGCACGCAGGATCAAACGGCGCTGGCCGAAGCCGAAGTCGAGTATGATGACCACACCTCGCCGTCGATTTATGTGAGGTTTCCGGTGGTCTCGTCACCGACGGTGCTCAGCCGACGGTTTCCCGGCGTGTCGTTCTCGAGCGGCGTCCGATCGGTGTCTGTCGTGATCTGGACGACGACTCCCTGGACGCTTCCCGCCAATCAAGCCGTCTGCCTCCATGCCGACATCCAGTATGCGTTTGTGCAGGTGGGCGAGGACGTTTTTATCATCGCGGAAAGGCTCGTCGAGAGCGTGGCGAAGGCCTGCCGGCTCGACGGATATCGAGTTGTGGGAGTCGCCAAGGGCGGAGACGGCTTCGAAGGACTCGAAACGCAACGGCCGTTGACGACGGGGCTCTCCCCGATCCTCCTCGGCGATTTCGTGACGCTCGAACAAGGTACGGGCTGTGTGCATATCGCGCCGGGCCACGGGATGGAGGACTATCTGCTCGTGCTCGACCACAATGCACGATCCTCGGTGGGAGAACAGCTGGAGATCCTGGCGCCGGTGGACAACAGCGGGCGGTTTACGGAGGCGGTGACGGCATTCGCCGGCCAGCACGTGTTCAAGGCCAATCCAAAGATCGTCGAGTTTTTGCAGGCCAACGGCCGCCTCTTGGGGCAGAGCTCTCTGAACCACTCTTATCCGCACTGCTGGCGTTGCAAGAGCCCCGTCATCTTTCGCGCAACCGAACAGTGGTTTGTCTCCATGGAGACCAACCATCTCCGGACGGTCGCGCTGGCCGAAATCGAACAGGTGCGATGGATTCCCGCCTATGGGAGAGACCGGATCAGCGGCATGATCGAAAACCGGCCGGACTGGTGCCTCTCGCGTCAACGCGTGTGGGGCGTCCCGATTCCCGGGTTTACCTGCACCGTCTGCCGCATGGTGAAGGCCGATCCGGCGATCATCGAGCATATCGCGATCCTCGTGGACACGCATGGCGCCGACGTTTGGTTTGAGCGCTCGGCGGCGGACTTGCTTCCAGCCGGAACGGCTTGCGCGGGGTGCGGCGGGACGGCGTTTGACAAGGAGCGGGACATTCTCGACGTCTGGTTCGAGTCCGGCGTGAGTTATGCCGCGGTTCTCAAACCCATGCAGTGGTGGCCGGCCGATCTCTACCTGGAGGGCTCCGATCAGCATCGCGGATGGTTTCACAGCGCGTTGCTTGCGGGAGTGACGACGGACCGGCGGGCGCCGTATCACGCGGTGCTCACGCACGGGTTCGTGGTGGATGGGCAGGGCAAGAAAATGTCCAAGTCGGCCGGCAACGTCGTGGCTCCCCAGGATGTGATCAAACAATCGGGTGCCGAAATTCTCAGACTGTGGGTGTCGGCGCAGGACTATCGGGAAGATCTGCGCATTTCTCAGGAGATCCTCAATCACCTGATCGAAGCCTATCGGAAGATCCGGAATACCAGTCGGTTTTTGATCAGCAATCTCTATGACTTCGACCCGGCCGGCCATCGTGTTCCCTACAAGGACTTGTCCGAATTGGATCGCTGGGCGCTGACGCAGCTGGCGGAGCTCATTCCACGCGTCCGGCAATCCTATGAGCACTATGAATTCCATGCCATTTTCCACGCACTTAATAACTTCTGCTCGGTCGACTTAAGCGCGGTCTATCTCGATATTCTGAAGGACCGGTTATATACGTTTCGGACCGATTCGCCGCTGCGACGGGGTTCGCAAACCGTGCTCCTCGAGATTCTCGTGACGATGACCAAACTGATGGCGCCGATCTTGAGCTTTACCTCCGAAGAGATCTGGCGGACACTGGCGGCGCAGCTGCCCGGCGGCCTGTCTCCCGCCAGCGTGCACTTGACCTCCTTCCCCGAGGTGCCTCCGTCGTGGACGGACGCCGCGCTCGCTGGGAGATGGCAGCGACTCCTCGGCGTGCGGAGTCAGGTTCAGGGGGTGCTGGAAGCGAGCCGGCGAGACAAAATCATCGGCTCGTCGCTCGAGGCGCATGTGCATCTGTCCGCGGACGACGAAACCTATCGCTTCTTGAAGCCCTACGAGGCCGATCTGGGCACGATTTTCATCGTGTCCCAGGTGACCCTTCAGCAGGGCACGGGGAGTCCGGACGCGCTCACGGTCTCGGTCGACAAGTCGAAATCCGGAAAATGCGAACGCTGCTGGAATTACCGAGAGGCCGTCGGACGCGATGCAGTCCATCCGACCCTGTGCGACCGCTGCCTGGAGGCCATTCGGTGACACGGGCGGGACTGCAACATGTGCTGCTCGCGGCGGTGGCGGGTGTGGTGATCGTGGTCGATCAGGTGACGAAGCACTACATCATGCAAACGATGCAGTTGCATGAATCGATTCCCATCGTGCCGAACTTGTTCAGTCTCACCTACATCCGCAACCCGGGGGCGGCGTTCGGGCTGTTGGCGGGCAGCAGCAATGCCTTTCGGATGGTGTTTTTCGGACTCACCTCGGTGTTTGCCTTGGTCCTGCTGGGCACCATCTTATGGCGAATGCCGGAGCGGGACTGGATGGGACGCTTGAGCGTGGCGGGAATACTTGGCGGCGCCGTCGGGAATCTCATCGATCGCCTCCGCTATGGGGAGGTCATCGACTTCCTCGATGTCTATATCGAGCACTACCACTGGCCGGCATTTAATGTGGCGGATTCCGCCATCACCGTGGGAGTGATCTTCCTCATCATTCACTTCGCCTTCGAGAAGAAGGACCAGCCTCCCGCCGCTCCCGAACAGAGTACCTCGCCGCTGGTTCCTGTCCACCGGTTGGATCGTGAACAGGACAACCGGATCGCCTGAGCGGCGCCCGTCCCTTTACCGGGCCACCATGAATACCACCAGCCCCAGCACAATCCGATAATAGGCAAAGACTCGCAGCGTATGCCTCTGGACGTAGGTGAGAAAGGCGGCGATCACGGCCCACGCCACCAAGAATGACACGACCATCCCGATGCCGAGCGCCAAGAAATCTTGCTCGGTAAACATGGTTCGAGCCTTGTACGTTTCATAGATGGTCGCGGCGATGATGGTGGGCAGGGCCAGAAAAAAGGAATACTCCGTGGCGACTTTCCGGTCCAGACCGGCCAGCAGTCCGCCAATGATGGTGGACCCCGACCGAGACATGCCGGGAATGAGGGACGCACATTGCGCCACACCGATCCAGAAGGCATTCGCCACGGAGACCTGATCAAGACTCATGACCCGTCGGGCCCGTGGGGCCGCTTCGATCAGGAGAATGACGACTCCGCCGAAAATCGAAGTCGCGGCCACTGTGTGCGGAGTGAAGAGGTGGGATTTAATCCATCCATGAGCGAGCAGGCCTACCACGGCGGCCGGCAGGAAGGCGATTGCCAGCCCGATCAGGAACCAGAGGTTGGGGTGCGATTTCAGTGAGGCGCGGAGGACCGCTCCCCACGTGGGCTGGGCTCCCTGCCGGACCAAGCGGTAGAAGTCGGCCTGTTCCTGGATCGACCCCGAAACGAGTCGTCCGATCTTTTCCCGCTCAAAGACGATGACGGCCAGGATGGCTCCCAGCTGGATGGAGATCTCGGCGTTCGCGGCGACTTCGCCGGTGAACCCGAGTGCATGACCCACGAGAATCAAATGACCCGTCGACGACACCGGCAAGAACTCGGTCAATCCCTCCACGATGCCCAGTATGACGGCCAGTGCCGCGCCCCATTCGTTCATAGCTGACTTCCAGAGTCCTTCCGCGACGTGATGACCGGCCGCCGGCCGTTCGGCGATCATCACAGAGAGGGCGCGATCCGTCAAGTTCCGATCCGGCCGTGCGTCGATGGGGGCCTGCTGCGGGACGAACCGGCGCCCCAGCAAATCTGTTGACATCGGAGGAAACTTGGCATACACACTGACAACTGGTCCGAGGTTGGCGCATGATGAATGACGGGAGTACCATCACCTGCAGACGTCGGCCGTGACGGCACGTTCATCGAGATGAAGGGGAGGAGCGCATGAGAGGCGAGTGGATTGCAGTCATCGTGGTCGGAGCCATGCTGACGACCGGGTGTGTCTCTACGAAAAAATATGAAGAGGCGTTGGGCGACGCGGAAACCGCCAAGGTCGAATTGGAGAAGACGCGCCAGCAAAAGTCGGCGATGGAGCAGCAAGTCCGTACCTTAAAAGACCTCAATGTCAAATTCGGCAACGAGGCGCAGGCCGCTCGGGATGAACTCCAGCGGATCGAGCATGGCCGGGACAAAGAGCGCGGGACGATCGAAGGCCGCACCAAAGAACTCGAGGATAAAGTCAAGGCGTTGTCTGCGCAGAACCGGGGTCTCCGCCAGGAGTTCGAGGACGTCAAACGGCATAATGAGACGCTCAAGTCCCTGGTGGCGCGATATCAAAAGGAGCTGAAGGACCGCTCCCATTCCGCAGTCACGCCGCCCACTTCCTTGACACCTCCTCCTCCGTCCAGCCCGTCCGTGCCGGCCCCGATTCCCCCGGCAGCGTCCTCCTCGGCGATGAACATCAACAAGGTGTCGGCCAGCGACATGGTCCTGTTTTTAGGCCTGAAAAAGGAGGAAGCCGATCGCATCGTCAGCAACCGTCCGTATAAGGTGAAGGGGGAGTTGGTGGCGAAGAATATCGTGCCTAAGGAAACCTTTGACATGATCAAAGATCGGATCTCGGTCAGTCCATAAACGTCTCCACCGGTGCGTGTGGCACGGAAAGGGCCGTTCTCCCATGGGAGGACGGCCCTTCGTGTTTTGCCGGTCGGCGTGCGCAGTCAGGTGATTCGGATGCAGCTTCCCTGGTAGAATGACCCACATTTCGACCGGTTGGGGTGAACAGGCATGCGACGTCTGGGATTGATTGTGGCGGTCATGGCGATCGGATTGGCTATTGGCGGCTACGTGTTTTTCAACGGGGAACGAAAGATTCCGATCCGATATCGAACCGCAACGGTCGATCGCGGCTCCGTGATCTCCATCGTCAGCGCCACGGGGACCATCAATCCGGTCGTGACGGTGCAGGTGGGCACCCAAGTGTCCGGCATGATCAAGAGCCTGCACGCCGACTTCAATTCACGGGTCAAGGCGGGCGAGACTGTGGCCGTCATCGATCCGGAGCCGTTCAAAGCCCGACGGGATCAGGCAGCCAGCAACCTGGAGATGGCACGCTCGAATGTGGCGCGGGCGCGGGTGGATTTGGCGCAGCGGAAACGCGAGCTCGATCGCGTGCAAGCCCTCCTGGCTCAGCAATTCGTCTCTCAGAATGATGTCGACATCGCATTGACCAATCAGCAAAGTGCCGAGGCGCAAGTCAAGGTGGCTGAAGCGCAGGTCAAACAGGCGGAGGCCGCCCTGAATTCCGCCGAGCTCGATTTGAAATACACGGTGATCCGGTCTCCGGTGGACGGTATTGTGGTGGCGCGCAACGTCGAAGTGGGACAGACGGTGGCGGCCAGTTTTGCCACCCCGACGTTTTTCCTCATCGCGCTCGATTTGACCCACATGCAAGTCGACACCTATGTCAGTGAATCGGATATCGGCGGCATGACGGAAGGCAAGCCGGCCAGCTTTACCGTCGATGCCTATCCCGGCGTGCAATTTGCGGGGACGATTCGGCAAGTCCGATTGGCCCCGATGAATGTGCAGAATGTGGTGACCTATAACGTGGTGGTGGCCGTCGATAACCAGGACCTTCGATTGAAACCCGGCATGACGGCGAACGTGTCGATTGTCGTCGTCCAGAAGGACCAGGTCCTGAAGGTGCCGAGCGCCGCGTTGCGATTTAGTCCGCCCCAGGGCGTGGGTGCGGTGAATGCCCATGGCCGACCGGCCGCGAGTCCTCTTCCCGTGGGATTGCCCGAGTCCGGAGGACCCGCGCGCGCCATTTGGATGATGTCTCCAGCAGGAGAGCTGGAGCCGAGAATGATCCAAACCGGGACGTCAGACGGAATCTTCACGGAAGTGACGGCAGGTGCCCTTTCGGAGGGTGACCAGGTGGTGGTGGGCATCGAATCAGTCAGGGGCGAGCGGCGGGCGGGGGACCTGCCGCCCGGCTTCGGCAGCGGCCAGCGGCGATCACGCGATCGGGGGTTATAACCCTCGCCTCCCACGGCCAAGGCCGCTCAGCCTGTGGGGCAAACCTGACCATCGGAACGATCCTGAGGAGCACGGGGATGGCGCCGTTCATTCGATGCGAAGGAGTATGGAAAATTTATCGCCTGGGAGATGTGGAGGTGCAGGCGCTCCGGGGGCTGGATCTCTCCATTGAGCGGGGAGAGTTTGTGGCGATCATGGGTTCGTCCGGGTCGGGCAAATCCACCTTGATGAATATTTTGGGGTGTTTGGATCAGCCGACGGCCGGCCGATATTGGTTGAACGGTCTCGAGGCGGCTTCCTTGCGGCCGGATCAACTGGCCGACATCCGCAATCAACAAATCGGATTCGTGTTTCAAAGCTTCAATCTTATTCCACGGACCAGCGCCCTCGAGAATGCGCAATTGCCGCTCTTTTATCGCGGCCTGCCGTTGCGCGAGCAGCGCGCGTCGGCGATGGCGGCCTTGGCGGGCGTGGGGCTTCAGGGCCGCGAGCACCATTATCCCACGCAACTCTCCGGCGGGCAGCAACAACGCGTCGCCATTGCTCGAGCCTTGGTGACCTCCCCCTCCTTACTGTTGGCGGACGAGCCGACCGGGAATCTGGACACGGAGTCGAGCCGGGAAATCATGGGGATTCTCGATCGCCTGAACAAAAAGCAGGGCATCACGGTGATTCTCGTGACGCATGAACCCGATATCGCCGCCTACGCGTCACGGGAAATCGTCATCAAGGACGGCCAAGTGCTGACAGATCGTCGCAGGCACGTCGATTCAAGCCTGTTGCCGGCGGAAGTCTGAATGCCTGCCTTCATACTGCTCACCCTGTTGACCGCCGTCAGAATCCTCGGCCGCAACCGGCTTCGAGCTGGACTGACCATGCTGGGCATCGTCATCGGCGTGGGGGCGGTGATCGCCATGGTCAGCATCGGCGAGGGGGCGAAGGCGGCCGTTTCCCAGCGTGTGGCCAGCATGGGAACGAATGTGATCATCGTGCTTCCCGGTGCGACGACCGCGGGCGGGGTGCGCGGGGCCCAAGGCGGGGCCGTCACGCTCACGGTGTCGGATGGCCTCGATCTCAAAAAGCGGATCCCCCTGCTGCGTGAAACCGGGTGGGCCAAACGCGATGTGGTGCAGATCGTGAACGGGAATCGGAATTGGAATGGGCCGGTGAACGGGATCTCGCCGAGTTATGTCACGATTCGAGACTGGTCGTTCGTCAGCGGCGGTCCGTTCACGCAGGCGGACGTCGATACGGCGGCCAGGGTGGCGCTGATCGGACAGACGGTCGTGGAAAACCTGTTTGACGCTGGAGAAGAGCCGGTGGGGGCCGTGATCCGCATCAGGAATGTGCCGTTCCGGATCGTGGGTGTGCTGGCGCCGAAGGGGCAGTCGGCGCAAGGCTCGGACCAAGACGACGTGCTGTTCATCCCGTTCAGCACGGCGGAGCGCAAAGTATTTGGGACGCAGTTTCTGGGTTCCGTCGGCGCGGTCTTTGCCTCGACGGAACGGCTGGAAGACTTGTCCCCGGCCGTGGAACAGATCCGCGAAGTGCTTCGGTCGCGTCATCGGCTGCAGCCTCATCAGGACGATGACTTCACCATTCGGACGCAAGTGGATATCGGCAGGGTTCAGGAAGGAACCAGCGAGACCTTGACCGTGATGCTGTTTGCGATTGCGTCGGTGTCCCTCCTGGTGGGTGGAATCGGCATCATGAATATCTTGTTGGTGTCAGTGACGGAACGCACGAGGGAGATCGGGGTGCGGATGGCGGTCGGCGCCAAACGGCGGCACATCCTGGCCCAATTTCTGATTGAAGCCATGACACTGAGCTTGGTCGGCGGTTGCATCGGTATTGCCTTGGGCATCGTGGGGGCGCGCTTGACCACCGTCGTGGCCGGCTGGCCGACGATCATCTCAGTGAAAACCGTCGGGGTGGCGTTCCTGTTTTCCGTGGCCGTCGGCTTGTTCTTTGGGTTGTACCCGGCCAATAAAGCTTCCCGCCTGAATCCCATCGACGCGCTCCGGTACGAGTAACGTCGCTGTGGACTTCAGGTCGCGGGGCTGACCGGCGGAGCAGGACCGAGCGTCACCTCCATGCGAGGGTTGGCTTTGTCTACCGCTTTGAAGAGGTGCGTCTCCACAATACGGTTGTCGTTGAGCCCCAAGCCCTCACAGACGGCGTCCTGGGCAATCTTGAGTCCGCCGTCCACGTCCCGCCGCAAGGTGGAGGTAAAAAAGAAGCGAATGGAAAGCGCCAGCGGTCCTGAGTGCAGGCGCTCGATGAGTTCGCTGCGGCTTTTGGATTGCGCCACGGCGATCCACACTTGCTGCCCCACCTGAGCCTTGTACGCTCGGCCGGCAGAGGACAACAGCCGCCGGCCGTTGACCGTCGCGTATTGATGATTGATGCTTGGGGGAATGGGAAGCGTAATCATGAAACAGACAGGGGTCATCGTTGAAGAGGTCACCAAGGGTTGCTCTTGATCGAGCACCCGTCTTTTTGTGGAGGGCTGTCGCCTGGTGATTGCGGCGAGATCTCCCGGCGTGGGAACGGTCGACGGGCGGTCTGATGAAAGATGTGAAGACCGGTAGGAGATGATGCGAATCGAGCGTGTGGGGGGACGAGCTGCTGGGCGACGTCGGCCGGAGAGCATGGCCCTCTTTACAGCAGATTCAGGATTTTCGCCATGTTTTGTTCATACCGGTCTTCCGTGCGGGCGAGGTAGCGGCGCCATTCGCTCGGATTCCAGATCTCCATGCGATGATACAAGCCAACGAGCACGATTTCCTGATCCTCGTCGACCGGCACCATCTTTCGCAGACGTCCCGGGATGAGAATCCGCCCGGTCTTGTCGATATCCGATGTGCCGGCTTCGGAGACGACGAAGTGCATGAACAACCGGCTCTGATCCTCATCCAGCGTGGTTTTGGTCCGCACCAGCACCTGTTCCCATTCACGGGTCGAATAGATCAACAGGGATTGTTCCGGCCCCTTGAGGAATACGACCGCACGACCGTCGGCTTCGATCTGTTCGCGAATTGGTGAGGGAACGATGAAGCGTCCCTTCTCATCCACTTTACAGAGGTACTCGCCGGCAAACATGCACAGGCTCCTAATTTAGGAGGAGAGCGGGGTTCTGGTGCGGTCTCGGATCCATTGTTCCAGGTCCGACCGGACGAATCGCCATTCTTTGCCAAGTTTGAAGGCGGGGATCTGCCGATTCCGCAAGTAGCGGTAGAGCGTGCGCGGGGTAATCTTGAGGTAGCGACACGTCTCCGTCACCGTCAGCAATTCGCTTTCTGGGGCAGTCCCCATGTTGCCACCCGTGCTCGGCCATGTGTCGATTCATACGACTCCCAGCAATACGCGCCATTGTAGAGACCAGCAAAAGAATGTCAAGTGAAAATATCTGACAATCCCTGTCACGCTTCGTCAGTATCTGCAGTTATCTGGTCATTGTCTCCTAATGATCCCAGCATGTCCTCGACACCGCCCACGTCCTCGTCCATCTCTTCGCCCATCTGTTTCATGACGCGAGCCATGCTCTCAGGGTTATTTTCATCGAGGCCATCCATGAGGCTTGGGTCCGCCAGCGACTCAAGCCGTGCGGCCGCTGATTTGGGCGCCGCAAAGCGGGAGAGCAAGCGGGTGAGCTTTCCTCCATTACAATGCTGACAGACAAGCGGAGGCGGATGCTGCAGGTTGAGGACCAACAGAGCGCTGCGTGTCCGGCAGTCTTGGCACCAATATTCATAAATCGGCATGGCGTACGCTCCTATGTCCCGGCTGTCTGCTTCCGAGGACGCGGCGCAAGCGCGTGGTCCGGTCTGAGGTGGGCGTCCAAGGTGCGCGCGAGGGTGAGGGCATACACGTCGCTTGATCCGGCCTTGCGCAAGCTCTTGGCACATTCATTCAGCGTCGTGCCCGTGGTAAAAACGTCGTCGATCAGTAAGATGCGTGCACCCTTGACGGCGTTGGGTTGACGGAGTGCGAAGGCGCCTCGGAGGTTGGTCATGCGTCGGCTTCGAGTGAGCGTGGTCTGCGGGATGGAGGGTACGACTCGTATCAAATTCTCATGGGAAACCGGGGTACCCATAGGCCCGGCGAGTCGGTCCGCCAGCAGCAGGGCTTGGTTGAATTCTCGTGTGCGCAGCCGTTGCCCATGCAAGGGTACCGGCATGATCAGATCGAGCGAAGGAATCGGCGGAAGCCGGTGGATCAATAACTGAGCGAGAGAGGAGGCCAGCGCCACCTTCCCGCGGTATTTGAACAAACAAATCGCATCTTGGAGCGGCGGCAGGTACGGATAGAGGGTCCAGGCTCGTGTATACGAGGGGGGACGGGTTCTGCAGGTTTGGCAGACATGGCCGTGACTGTACGTGGTCGACGCGGCGGAGGCAAACGGCTGATCACACCGGGCACAACGCGGCGTGGGGAGCGGTGCAATGGTTTTCCAGCAATCGAGACAGAACAGTGGGATAGGGTCGCTGCCGAGCGGCGCGCCGCAGGCTGTACAGTCGGCGGGCACGAGAAAACGGAGGAGCTGTCGAGAATAGCCGGGCAACGCTGTCAGGAACGCGGCGGCCATGGGTCCCTCACGCTTACCCGCCTGGTTATGGCGAAACTCCTCCGCCCTGTCAAGGTTGTCGGCTTCCGAAAGGTTGTGTTATAGGAAGAGGTCACTTGAAACAGACTGCCGCTGGAGCGCGCCCAATCCCCCCCATGGTCACACTCCGTGAGCTTTCCAAGATGTATGTGCGCGGTGACGCGACTGTGGCCGCCTTGCGCGACGTGAATTTGGATGTGAGTTCTGGCGAGTTTTGCGCGTTCGTCGGGCCGAGCGGCTGTGGCAAGAGCACGCTCTTACATCTAGTCGCTGGGCTGGACCTGCCGACCTCAGGAGAAGTCTGGTTGAATGGACGCCCTACCAAGCATCTGACCAGCGACGACTGGACGACGATCAGGCGGCAACTCATCGGTATTGTGTTTCAAGCCTTTCACCTGGTTCCGGCCCTGACGGCGGAAGAAAACGTGGCGCTCCCGCTCCTGCTGCGAGGGGACCGCGGGCGAACCGTGGCGGATCGTGTGGCGGAAGTGTTGGAGATGGTCGGCATGAGCGGCCGCCGTCGGCACCGCCCGGGGGAGATGTCCGGCGGTGAACAGCAGCGCATCGCCATTGCGAGGGCCCTCGTCCACCGGCCGCGGGTTTTGCTGGCCGATGAGCCGACGGGCAATCTCGATTCGCATCAAGGAGCGGCGATCATGGCCCTCATCAGAAGCCTAACGAAGGACGGCCAGCAAACCGTCCTGTTGGTGACCCATAGCGTGCAAGCGGCGCTCCATGCGGACTATACCTGGGCCATGCATGACGGGCGGCTCACCATGCGAACTGAGCGCCCCGCCGAATTCGTGACGTCATGACAGACCTTTCCGTCACCATCGCCGGAGTCAAATTCCCCAGCTGTGTGATGAACGCCGCAGGAGCCCTCTGTGTGACTCGGGAGGAATTGCTGGCGTTGGGACAATCCAGAACCGGCGCCATTGTGACCAAGTCCATGACTATCGAGCCTCGGCAAGGCAATCAGGAGCCCCGCTATTATGGTTTTCCCGGCGGCTCAATCAATAGTATGGGATTGCCCAATCTTGGCTACAAGGTCTATGCCGAACTCATTCCCCAGCTCAGGAAGTTCGGCAAGCCGGTCGTCGCCAGCGTGGCCGGATTGTGCGAGGACGACTTTCCCGTGATTGCGACGGCGATCAATGCGGCGGAACCTGACCTCATCGAGGTCAATCTGTCCTGCCCCAATATTGCCGGGAAACCGCAGATCGGCTACGACCCGGAGGCGTCCGAACGCCTCCTGAAGCGGGTGCGAAGGGTCATCTCCGTGCCGATGGGGGTGAAGCTGCCGCCCTATTTCGATCCCGCCCATCATGAGGCCATGGGAAAAGTGCTCGGCCGTTGTGACGTGGATTTCCTCAACATGATTAACTCAGTCGGGAACGGCTTGGTCGTGGATTCTGAGAAGGAAGCTGTCGTCATCAAGCCCAAAGGCGGATTCGGCGGGCTCGGGGGGACGCTGATCAAGCCGGTCGCCCTGGCCAACGTTCGGGCGTTTTACAAGATTTTTGAGGGGACCATGCCGATCATCGGGACCGGCGGGGTCATGAACGGGCTCGATGTCTTCGAGCACTTCTTGTGCGGGGCGTCGGCGGTTCAAATCGGCACGCTGTTGGTCGAAGAAGGACTGGATGTCTTTGCGCGATTGGAGCGAGAGTTGGCTGACGTTTTAACGACAAAGGGCTATGCGTCGGCGGCGGATTGTCGGGGCAAGCTCAAAGAGTTGTAGGTCTATTTGACGCCGAAATCCCGCGGAAGCAGTCCGTGTTGCAACGCGAGTCTGAGCAGTTGCGCGACGTTGCGTACGTTCAGCCGTCGCATGAGATTAAAGCGGTGCACTTCCACCGTTCGCACGCTGATGGTCAGGACTTCGCCGATCTCACGATTGGTATGGCCCATGGCGACCATTTTCAGAATTTCACGCTGCCGCGGCGTGATGTCGATCGCCGGTTTGTGAGTGCGCTCGAGTCGTTCCATCTGTAGGGCGGTATTGCCTCTGCTTCTTCCCATCCTGCTCTCCTTCGACGTTCGGTCGTCAGTCTAGCAAAGGAAGGAAAGTGTGTAAACGAAACTACCGATCTGTGCAGTACACGATTGGGCGTGTGTGTACTCCGTGTATCGATCCGTAACCTATGTGGTCTGTGAGCAAAGTCCTCTTGCTGATCATTGTGCGCGCGCACCTCCGCGAGCGCCCGCTTCGTACCGTGCTGACTGTGATCGGAGTCGCGCTGGGTGTGGCAGCTTCCGTTGCGGTCCGGACGGCGAATCTCGATATCCTGCACTCCTTTGAACAAGCGATCCTGGCCGTGGCCGGGCCCACCACACTGGAAGTGTCCGGTGATGAAGGAGGCGTTGACGAAGCCTTCATCATGCGAATTCGTCAAGTGCCCGGTGTCGTCTCCGCGAATCCGGTCATTCTCCAATCGGCCGTCCGGACCAGCGACGATCAGGATGGCGAGGCCGTGCAAGTGCTTGGCCTCGATCTCCTGGCGGAGGTGGGTCACCGAGGGTTTGAGCTGGCCGGGCTGGACGCGAAACATCAGCTGGAGCGATTCCTTGACCCGGACAGTGTGTTTCTTGGGCGGGCACTGGCCGCTCAATGGCGGCTTGCCGTCGGGGATCCCGTCGAGTGGCAGGTTGGTGCTCGACGGGCCACCTATCGGGTGGCGGGACTGCTTCAGGACACCGCTGCGTCCCCATCGTCATCGTGGGATCGTCTCGCCATCATGGATATTGCCGCGGCTCAGATCGCGTTCGAGCGCGTGGGACGATTGGATCGGATTGACCTGGTTACACGTGAAGGCAGCGCCGTCGACACCGTCGCGGAGGCGGTCCGCAAGGTGCTCCCCCCCCACCTCACCGTCGAACGCCCGGCAAGTCGGACTGAGCAGGTCGAACACATGGTCCTCGCATTTCGGCTCAATCTGACCGTTCTCAGTTGGGTCGGACTTCTCGTCGGAATGTTCTTGATCTATAACACGATGGCGTTCGCCGTCGCCCAGCGGCGGCGTGAGATCGGGATTTATCGGGCTCTGGGTATGTCGGAACGACGGGTGGCGTTGCTGTTTCTTGCGGAAGCGGGGTTGTTTGGCCTCTCCGGGGGTCTGGTGGGAAGCGTCGGCGGAACGCTGTTGGCACGGGAGTTTGTCGTGTTGGTGAGTCGCACCATTTCAGATTTGTATGTCCCGGTATCGGCTGAAGCCGGATTACTCGTCGGAGGGAGCCAGTTCTGGACGCTGTCGCTCGAAGGAATCGCGATCGGGTGCCTGGTGGCGATGCTCGGCGCGATCGGCCCCAGCATCGATGCCAGTCGCACAACCGCTGTGCGTGCGCTGGCTCCCGGAGACTATGAAGCAAGCCGGTACGTTCGTGTGCATGCGCTTGCCGGGCTCGGTGTGACTCTGCTGGTTCTGGCCGGAGGGTTGAGTCGGACGGGTCCCATCGGGGGGGTGCCGGTCTTGGGATACCTCGCCACGTTGTGTGTGCTGGCTGGATTGTCCTGCCTGGCCCCTTTCTGCGTGACACGATGCCGGCCCTTTCGTCCAAGCAAGCATGGGGCTCATGCGGCGGACGGCCAGCGGCTGATGCGACGGATTGCCGTCGACCACGCCTCTCGAAACCCGGGCCGGAACAGCGTGACGGTCTCAGCCTTGATGGTCGGGCTGGCCATCATGATCGGTGTGGTCATCATGGTCCGGAGCTTCCGGCATACGGTGGAACTGTGGATCGACGACACCGTCATGGCCGATGTGGTGGTGGCGCCCTCGATGTGGCTGCGCGGGACCGAAGCGGGGAGTGTCGGAAGAAAGCTTCCGTCGGACTGGCGATTAATCCTCGGCTCGATCGCAGAGGTCGAAGCGGTCGACGCCTATCGTGACGTACGCGTGGACGTACGGGGCCAACGGGTGGCGCTCGTTTCACGGGATCTTCGGGTGCATGCGCAACACAGCCGCTATCTGGTGCGGGAAGGGGAATCATCGGAACGGTTACTGCATGCTGCCGAAACGGACGGCATTCTGGTGTCGGAAGTCTTGGCGAATCGACTGGGCCTCGACGAGGGCCGCGCGCTCGAGATCGTCACGCCGGAAGGACGACGAACGTTTCCCATAGTGGCGGTCTTCTACGACTATGCGACCGACGGCGGCAAACTCGTGATGGATCGGTCCTTGTATCAGTCGCTCTGGCATGATGATCTGGCCACGGTCTTCCCCGTCTATCTTGCGGCCGGAGCCGACGTCGAGGACATGAGGAAGACGATCGCGGACCGGCTCCGGTCAGCCGGGGGGGTGCCGCCGCTGATCATCAGCAACGCTCAACTGCGCCAAGAGATTCTCGACATCTTTGACCGGACGTTCTTGTTGACCTATGTGCTCGAAGCCATCGCCGTCGTGATTGCCATGCTCGGCATCGTGAATACGCTCGTGACCTCGGTGCTCGAGCGACGACGGGAATTCGCCACGTTGCGCGCGATCGGGGGGAGCAACGGTCAGATCAGACAGTTGGTATTGTGGGAAGCGGCGTACCTTGGCGCGGTGGGAATCATGCTGGGATCGGTTGGCGGAGGCGCGCTCTCGCTGCTGTTGATCAAGGTCATTAACAAGCAATCGTTCGGCTGGACCATTCAGACGATCATTCCGATCGGCGCGCTTGCCCAAGCCATCGGGCTCGCGGCCCTGGCCACGTTGGCTGCCGGGTATTTCCCCGCCCGGTGGGCGGCTCGCCAGCCGGTTGTGGAGGGCCTGAGGGAAGAGTGAGGTGCGCGGATCAGGCGCGCGCCGGACCACGCCAAGAGGCGACGTGCGGCCGGCCCGATGAATCAGTGCGCCAGCGCCGGCCGCGCATCGACTTCGATCTTGAACCCCAGATCCTCGATCATGCCCCAGACTTCGGGGGCGGGGGTGCCGGGTGTTGTCAGATAGCCGTTCACGAAGATGGAGTCTGCTGGATACAGGGCGAAGGGCTGCAGGCTGCGCAAATTGTGCTCCCGGCCTCCGGCGATGCGGAGTTCGGTCCGCGGATGAAGGAAGCGAAACAGACAAAGGATCTTCAAGCATCGTTGCGGCGTGAGCGTGTCGCAATGTTCGAGCGGCGTGCCGGCCACCGGATGAAGCGTGTTCAGCGGAATGGAATCCGGCCTGACCTCGCGGAGGGCCGTCGCCAGGTTGATGATATCGTCGTCTTGTTCCCCCATTCCGACGATGCCGCCTGAGCAAATCTCGAGCCCCGCCGCCCTGGCGTGGGTGATGGTCGCCAAGCGGTCTTGGAACGAGTGAGTGCTGCAGATTGAGGCGTGATAGGCCTCGCTGGTATTCAGGTTGTGATTGATGCGATCGACTCCGGCGGCTTTGAGGCGCTGAGCCTGCTCGGCGTTCATCAGACCGAGTGAGCAGCAGATTTGGATGGGGTTCTCCAGCTTGATGGCGCGCACGGCGCCGGCGATCTCGTCGATCTCCCGGTCGAGCGGACCCCGCCCGCTAATCACGAGGCAGTAGCGCTGTGCTTTGGAGGCCGCAGCTTGGCGCGCCCCTTCGACCATTCGCTGCCGAGACATTAGGGGATAGCGCTCAATCGGCGCCGTGGACACCGCCGATTGCGAGCAATAGTGGCAATCCTCCTGACAGGCGCCGCTCTTTGCGTTCTGCAGCATTTGGAGCCTGACCGTACGCCCGAAGTAGCGGCGCCGAACGTGAAAGGCCGCGTGGAGCAGCGCGAGGAGGTCATCGTCCGGAGTGTCGAGCACAGACTGCGACTCTCCCTTGGTGAGCGGTTCATCCCGGAGTGCTTTGTGTGCCAGGGCCATGTAGTCGGTCATTGCGGCGCCTTTCAGTCATGACGGATCAAACTAGCGGAACAGGATGCCTCCGCCGGCCAACACGAATCGAGTTGTGGGAAAAGCTACACCGTTTCAAAAGGAGAAGCAATGCCCTGATACGGGACGGAGCGCACGGAACCCCCGTCCGTACTAGCGGGTGTGGCGGCATGGCCCGTTTCGATCCAGGGTAACGCCGTCAACGTGTTCCATCGGGCGCAGCGACGGCAGCGCCCCGACCATTCCATGGATTCTTGCTGGCATTGCGTGCAGATGTAGGGGACGACCACCCGCTTCCTGAAGCTGAGGGCTTTCTTCAGTTCGACGATGGCCTGCTCATAGTGCTGCTTACGGAGGAATAGATTGGCCATGATTTTGTGGTAATCGAGCAGATGATCCTGCGGCCCTTCGATGGTCGAGAGGACATCGAACGCTTCATCGACCATTTCCAGCCGGTAATAGAGCTTGCCGAGGTAAAATTGCAGCACGGGGTTCTGCGCATCCTGCTGGAGCGCGTCCTGATACACCCGGATGATCTCGCTCGGCTCGCCTTGGTCGAGGAAGAATTCTTCGAGGCGATGGAGGATAATAACGCTGCGCGTGCGGGCATAGACTTTTTTTAGAATCTCGACCGCGTCCTTCGTTTTCCCCTCGTGGATGAGAATTTCGCCCAATCCGATGTAGGCGGGGAGAAAACTCCGGTCTTTCTTGATGGCCCCTCGAAAGTACCGCCGTGCTTTATCCGGATGGCCTCGCTCGAGCAGTTGTCGCCCGACTTCATACATGCAGCCGACGAGCGTGCCCGCCTCCGCCCGCCGTTCCGGTTCGGGCAGATTGGCTTTGAGCAGGCGATGCTGAATTTCGAGCGCATCGCTCCATTTTTCCAACCGGATGTTGAGATCGCGTTTGCGAATCAGGGCGGTGAGATTGTCGGGCTCGAGTTGTAAGATCTTCTGCAGCGTTTGGAGTGCTTCCTCGTATCGTTTGGCGCCTTCCAAATCCTTCCCCAGCTCCAG
>CAYQDJ010000001.1:10132-112990 GCA_964416255.1 uncultured Nitrospira sp. | reverse complement strand
AACACCTCGATGTCACGATCATCGACGCGATGGGCGTGCTGGTGCAGTCGAATGGCTTCCGCGAAATTCTGCTCGGACCGATAGATGTTTCCCAGCCACAACAGGGAGTCCACGCGATTGGGATCGATCGCCAACGCTCTCTCAAACAAGCCGATGGCCTCAAGCGTCCGCTTCGACATGAAGGCATGCGTGCCGTCACGGTGCAGCGTATCGACTTTCTCCTTGCGCCGCACCAGGCGGTTGCTGCGCCAGTTGAGAATGAGGTACGCGGTCTGTTGAAGCCCTACGACGAACGTGACGATGACGGCCCCCAAGGCCGTGGAAATCAACGCGAGCGTGACCGGGCTGAGTTCGAATTCGGCGGTTGAACTGGTGCGGATGGTGACGACCCCGGGGTTGAGTTCACGAAAATAACTGTAGATGAAGATGCCCGCACAGACGAGGAAGATGGTGATGAGCAGCCTGAGCATGGCCTACCCCGATTTGCGCGCTTTGGATCTCCGGACTACGATGCGCTTGGGAGGGGGCACCGTCGGCACAGGGGCGTCAGCGGGGATCTTGACCTGCAGCGCATCGCTCCAGAGCCGCTCAAGGGCAAAATGCGCACGGACGTCCTGCCGGAAGATGTGTGCCACGACATCGCCGAAATCCAGCAAGACCCATTGTCCCGACGAGGCGCCTTCAATGCTCAGCGGTTTGTGCCCGCCGCGCCCCAAGAGGTCATGAATATGATCTGCAACGGCGCGGGTTTGGCGATCGGATTCCGCCGAGCCAAGCACCAAATATTCGGCGACAGACGTGAGCGGAGCGACATGGAGAACCTGAACATCATGGGCTTTCTTGTCGAGCATGGCCCTGCCGATGGCGAGGGCAGTCGCCTTAGATGTGCGTGTGATTGCGGTCCTCCTGATACAGCCGATGCTGAAGTATATAAGATTCCACTTGAGGCGGCAACAGATTTGCCAGCGGGGTGCCCGTCCGTACTCGTTGCCGAATGTCGGAGGCGGAAATCGAGCAAGGGGGCAAGCCCAAGCAGGTGAGGGCGGGACCCGATGGGAGGGCGATGTCGAGCCGTGTTCTCTCGCCGGAGTCCAGCTGGGCCAGGGCGTTCAGATCAAGCGGAGGGAGCAGCGCCAGCGTCTTTAACGACCGGAAGGAATGCCCCGGACGGGATAGGACGACAAAGCGGCAGGCCGCGAGCAGTGCCTGAGGCCTCCGCCAGGTTTGGAGATCGAGAAAGGCATCGAGACCGATCAGGAAATGCAATTCCACGGAAGGCCCGTAGTGAGTGTGGAGAGTCCGGACGGTATCGATCGAATAGGATTTTCCCGGACGATGAACTTCGATATCGGAGCAGTCCAAGGTAGGATCGTCGGCGATGGCGAGCCGCACCATCGTGACGCGGTGCTCCGCCGGTGCGAGTGCGCTCTCATCTTTGTGCGGAGGATCCCCGGTCGGGATGAAGAGCACCTGATCAAGTGGCAATTGCTCTCGAGTCAGGCGAGCAATGGTCACATGGCCGTAATGAATTGGGTTGAAACTGCCGCCCAGTAAACCGAGACGTCGTATCATCGAGCGCGGCGTGTCGGGGCGTGGGGCGGGGTGATCGGAGGAGGTCATGACTTCCGCATGGCGCTCGACCTAGAGGAGAACCAGGTTGTCCCGATGGATGACTTCCTCGTACTCTTGAGGCCCAAACTGCTGCTGGATCTCCGGTGTTTTGAGGCCCTTCATCCGGCTCAACAAGTCGGACGGCACGTTC
Organism: uncultured Nitrospira sp.; assembly: GCA_964416255.1. GTDB lineage: Bacteria > Nitrospirota > Nitrospiria > Nitrospirales > Nitrospiraceae > Nitrospira_D. The sequence goes on along the minus strand of CAYQDJ010000001.1, from coordinate 111,228 downwards.
ACAAGACCTTTGGCGAACTCCTTGCCGTCGGGGTCCAGACAACCGACAGGATCACCGGCCTCGAACTGTCCGGTGACCTCGATAATGCCCGAGGCGAGCAGGCTCTTTCCGCGTGTGGCCAGGGCGTCCACCGCACCTTGGTCAACACGAAGGTGTCCTTTGGCGCGGAGCGTGAAGGCGATCCAATGTTTGCGGCTGGTCAACCGGCGCTCCGGTGCAAGAAACAGGGTGCCGCCGGGTCCACCGCGGAGCACGCTCGGAAGGAGACCGGCTCGTTCCCCGTTCACGATGAGGGTTGGAATGCCGTACGTGCCGACCTTTTTTGCCGCCCGCACTTTCGTTGCCATTCCCCCCGTGCCCTCGAACGTGCTCGACAATCCGGCACGGCGCTCGACATCCTCCGTGATGGCCGGCACGAGGGGGATTAGCGCCGACGAGGGATTCTTGCGCGGGTCTTCCGTGAAAAAACCGTCGACATCGGACAGAATCACCAACAAGTCCGCATCGACGAGATGGGCGACCTCGCTGGCGAGGGTGTCGTTATCCCCGACGCGGATCTCGTCCACCGCGACGGTGTCGTTTTCGTTGATGATCGGCAGGACGCCGAATCCGATGAGCGCGGTGAGCGTGTACCGGGCGTTCAAGAACCGCCGGCGGTCCGCGAGATCCTGATGCGTCAACAAGACTTGGGCGACCTGAATACCGAGTCGCTCGAACCCCTTTTCGTAGGCCCACATGAGCCGGCTCTGCCCAACGGCCGCCGCCGCCTGTTTCACCGGCAGGGTTTTCGGATACTCTTTGAGTCCTAGTTTTTGGATGCCGGACACAATGGCGCCGGATGATACGATGAGGACTTCACGCCGGCTTATGCGGAGCGTGCCGATTTCGTCGGCCAAGCGTTCGATTTGTTCGGGGCGCAGTCCGGTCGACCGGGAGGCGATGAGGCTGCTCCCGATCTTGATGACGACCCGCTTCGCGCGCGTCAGGAGGTCGTTTCGCATGGCATGTGCCGGAGGACGTCAACTTGTCGGCCGACAAAGGTGACCAAATCGTCCAGGCCTTCCCTCGTGGCAGCTGATACGGCAAAGCACCGGTATTTCTTGCGCCGACAATAGGCGTGCAGCTCCCGTAAGCGGTCACCCTGGCCGCTGCTATCCACCTTCGTGGCGACGATTGCGAACGGACGCGTCGTTAAAAGGTCGTCATACGCCTTCAACTCTTGACGCATCACCTCGAAGCTCGGGACCGGTTCATCCGGTGCCCATTCCGAGACGTCGATCAGATGAAGCAAGAACGCGGTGCGTTCGATGTGGCGGAGAAACTGAAAGCCCAGTCCCCTACCTTCATGAGCGCCTTCGATCAATCCCGGGATGTCGGCGACGACGAAGCTGCGGTCGGACCCCCAGCGGACGACGCCCAGATTGGGGACGAGCGTGGTGAACGGATAGTCGGCGATTTTGGGACGAGCCGCCGAAATAGCCGCGATGAGCGTCGACTTGCCGGCATTCGGGAATCCGACCAACCCGACGTCGGCGAGCAGCTTGAGCGCGAGTCTCAGGCGGCGCTCTTCGCCCTCGGTTCCTCGATCACAGCGCGTCGGCACCCGGTTCGTCGAGGTGGCAAAGTGGCTATTGCCCCGCCCACCTCGTCCTCCACGCGCGAGGACGGCTGTTTCCCCATCGGCCACAAGATCCGCGAGCATCTCGCCGGTGTCGTCATCGTAGAAGACGGTGCCGACGGGGACGGCGACGGTGACGTCTCGCCCTGTGCGTCCCGTGCAGTTGGAACCGCCGCCGGGCCGTCCGTCTTCCGCTTCGTACTGTTGCTGATAGCGGAGATCGAGCAGCGTCGTGAGGCGATGAGAGGCGGTGAATACGACGTGGCCGCCGTTGCCTCCGTCGCCGCCGTCGGGCCCGCCTCTGGGCACAAACATCTCCCGGCGGAAACTGCAGATGCCGTCTCCTCCGCGACCGGCCTTGATCACAATGCGCGCTTCATCGACAAACATGTCCTGCTCTCAATGCTGAAAAAAACTCAAGGCGCGGTTCACCGGGCAGTATACCCTACTCCCCCGTTGGAGCGGCAGAGGGCTTGTCGACGGAATGTGAGGGCGGACAACAGGAGATCAGGACTTGGCAGGAATGGGATACACGCTGACTTTTCGCCTCGCTTGCCCGCCTTCAAATTTGACGATGCCGGCCACCCGGGCGAACAAGGTATGGTCTCGACCGAGGTCCACGTTGAATCCAGGGAAAAACTTCGTGCCGCGCTGACGGACGATGATGGTGCCGGCCTTTACGGCTTGTCCACCATAGGCCTTCACGCCCAAATACTGGGGATTGCTGTCCCGGCCGTTTCGTGATGACCCGCCCCCTTTATTTGTTGCCATGGTCGTTCCTCTTGTCCGTTACGCTGTTTCGATGCCGGTAATGCGGAGGTTGGTAAAGCCTTGCCGATGGCCCTTGGTCCGGCGGTAGTTCTTGCGACGTTTCTTTTTAAAGACCGTGATGGAGCGCGTTCGGCCATGGCGGACGATTTCGGCGGTAACCTTGGCTCCGGCGACGAGCGGTTGTCCGATGACCATCCCCGCATCGCCATGGAGCGCCCGCACCTGGCTCAACTCGATGACGGCGCCCACGTCCCCGGGTAAGCTCTCAACTTGCACCATCGAGCCCGGTTCGACTCGATATTGTTTTCCACCTGTTTCGATGATCGCGTACATGATCTTCCCCTCCAACGGAACGCGTCATTTAACATGGAGATTTGTGTGGTGTCAAGCGAACGCGGCGCGCTGACGTGCGTGAAGGGAAGTCGGCTGAGCATCCTGAGGCCCCCTCTTTTGAGGACTGGAAGACTGACCCCGCTGCACGTATGTTGATCACTACACGATTGCACGATGCAAGGCCGCCATCATACAAAGGAATCGAGAATGTTACCGGCCAGCAAATTTGTCATCCGGACCTACCATCGTCTTCCAGTTCGATGCGTCCTGTATTACATGGGCGGGGAGTTTCTTGGGAAGGGGACAGTCATGAACCTGTCTCGGAAGGGATTTCGCGTGCTGGGCGACCATCAAGTCGTGCCGGGCATGGAGCTGGTTGTGAGATTGTCGCTTCCCGATCATGACGAACCCGTGGAAATTCAGCGAGTCGTGGTTCGGTGGGTTCGAGGTTTGCTGTTCGGGGCGAAAGTGGTCGTGATGAGTCCGGACGGTGATGACCGAGTCGGCACCTTTTTGAGTTCTCGCCTGCGAGCGTACTGCGCCTCTTCTTAACTCCCCGTGGTGTCTGTGACCTGTCGAGCCGTTGCTTGACGCACCTCCTGGGCCGCGTTTATAGTTCGCAAATTATTTTTCCTCCTGTGTGAACACTTCGCAGAGGTCGTGAGGATGCTTGAACCCGTTGAAAAGATTTGGATGGATGGAAAGTTCGTTTCCTGGGGTGAGGCGAATGTCCATGTGCTGACACATTCCCTGCATTACGGGTTGGCTGCATTCGAGGGACTTCGCTGCTACCAGGGTAAATCCGGGTCTGCCATCTTTCGGCTTCGGGAGCACGTCGATCGGCTTTTTGACTCGGCGCACATCGCCATGATGGCCATACCGTATGACCGGAAGCACATCGCCGGTGCGATCGTGGAGACGGTGCGCATCAACCGACTAGAAGCCTGCTACATACGACCACTCGCCTATATTGGATATGGGACGATGGGCGTGCACCCGGGGGACAACCCGATTCGCGTAGCGATCGCGGCTTGGAAGTGGGGGGCCTATCTCGGTGATGAGGCGCTGGTGCATGGTATGCGGGCGCGAGTCTCGTCCTTCACTCGACACCACGTGAACGCCGCCATGACCAGAGGGAAAATCTCCGGCTACTATGTGAACTCGATACTGGCCAAACGCGAGGCCAAAGCCGACGGGTATGATGAAGCGATTTTGCTGGATCCGGAAGGCTATGTGGCCGAGGGAACGGGAGAGAATATTTTTATTGTGCGTCGCGGCCTCCTGAAAACTACCCCCCTGACCTCGATTCTGGAAGGGATCACGAGAAATTCAGTGATCGAATTGGCAAGAGAGCGGAAGATCCCTGTGGTTGAAGAGCGGTTCACCCGGGATGAGATGTACCTGGCCGATGAGGTGTTTGTGACGGGAACGGCTGCTGAACTGACTCCGGTCCGCGAAATAGATCATCGACGGATCGGGAGCGGCAAGCCGGGACCGGTGACGCTTGCCCTTCAACAAGCCTTCTTCTCAATCGTGCGCGGAGAAGATCCCGCGCATGAATCGTGGCTGACCCGCCTGTAGTCTAATCGTTCGAGAGTATTCACACGAGCCAGTGCCGGGGTGCGCTTCAGTGGTTGGCAGGTGAAGACTCCCCGGAATGTGAATCTTCCTGTGGATGCTCCGGAGAAGGAGCGGGTGCGGCTGCAGGGGCACTCTTCTGTTTTAAGTCGATGACCGTCGAGGAAAAGTTTCGTTCTTTGGCCAAAATGGCCAGACTGAAGGAGGTCAGCATAAAGACGGCTGCCACGATGACCGTAAGCTTGCTCAGAAAATTGGCCGGTCCTCGGCTCCCGAAGACCGTCTGGCTCGAGCCTCCGAAGGCCGCCCCGATTTCAGCTCCTTTGCCTGATTGAAGCAGAATCGCCCCGATCATCAAAAAGCAGACGAACACATGCACGATCACAATCAACGTGTAGAGCATCAGCCGGGTACTCCCATCGATTCGGCAATGGCGGCGATTTTAACAAAGGCCTCGGTCTGGAGACAAGCCCCGCCGATTAACGCGCCGTCAACGTGCTCGGATTTCAGCAGGGAGTCGATATTTTGCGGGGTCACGCTGCCGCCATAGAGAATGCGCGTCTCATCGCCGACCGCAGCCGACCAGGTCTTGGTCAGGAACTCTCGAATGACGCGGTGGGCGTCTGTCGCTTGATCAGGGGTGGCCGCTCGTCCTGTCCCTATCGCCCAGATCGGCTCATAGGCGATTGATACGGCGCCCATGTTGTGCGGAGACAGCGTCGCAAGGCTTCCCCGCAGCTGTCGAGTGAGCACGGCCGCAGTCTCGTGTCCTTCCCGCTCGACCAGTGATTCTCCGATGCAGACGATAGGGCGAAGTCCGTGCCTCAGTGCCGCGGCGATCTTCTTGCCGATGTCCTCGTCATGCTCGTGAAAGAGTCCGCGCCGTTCTGAATGGCCAAGAATGACAAAGCGACAGCCTGCATCGTGCACCATGGATGCAGAGACCTCGCCGGTATAGGCGCCGTGGTCTTCCCAAAACAGATTTTGCGCGCCGAGCTGAAGCACAGGTGACGAGCCGAGCGCCGTTCGGACGGACTCCAATGCGGTGAAAGGCGGCGCGATAACCATATCAATCGAGGTCGTGGCGGGAAGGGCTTTGATCAGTTCGCGGACAAAGGCGGACGCCTGCGTCCCAGTCTTGTTCATCTTCCAATTGCCGACGATGAGGCGTCTACGCACGATGACCTGGCTCACTGGGTTAGAAGGGGAGCGGCGACTTAGGCAGTGCGATCGGGCAATGCCACCAGTCCGGGAAGTTGCTTGCCTTCCAGCAACTCCAGCGCGGCTCCGCCGCCGGTTGAAATGAAAGAGATGCTGTCGGATTCGCCTGCCCGGTGAACGGCCAATGCGGTTTCACCGCCGCCGACGATCGTCAAAGCGTACGCATTGGCGATCGCATGGGCCACGGAGAGTGTCCCGCGCGCAAAGGCGTCGGTTTCAAACATCCCCATCGGCCCGTTCCACAGGATGGTCTTCGCGTCTTGGAGGGCTTCGCTGAAGAGCTTGACCGACGCGGGGCCGATGTCCAGACCGTACCAGCCTTTGGGAATCTCCTGCACCGTCACGATCTTCGTCTCCGCACCCGGCTCCCGGCTCGCGGCGACCACGCAGTCCACGGGCAGATAGAATTTCACCCCCCGGGACAAGGCATGTTCCTCAATCCCTTTGGCAAAATCCAACATATCGGTCTCGACGATGGAATTGCCGATCTCCAGCCCCTTCGCTTTGAGAAAGGTAAAGGCCATCCCACCGCCGATGATGACTTTGTCCACCCGTTTGCCCAGATTCTCAATGACGCCGATCTTGCCGGACACTTTCGCCCCTCCGAGAACGGCGACGAACGGGCGGACGGGATTTTCGACCGCTCCTTCGAGGTATTCGATTTCCTTTTTGAGCAGTGCGCCGGCTGCGGCGTCCTTGATGAACTTTGTGATCCCGACGGTGGAGGCGTGCGCGCGATGGGCGGCTCCGAAGGCGTCATTGATAAAGACGTCGCCGAGGGAGGCCAGCGCCTTTGAAAAGGTGTCGTCGTTCTTTTCTTCGCCCGGGTGAAACCGTAGGTTCTCCAAGAGCAAGACGTCGCCTGGGTTCATTTTGGCGACGAGGTTCTCCACCGCCGGTCCGATGCAATCGGGTGCAAAGACGACTTCTTTGCCGAGGAGCCGTCCCAATCGTTTCGCGACCGGCGCCAAACTGTATTTGGGATGAAAGGCGCCTTTCGGTCGTCCCAGATGCGAACACAAAATGACCTTTGCCCCTTCGTCCACGACGCGGTTGATCGTCGGCAGCGTGGAGCGGATGCGCGTATCGTCGGTGATCTGAAGCGATTCGTCGAGAGGGACGTTGAAATCGGCGCGGATAATGACCCGTTTCCCACGCAACAGTACGTCATCGATGGTTTTCTTTCGTAAGTTCATGCACGCCCCTTCGTGCCGTGTGAAACAGGTCGCGCCACGCTACAAACCGGGAGCGGGCCTACTCTGGCCGCTCATGATGCGATCGCTTTGTGGGCCAAAACCTTGATCAGATCGCGGACACGGCACGAGTAGCCCCACTCGTTGTCATACCAGGCGGTCACTTTTACCAAACGCTTGTCGACGACGCTGGTCAAGGGCGCATCCACCGTGGCCGAGTGAGCATCGCCTTTCTGGTCGATCGACACAATCGGTTCTTCCGAGTACTGGAGGATCCCTTTGAGCGGCCCGTTGGCTGCCGTCTTGAAGGCCGCATTCACCGCCGCCACGTCGCAATCCCGTTCGGTTTCGACCGTGAGATCGACGAGGGACACGTTGGGAGTCGGGACTCGAATGGCAAGCCCATCCATCTTGCCTTTGAGTTGGGGCAGCACCAGATGCAGGGCCTTGGCTGCGCCGGTGCTCGTGGGAATCATCGACATGGCGGCCGCACGCGCGCGCCGCAGGTCTTTGTGGGGAAGGTCCAATAATTGTTGATCGTTCGTGTAGGAATGGATGGTCGTCATGACACCGTGCTTAATGCCGAAATTCTCCAACAACACCTTGGCGACCGGTGCCAGACAGTTGGTCGTGCAGGAGGCGTTGGACACGATGTGATGCGACCTCGGGTCTATCTTATCCTCATTCACGCCGAGCACGACCGTCACATCGGGATCTTTCGCCGGGGCTGAAATGATGACGTATTTAGCGCCGGCGGCGAGGTGTTTTCCGGCCCCTTCGCGGTCTGTGAAGCGGCCGGTCGATTCAAGGACCATCTCCACGTTGAGCGCCTTCCACGGGAGTTCCTTCGGATCCTTGACGGCCAGCACTTGAATCGGCTTTCCATCAATGAGAAGGTGATCCTGCTTGGCCTCGATTCGCGCGTTCAGCGTCCCGTGCACCGAATCATATTTCAACAGATAGGCCAGGGTGTTGGCGTCAGTGAGATCATTAATCGCCACGAAATCGAGGTCCGGGTCTCCAAGCGACGCACGTAATACATTTCGTCCGATGCGTCCGAATCCGTTGATGCCGATCCGAATGGCCATAACGTCGTGTCCTCTGCCAAAAAATAAAGCCGGTTGCGATCAACCGGCAAATGTGTATGCGGATAGTATCCACGCCCTCCTGCCTTGTCAAGGATGGACATCCCGGAAGGCGGCGAGAAGACAGGTAATCTCAATCAGGTTGGGGTGCGGACTTCGAGCGGAAGAAAGCGGGAGTGTCGTGCAGTCCCATCCCCGAACCACAGATCCTCACTGAGGTTAAAGAATTCTGATGTCCCAACGGTTATCGGTGAAAGCGGCGCACGTGCTGGAGTGGCCGCGCCTGCTCGAGGTCCTCGCCGGCTATGCGAAGTCGTTCAGCGGAGCTCGGTTGTGTCGAGACCTGGCCCTCGCGGACGACCTTGAAACCACTCGTGTGCGCCAGCAGGAAACCGCCGAGATGGCGGCCCTGTCGGAGGGGAGCGAGCCTTTTCCCATGGTTTCTTTCCCGGACATCCGTGAGGTCGTCTTGCGTGCCGGCAAAGGAGGAGTGCTTTCAGCGCAAGAACTGCATGCCTGCGGAATGGTCCTGGCGCTGATGGAAGAGATAGACGCGTACATGGCGCGGCATCAGCACACCGCGGCCGCACTCGCGCTCCTGACCGGGCCGTTGGCCTCGGTGAAGGATTGCCGCATGCTGAGAGGGGCCATTGTTGCGGCCATTGAGCCTGACGGAGCCATCAAAGAATCCGCGACGCCCGAACTCCGAAGGCTGACACAACATGCACTGGAACTCAAACAGGAAATGCGGCAGCGCCTTGACCGGTTGCTGCATTCCTCGCGCTACGCGGACGTCCTCCAAGAGGCGTTTTTTGCCCAACGGGAAGGCCGCTACGTGGTGCCGGTGAAAGCGGACATGCGTGGCCGGATCCCGGGTATCGTGCACGACGTGTCGGCGAGCGGTGCGACCGTGTTCGTCGAGCCACGGGAACTGATCAACTTGAACAATTCGATTAAGGTGGCGGACCTTGAAATCGAACGCGAGGTTCGGCGCATCCTGCGGGAGTTAACCCTGTTGCTGGGCTCCCATGCATCGGAATTGGTCCAGGGTGCCGATGTCTTGGCGCTGCTGGACTGCATCGGCGCGAAAGCCGCCTTGGGCCGACGGCTTCAGGCCAGTGCAGTGGCCTTGAACGATGACGGCCGAGTGCGTGTCAGGCAGGCCCGGCATCCATTGCTGATGCTGGCCAAAGACGCGATCGTGCCGAACGATATCGACTTCGATGAGACGATCCGTGTCCTGATCATCTCCGGGCCTAATACGGGCGGCAAAACGGTGACGTTGAAAATCATCGGTCTTTTTTCTCTCATGGTACGGGCCGGACTCCATCTCCCCTGTGCGCCGGAGTCCGACATGGCCCTATTCACGCATCTCTATGCAGATATCGGGGATGCGCAGGATTTGAGCCAAGACTTGTCCAGCTTCTCGGCGCACATGACACACATGGTTGAGCTGCTTGCTGAATCGGTGGCTGGTTCCAGGCCGGAGGGGGGGGCCCGGTCCCTGGTCCTGCTGGATGAGCCGGTGACGTCGACGGAACCACAGGAAGGCGCCGCGTTGGCCGAGGCGCTGTTATGCCATTTGGCCTCGCTCAATATGAAAGTGATCGCCACCACCCATTACGGATCGCTGAAGACGCTGGCCCAGACGACGCCCGGGTTTGGCAATGCCAGTGTTGAATTCGACGTCGAGCGGTTGGCGCCGACGTATCGATTGTGGTTCGGAGTCCCCGGAGGATCGTCCGCGCTGGAGATTGCGGCTCGATTGGGTATGGATGAGGCGGTTCTGCGTGATGCCCGGAACCGCTTGCAGACGGGCGATCGTCGGCTGGATGCGCTGTTGAAGGATCTTCACGCTAAGCAACGCCAGCTTGCCGGGGAACTTGAACAGGCGGCCAGAGCCAGCGCACAGGCGCAGGCGTCCGCCCGTGACGCGGACCAGATTCGGACTCGACTGGAACAGGCGGAGCGGGAGGCGCGTTCCGGCCTGAAGAAGAAACTGGGTGAACACTTCCAGCGCGCGCGCGCCGAGGTGCAGGCCGCCGTCGAAGCGTTCAGGAAAGAGCCACAGCCGGCGAAAGCCCGGGAAACCAAACAGCGGCTGGTTGAGTTAGAGCGGCAGATGCAGGCGGAGGTCGCCCCCCTTCCAGAGCCGATCCCCGTCGAACAACTCGGGGCCGGGTCGGCCATTGAGATTATCGGCCTCGGCGTCATGGGGACCTTGTTGGAACCGCCTCACGGCAAAAAACGGGTGAGAGTGAAAGTCGGCGAGGGAGAGGTCCTGGCTACTGTCGCGAGTCTTTCTGGGGTGACTCATCCGACCACCCAGCCGCCCCACCCACGGCCGGCCACGTCCGCCGCCAAGCAGGGCGGCGGCCAGGGGGGGTGGGGCGATGACGTCCACACCGTCGTCGATGTACGGGGACGGGCGGCGGATGAGGCGCTTGAAATAGTCGTGGCCGCGTTGGATCGTGCCACGCTCGTCGGCGGCACATCACTTCGCATTATTCATGGGCAAGGGACCGGCCGCCTGAAATCCGTCCTCCGTCACCATCTCAAAGAGTCGCCCTACGTCGCCGATTTCCGACCCGGAGAAAGGCCGGAAGGTGGCGATGGGGTGACCATCGTCCGATTGCGATAAACCCGCGAAAACCGAAGGCGCCGGTCCTGACACGCGGGGACCACGCACCAGCGCGACCCATTGACACTCTCACGGAGGAGGCGTTGGCAAAGGCGGTTTCTGTCCGATCCGTTCACATCGGCTGTTCATCCGGTGGAGCCACGAGCAGCCCATCGTCTTGAACGGTTGATCGCCTCCTCCGTCCTCTCGGCAAAGTTGGTGTTGCTGGGGAACCGCCGGCTTGGCCTACGCGTATTGGCACGTTCGTCGACCGCAGCGGAATCATCACGGTGATTAATCGGCATGGTGGGGAGCCCGGTACTCGCCCTATTCGAGGCAGCGGACCGGTCATCCTTGCAGCATTCCTGGAAGACGTCTTCATGACCGGCAAAGAACCAACGGCCGGCGAACTGACCATGCCCGGGCTGTGGAGGATGTGATTTGAGGAAAACGTCTTTTCCAGCTGACACCCGGCGTAATTCAGTCGAGATGATATTTCGCCATGCGGTAACGCAAGGTATTCCTGGTCATCTTCAGCAACCGGCTGGCTTCGGAGACGTTTCCCGACGTTTTGCGAAGTGCCTCCTCCAGCATCTGCTTTTCCATCTCTTGAAACGAGAGGCCGAAGGCCAGCAAGGAGGCCTTGGGCTCCGTCTGCGGGTAGTCGAATGACGCGGGGGCTTTGAGGGAGGCCGGCAAATGATGGGGCTGGATAGTTTCTTCTTTGCAGGTGATCGTCAACCATTCCACGACATTGTGCAATTCGCGCACGTTGCCCGGCCAATCGTGCCGCTGGAGTGCCGCCAGGGCGCCCGGAGCGAGGGCCTTGATTCGGCAGCCTCGCTCGCGTCTGGCACGCTCCAGAAAACTGTGAAAGATCGGCTCGATATCGTCCGGCCGCTCCCGTAGCGGAGGAAGACGGAGCTGATAGACGTTGAGCCGATAGTAGAGGTCGAGCCGAAACCGGCCGGCTTTAATACGGGCCGGCAAGTCTTCGTTGGTCGCGGTGATGACTCGGATGTTAACGGGGTGACTCTTGATGTCACCCAGAGGATCCACCGTGTGATCTTCAAGGACGCGCAACAATTTGGCTTGAGCCGCGCTGCTCATTTCTCCAATTTCATCAAGAAACAAGGTGCCGCCTTCCGCGAGCTGGAACCGGCCGGGTTTCGTATGTTTGGCGTCGGTGAAGGCGCCTTGCTGATACCCGAACAACTCCGACTCAAGCAAGTGTTCCGGAATGCCGGCGCAGTTCAAGGCGACCAAAGGGCCGGAGGCCCGGCGGCTTGTGGCATGGATGGCTTGGGCGAAGAGTTCTTTCCCCGTTCCACTTTCTCCGGTGATCAGCACGGTGGCATCGGTGAGCGCGACTTCGCGGGCCAGTTGCTTGAGGAGCGTCATTTGAGGGGAGACGCTTACAATCTGGGTGAATCGGTCGGGGACCGCTGCCGAAGGCGGTTCCGCCGTCTGGGGCTGGTTGAGGAGCGACAGAAGTTTCGCGCGGAGGTCCTGGGCGGGCGGGTGCGGGCTCGACACATAGTCGGCGGCTCCCCGCCGCATCATCTCCACCGCTTCCTGGACGGATGAACCACCGAGAATGACGACCGGCGTGGGTACCGCGTTGTGCCGTCCGAAATCCAACAAGGGCGACAAGGTGGAAGGGACCCCTTCGGCGATCACGAGCGCAGGGCGGAGTTCCTTCCACAGGCGCAGGCACTCGCTCAGGGTGTCCGCGTGACGAAGGGCCAACGCGTTGGGGGCAACTACCGCTTCCACGAGCCGAATCGTCTCAGGTCGTTTGGAGAAAAGCAGTATCAGCGGACGGTTCATGGACGGACTCCTTCGTCCGACGTTCCACTCGAACACCGGGAGGCCTACGGTTAGCCTACTCCTCCTTGAGCCGCGAGAAAAGAGGGGCACGGGAACACACCGTTAGGAGGGCGGTGAGCCTTTGCGCTCGTTGGCAGACGCGACGGCAACGTTTGTCATGAAGCCTCGGTGCCGGGCGCGGCGGATCGGGCTGCCCCGAAATCGTGCGGTAAAGGTTTCCTCCGTTAACTCGGCCAGTTCCGATAACCGGGGAGCCAGGGCAACGGAGGAAGGGGTAAACGCCGGGTCCCGCGTGGGCTCCGCCCGGAGGTTAAACGGGCAGACGTCCAGGCAGTCGTCGCAGCCGAAAATTTTGTTGCCCATGCCGCGGAGGACCTCATCCTCCACAGGAGGCCCGGCGCCCCGCCGTTCGATGGTGAGATAGGAAATACAGCGTGTGGCATCCACGACGTACGGTTCGGCAATGGCCTGCGTCGGGCAGGCCTGAACGCACAGGGTGCAACTCCCGCACAGATCGCTCGCCGGCTCGTCAGGATCCAGTTCCAAGGTGGTCAAAATTTCCCCCAGAAGGAGCCAGGACCCAAACTGCGACGAAACAAGATTGGAGTGTTTGCCGATCCATCCGAGGCCCGCGCGTTCGGCCCAGGCCTTTTCCATCACCGGCCCGGTGTCGACGTAAGCACGAGTGACGGCTTCAGGAGACAGCACATGGATGCGTCGCTCCAGTTGCGCCAGCCGATCACCCAGCACCCCATGGTAGTCCTGCCCCCACGCATAACGCGCAATGCGCCCATGCCCCGGGCGCTCATCGGCTCGATGCACGGTCAGATAGTTGGCGCCGACGGCAATGACCGAACGGCAACCGGCCAAGACCAGGCCAGGATCCGCCCGATTTTCGGGTGTCCGGCTCATCCAGGTCATGGTGCCGTGATAGCCGCGTTCGAGCCACTGTCTCAGTCGAGTCAGCAGCGCGTGCTCATTCGATGCGGCTGGAGGGACGCGCGCGATCCCCACGGCATCAAATCCCAGTGCGAGAGCCTCTTGCTTGATTGCGCGGGAGAGGACCATAGAGGATGATAGGGCTTATTGAGCCGAGCAATCGAAGCGGACGCTAAATTGGGCGGAGCACAGATCGGATTGGCACCGGCCGCAGGCGCCGACGATGTTGGCTTTCCAATCGGTCTTTTTTTCATCGAACCGACACAGGACTCGGCCGCCTTTTGAAATCGTCGCCAAGGGTCTCGCTGAGCCGGGAATGTTTGCGACGCGGCAGCCCGGAGGGAACGGAACGGCGCACCTCTGAGAAGGTTCTCCCTTGCTCATCCCAAAGCTGCAGGATTGTTCGGTCGTCGCATGCGTTTCATCAGCCAGCTGGGCGGATCCCTGCTCGGCGAACAGTAAGACACCGGTCAGCACTGAGGCGAAGAAAAGGATTCGAGAGCGCATGGGAACCATAACGCATCCTAGCACACGGCGCTTTGCCCCGGTCAATGACGGTTCTTTCTCGCCGCTCCATAACAGGTGCCAGTATGATCGCGCCATGGTGGCGTTGGCGGCGTCCCTCATGAGCCTACTGCTGTTTCTGCCGGCGACAGGGTTGTGGGCGGGGGAGCCGGTCGAGCTCACCGTTCAGCCGATGCCGACGGGCGGGCTCAAGGCGACCGCCAGCATGGTGTTTTCTGCGGAGGCGGGCGTCATTCAACAGATTCTCACCGATTACCCTCATTGGCCCGATCTCTTCGACATTCGCATGCGGATCGTCGACTTGCGGGAGCAGGACGGCAAGACCGTCACCGATATCCGAATCGCGCATGCGCTGATCCCGGGAGAGCGCCGACTGGTCTGTGAATCGCGCGCGTTACCGGAAGGGGGCGTGCTCACCGAACTCAGAGGCGGGGACTTCAAGCAATATCGCCGGATCTGGATGTTGGCCCCAGCGGATGGCGGCCGTCAGACCAAAGCCCAGTTCGAACTCCAGGTGCAGATCGAAACGATCGTCCCCGATTGGCTGGTGGCCGTGGCCGTGCGAAAAGAACTCACCGCGCACTTTCGAATGGTGCAAGAGAAGGCCTTGGCGATGACGACTCGGGGAAAGTGAACCAGGCGTGTTCCGCCTTGTCGAGCCCTTGTTTGACCAACGCCGGGACGTCGAGTGCTCGTTCCACCGTGCGCAATTCGTCGAGCCGAGTTTTTGTGCTGGGATGGGGCGGCGTGAACAATTTGCAGCAATCCTGGTCGGGTTCGACGGAGGTGTCGTAGGTGCCGATGCACCGCGCGTCGTTCGTGATTTCAAGTTTGTCCATCCCGATCAGCGGCCGGAGGATCGGCAGCGCCGCCGCCTCTTCCACCACGGCAAGGTTTTCCGGCGTTTGAGAGGCGACCTGGCCCAAACTGTCGCCCGTCACCAAGCCCCAACAGCCTTCCTTCCTCGCCAGCTCTTCAGCAATCCGGATCATCATGCGCCGGTAGAGCACGACACGAAACGGTGCCGGCGTCCGAAGGACGATCTCACGCTGGATCTCTCCAAAGGGGATCACGTACAGCAGTGATTCATATTGGTAGGCCGTCAGGGTTTGCACCAGCTCCCGTGCTTTGTCCTCCGACGCTCGACTGACCAACGGGCGGCCCGAGAAATGCACAAACACCGCTCGACACCCGCGTTTGATCATGCGAAAGGCGGCCACCGGCGAATCAATTCCTCCGGACAGGAGACACGCGACGGTTCCGCTGACTCCGACGGGCATGCCCCCGGGCCCCGGAATCTTCTCGATGGACACGTAGGCCTCCTTCGTCAGGAGTTCAATGAACACTGTGACGTCGGGACGTTTGAGGCTCACGGGTTTACCGGTCGCGCGGCAGACGTCGGCGCCGACTGCGCGTTCGACATCCATGGAAGTCAGGGGAAAACGTTTGTCCGCCCGCCTCGCGGTGACGCGAAACGTCGAGAAGGACCGTGCGCGGAGCGCGTCGATGGCGGCGGCGCTCAAGTTGCTGACGTCCGGGCTCGTCTGATTGATCGGAACCGCGCGGGCGAGTGAAAAGTTAGCGACGCCGCAGACGCGTGCCAGCCGCTCTTTGACCACCATCCGGTTGGCGTCGCCAAACACGACGCGGATGCGGCTTCGCAGATTGTCCACCCGTGTGCCGCCAAGATCCTTGATGGCTTGGCGGAGATTGTGGACGAGACGTTGCTCAAAATAGTCGCGGTTGCGGCCCTTGAGGGCAAGCTCATGGTAATGGACAATCGCGCAGTGCATAGAGGGTTCCGGCACCGGGAAATACAACGCATCAGGCTAGAGGTTGGGCCTCTCTCTCTTCGCCGGGTCTCTAATTCGATAATTCAAGGAAACGTTCGGCGTCCATTGCGGCCATGCAGCCGGAGCCAGCGGCGGTGATCGCTTGGCGATAGTGGGCGTCCTGGACATCTCCTGCGGCGAAGACGCCGGGAACGCTTGTCGCAGTGCCGTGGTGCGTGATGAGATAGCCCGTCGCATCCATCTCCAGTTGACCGGAGAACAAGGCCGTATTCGGCCGATGGCCGATCGCCAGAAACACTCCGTCGCAGGCGAAGTCCCACTCCTTGCCGGTGATGAGGTTTTTCAACCGAACGCCGGAGACCGTCTCCGATCCGAGGACGTCCAGCACGATGGAATTCCAGAGAAAGGCGATCCGCTCGTTCTTCATCGCGCGATCTTGCATGATTTTTGAGGCCCGAAGCTTATCGCGCCGGTGAACGATCGAGACCTTGGCGGCAAACTTGGTCAGAAAGATCGCTTCCTCCATCGCGCTGTCGCCGCCGCCGACAACGATCAACTCCCTGTTCTTGAAGAAAAAGCCGTCGCACGTCGCGCAGCTCGAAACGCCGCGTCCCCACAGCCGCCGTTCGTTCGGTAGGCCCAGGGTGACGGGGGAGGCGCCGGTGGCGACGATCACAGTGTTGGTTTCCCGGACATGTTCGCCATCGACGACCAGCGAAAAGGGACGTGTGCGGAGATCGACGCTGGTGACATCCCCAGGCTGAAAAAGAGCCCCGAATCGTTCGGCTTGAGATCGGATGGCTTTCATGAGCTCCGGTCCCAGGATCCCCGCCGGGAAGCCAGGGAAGTTTTCGACTTCCGTGGTCGTGGTCAGCTGTCCTCCCGACTGCCAGCCCTCGACGAGCACCGGCGCCAGATTGGCGCGGGCGGCGTACACCGCGGCGGTCAACCCTGCGGGCCCTGAGCCAATGATGACCACATTGTGCATGGATCGACATTAACATAGGGGCACCAGCCGGCGGTAGACGTAGGCGCCGATCTCGACGCTTCACCGCTTGTTCCGCGGCGCTGATCGAGCCTGCCTCCGGAGATCGTGAAAGATGTTTTTGACGAGCTGGCGTGTGTGGACCGGTGAACTGGCACCGTGAACGATATAGTCTGCGCGAACAATCTTTCTGGACATCGGCAGTTGGCTCCGAATTCGTCGCAGCGCCTCCGCCGTTCCTAGACGGTTTCGTTTCTTGAGACGAGCGATTTGTGTGTTCCGATCAGCCGTCACGACGATGATCTTGTCCACCCGCCGGTCGATCCCGGCTTCGAAGAGAAGCGGGACGTCATAGACGACGACGGCGGCCGGATCGCTTTGCTCGGCTAGTCTGGTCAACCTGGCCTGTTCCCGGGCCACCCGCGGGTGAATGATCTGTTCAAGCCGGCGCCGCTTCGCTTTGTTGTTGAACACGATGGCTCCCAGGACGCCGCGGTTGAGCGTACGATCAGGATTCAGGACCGCCTTGCCGAAGGCGCGCACGATCTCGCGCCAGGCCGGCTTGCCTGGTCCGACGACCTCGCGGGCCAGCGCATCCGCATCGATGACCACGGCACCGCAGCGCCTGAACAGGTTGGCAGCCGTGCTTTTTCCGGTCGCGACCCCGCCGGTCAGGCCCACCAGAATCATGGCAAAGGAGCATACACGAGCCCGCCGTAAAAGTCGTGATGAGCCCGAGACAGCGGGCCACGTGTGCACGGCCATCGGCGCTGCATGGGAATTGACTTCTGCACTACGGCGCGGGTATGAACTGCTGCATGCGTCTGCTCCTGGCCATCCTGACTGTGATGATGCTCCTTCCGGGCGCCATGCGCGCGACCTCGGCCGAACCACGTATCGAGTCGGGTCCGAGAACGATCGTGGTGGCCCTCGACGGCTCGGGTGACTTCACCTCGATCCAAGCGGCGGTTGACAGCGCCCACAAAGGCGATACGGTGTTGGTGAAACCCGGAGTCTACCCCCAAGATCTCACCATTCACAGTAAAGAGCGAATCAAACTGGTCGGCGCCGGCATAGACCAGGTGACCTTGTTGGGCCGCGAGGACATCGTGGGCGTGCTCCACGTCGGCAAGTGGCCGTATGGGGCGACGGACGTCGAAATCAGCGGGATGACCGTGAACGAGCATGGCGGGCATGCGCTCGGGATCTTCAACGGCAGGGGCATTACGTTGCGCAATCTGCGCGTGAAAGGAATGCTCTTTGGACAGCAAGTGCAGGATGTTCGAATTGAAGACTGCATCATTGGGGGGAGTGAGACCACGGGTGTGCAATTTGCCGACTCCCAAGCCGTGCTTCTCGGCAATTTCATCCACGATAACGATCACGGCGTCAATATCGCCGGGAAATCTGAAATCCGCCTGGAGCGCAACGTCATTACCCGCAGCCTGTTTGAAGCCGTGGTGGTGACTGACAAAGCCAAGGCCGTTCTGGTCAGCAACACGCTCGTCAAGAACGGCGGCGGGGTCGCGTTCCTCGGGTCTTCCTACAGCGAGGTGTCGGGCAATGTGGTCGGTCTGAATAAGGTGGGCTTTCTGTTTGCCGGGTCCGGCCTGGCACACACGTCCTTTAACGCGCTCTACAATAGCGAAGGCGACTATATGCGTGCGGGGTCTCCCCACGCGCCGGCTCCTGAGTTGAAGTCAGCGTCGGATCTGCAAGCGGATCCCCGCTTCGTAGATGCTGAGCACGACGACTTTCGATTGCGACCGGACACCATCCTTCGCGATAGGGGACACTTTTCCTTTCTCGGCGCACTTCCGCCGCTCGCACCGGCCTCGGCTGCTCATTAGAAAATCTCACGATAACAATTAGATACGCGGCATCTCTATCCAGCGGGATTCGTGTGATATGCTTTCTCATGGGAACAGCCTGTTTGACGACGCAGGCGACGCGACCAACGGATTCACAAGGACTCATAAAGGAGGTTTCCTTTGGCTAGCTTCCGAAAGGACCGCGAGAAACTTCCCGGTGACGGCATTCCCTCCTTGGAGGACATGGAATCGGGCAGATTGGTCGGCGCTGTCCTGCCGATGTCCGAGCAAGCCCAAGATCAGATGCGCAACAGCATCGAAGTGATCGACTACCTCCTCAACCAGGAACGAGTCGTGTGGAGTTGAGCCGCGTGCGATTCCGGGGCCGGTAGGGCCTGTCCTTTCCAGTATGGGTTTCTGGTGAAGTCCATGTGTTCCTGGAATCACCATTCAGTGTAGGCGACTCGCTCCGAAGCGAACTCACGGCATCCCCCTCCAGTTCCCTGGGTCGGCTTCGATACATCACCTCCCAGTGACGGCCATCTAGACCTGCCGGGGCATCCTCATTCAACGGATGCATGTCTCCCTCGACCTCTACAGCGAATCGGCTGCGAGGACGAACCAGAGAGGCTTGACACCATGCGGGGGTCTTCGTACTCTCCATCAACGGAGAGAACCCACCTGCCGACAAGGGAGACAGCGAATGCGGACGAGACAGCCTTATCGAAGTTCCCCGATGATGATGGCCGTGGCGATCGTCGCCCTGCTGGGTGTGTATGGATTGGTCGAAAGCTCGGCGGAGGAGTTGTCCAAAGAATCGGTCTTGCCGTTCCAGGGGGCCACACGGGCGGTCCAAGCGGCACTGAATGCCTGTATGAAGGATGGGTATCGTGTGAGTGTGTCGGTCGTGGATCGTTCGGGAGTATTGCGAGCCATGGGACGTGCCGATGGAGCCGGTCCTCACACGGTTGAAAGCAGCCGAAAGAAGGCGTACACGGCGGCAAGCTTACAACGACCGACCACCGAACTAGCCGAACTGATCGGAAAGGTCCCGACGCTCCAAGCGCTTCGTGATATGAACGCGGAAATCTTGATCCTCGGCGGTGGGTTTCCCATCGACATCGGTGGCGAGGTCGTGGGTGGGATCGGAGTCGGCGGGGCTCCCGGTGCCCATCTCGATGACGCCTGCGCGCAGGCCGGTCTCGAATCGATTGGTGCGACAACGAAGGTGCCAGCACAAAAGTGAAGCCCTGGTCTTGGCCGGGATGGCTGGCCGGCGCAGGCATGCTTGCGGTCTCCTGCAACAGCGGTGTCCCAGAGCCGGCGTCTGTCGACATCCCCTCTCTGCCGCTGCGGCTGACTATCGTGCGGGTTGCCACCGATCCGTTCTTGTCCCGGTACAGTCTCACGGTTTCTCTCATCGGGGCGGGAGGCTGCACGGCTTCCTCCGAACTGTTTCCGGATACCGGATACGCCGGTCGACGGAACCTCTATACGACGGCCGGACAGGAGGCGTATCTCATCGGGCAATTCGACGCGCGGGTGATTGACCCCAGGACCTGTCGCATTACGCTGTCGGAATTCCGGCACCTCAAACGGGATGTGTTCTTTGTGGGCAGTTTTGATGAGGACGCCGAGCATCATTGGACCTATTATCCGTCGGCGACTCGCGCCGAGCTGCCCTTTGAGAAACGGTCCTGAGCGATGTAACGGTTTCGATCCAATGTAATCCCCGACGACTGTCAGGCAGCCATCTTCCATGGTTCGACACATTGTGTCCTTTCATCAGGATGAGCACGGGGACTGGGTAGCGGATCTCACGTGCGGCCATGGCCAGCATGTGCGGCATCAGCCGCCGTTGACGAACCGCCCTTGGGTCCTCATCGCCTCGGGTCGTGCGCGGTACATTGGGACGGTGTTGGAGTGTAAGCAGTGCGACGAGGGCGTCTGACTATTCGAAGAGCAGGCTGGTGTCGGTCGGCGCGACGGTCATTCCAAGCCCCGGCTCGTGCCAGGGCACAAGAAGTGGGCCTTGGTAGCAGTAGCCGCCGTGCACCGGATCTCGTGAGAGCAAGAGGGGTGTATCCAAATCGAGGACATCGAACCCCAGCACGCCTAGCACCAAGCTGAAGGAACACCCCATCGCGATTCTGGTCTCGACCATGCCGCCGATCATCAGCTTCAGACCCGATTCCCGAGTGAACGTGGCAATATCCACCGCTTCCATCACCCCTGTTTTCATGATCTTGATATTGATGTAATCGGCCGCGCCATGGTTGATCACGCGCCGGGCGTCCGAGAGCGACCGCACGGATTCGTCGGCGGCGACCGGAATGCCGGTCTCGCGGCGAATGGCCGCCAGACCGGCAAGATCCTCTCGGGCGAGGGGCTGTTCGAGCAGGACCAGCCTGCCTCCAAACCGCCGGATGCCGGTGACAAACTGCAGGCATTCTTCCCGTGAAAAACCTTGATTCCCGTCGCCGATGAAGGAGACGCTCGGCAGCGCCCGATGCACGGCTTCAACACGTCGAATGTCGAGATCGACATTTTTGCCGACCTTCATCTTGAACAGCCGGAAACCCTGCTCGTACCACGTCCGGGCCAGCCGGACGGTATCATCGAGGGTGGTGATGGGAATCGTGATGTCAGTTTCATGCGCGCGGACAGCCGCGGAACCCCACAGTTGCCACAAGGGCATGTGTTCGGCATGGCAGTAGGCGTCCAGCAAGGCAGTTTCCATCCCGCAGCGCGCGGATGGCTGAGCCGGCGCCTGTTCGAACATCCGTTGGGCCAGATGGCGGTAGTCCTTGACCGACGCGCCGATCAGAGTGGGTGCGAGTCGGGCCAAGGTCTCAAGACAACTTGGCCGACTCTCTCCTCCGACTTCAGGAAAAGGCGCCGCCTCCCCGAATCCCTGCGTCCCATCCTCGAGTGTAATCCGGACGAACACATTTTCGGCTGCCAGGCGCGTCCCCGTGGCAACTACAAAGGGATCAGTGATCGACACATCGATCGGCCAGCATGCGATTTGAGCAATCGTGGAGGAAAACAATGGCGACTCGCCCGTGTGCAGAGAGAGGGCGCCGGAAGACTCAACGCCGGCTTCAAGATACCGGCGTCGCGCCGGGCTGTCAACGAATGAAGGATGAGCGATGGGCCAGGTCCGGAGAACGGCGCGCCGGGTCCTTCGAGGCATGCGTGAAGGCGGGTGCTCGGCATCTCCATCGAGGCCGACTTGACAGGCATAGAGGAATTGGTTGACAACCGTCCACCGGACTCCAACCACGATGCTGACACCATCCACTCGGCGAATGCTTTTGTTGGGCTTGATGCTGCTCATCAGCCTCTACTTGGCCCTGCCGCTTGCGGCCTCCTATCTGCTCGGCAAGGGACTGCGTGATTCCGGATATAAGAATGTGATCATTCAGCTTGGATATCCGGGGCTGCGAGGCATGCGCATTCCCGTCGCCTCCTTCCGGCAGGAGTTGCCGCATGAAACTGTGATGGTCTCGCTGACCGATGTGGAATTGCAGTACCGCCCGTGGCGGCTTCTGCATGGCCATGTCGATCGTGTCGTCCTTCCTGACGTCGCCGTGCAAATTCTGAATACGATGCCGGCGGGAGTCCACACCGAGACCGGGCTGGGCCAGGAAGATGGCTCTCCATGGGAGTTGTTGACGGCCGGAGACCTGTTGCGGCGCCTGCCCATTCTGCCGTTTGACGAGCTGCGTATGGCCCGGATGACGATTTTTCGAGAACAAGCGACCGGCCCCCTGCGGAGAGTGACCGTTTCAGGTGTGTTGGTTCAGCAAGGCGGCGAATTGGGCGGCCATCTGACGTTCCAAGGCCAAGACACGGCCTCCTACGATTTGACGGTTGCCGGGCATTCGGCCAGCAACTGGTCGGCGACGTTGACCTCGCAACGGCCCCAAGCCACACCCATCGTCTCATGGCAATCGTATGCACACCCCCGCGGATCGCAAATACAAATGGAAGGGCGGTTGGAGGTCAATGTGCGTGGGCTTGCGCCGTTTATCGCCCTGTTAGTCCCGATTGGTCCTGAACTGGGCAGGGTCACCGGCCAGATTGCGATGAGCTGGACCGGGACGACGGCAGCGGATGCCACGTTGCCGTCGATCTGGGAAGACCCGCGGACGCAAGTGGACGGCCAGGTGCGTGGCGCCATGACGTTGCCGGCGCTCCAAGGGGTGGCGAAGGATATCGCGCTGGCTTGGGAAGGGACCTTCCGAGGCGCAACCACGCAGGTGGCTTGGACCGTTCGTCCCGGTGTGTTGCTCACGGCAACGGTGAATGCGCAGCCGCGGCTTATTCCGGAGATCGTCCGGACGATGTTGCCAAGCGGAGATCAGCCGGTGCGGATCGAACAGACCGAACCCATCCAGGGGCAGCTGTTCTGGGCCGACTCGTCACCGCACTTGACGGTGGAAGGGCCGCTTCGCGTCGTCTATGGACGGGCGCCGGGGCCGTTGGTCTTGGAACTTCAGACCACCCGCGCGGAGGCGGTCGGGCAAGAATTGGTGGGGATGAAGGGATCGTTTCGCGTGGAAGGGCAACTCTCGAAAATCGTCACCGACCGGTTGTCCGCCAAGGAGGCGATGGGCGGATTCCACGGGAACCTGGTGCTTGATGGAAGCGAATTGCACCTGAAAATATTGCCGTCTTCATTCGTCACCGTCAGACAGATCGAGCGGACAGCGGTCTCGATCCCACGGGTGACGGTACAACTGAGCGAGCTGCTACCGGTGCGCTGCGAATGGCCGGTCGGCCGTTGTCGTGCGCGTGCGGCTTCCCTGTCGATTCGCCTGCCCGCGGCCCGCGTGATGGGGCGGGAAATCCGTCCGCTTCACAGCACCGTCCAGCTGCAGCAGGCGGAAACCGTGGGGTCGTTCTGGAGTGTGGAGGCGGCGCTCCGGGCGAATGGGGTGACCATGTCGCTGTCGGAAGGAGCCATGGCGGCGACCAACTGGCAGGTCAAGCTGACGGCGAACGAAGCCGGTCTGAAGGCCGACGTGCGGGCCGACACGCTCCTGCAAGAAGGCCTGTTCACGGCCAGGATTGTCCAGCCGTTCAGCGCGGCCCCCGCATCCATGCATGGCCGACTCGGACCGGTGGTGTTCGACGGTGACAAGCATCGGCTCAGCCGCATGATTACCGGGCGGACGATCCCGTTGGATATCACCGAAGGGCAATTCACGGCGACGATTGAGGCCGCGTGGGCGCTCACCTCGACCGATCCGCAGCAGCCCGTTCGGCTGACCTCCGGAACTGCGACCGTCACGGCCGAGAGTCTCTCCGGTCATTTTGGCCCCTCCCACCTGAAGGGTGTCACTACGGCGTTGACGCTGCGAGCCGATGATGTGGACTCGATGGTGATGGTCGAACCGGCGTTGCTGCGGGTCAACGCCATCCAGACCGGCGTGGAGCTATCGGATGTGACCGTGATGCTGCAAGCGGCTTGGCGATGGGCGGAATCCTGGCCGGTCCTCGAACTGAAAAACCTTCGGGGGAACCTCTTCGGAGGCAAGGCAACCAGTCCGGGCGTGCGGCTCGATTGGTCGCAGCCATCCCGCCGCATGACGGTGGTGTTGCGGGAAGTGGATCTGGCCAAGATTTTAAGTGCGGCACAGAAGAAGGGGCTACACGGCACCGGGCTCCTCAATGGGACATTGCCCGTGAATATCACCTCCTCCGGAGTCACAGTCGAAGACGGAGTGGTCGAGGCGCAGGCTCCGGGTGGGGTCATCCGCTATGCGGGCCAGGAGCCCTCCAAGGTGATTACGGAAACCGACAGTCAGGCGCAGCTGGCCGTCCAAGCGTTGACGAATCTGCATTACACGGTGCTGCGCGCCCGGGCCCAGTACACGGAAACCGGGACGCTGGATCTCAGCGTCCGTTTAGAGGGCAGTAATCCGGACCTGACCGAAAGTCCTCCCGTTCACTTCAATCTCACGGTGCAGGAACATGTGCCGACCCTCTTGAAACACCGTCGGGTCTTCAAGGACCAGGACGCGACTCACAAACTCCTGCGTCCGTTGTGAGGTCGAGCGGCGCGCGCGCTGTGTGTTCTCTGGCCGGCCCGGTCCTCCCGTCCGTTAGCCATACCGATCATTGGTCCAAGGCAGGGCGGTATTGGAATAGCCGCGGACTTCCCAAAATCCCTTTTCATCTTTATCCGCGAAGGTGATGGCGCTCACCCATTTGGCACCCTTCCATGCGTAACGTTTGGGGATGATGATCCGAACGGGACCGCCGTGGTCCTTGGTCAGGGGGTGTCCGTTCCATTCATGGGCCAGGAGCACATCGTCGTCCTCGCAGGCCTCGATGGGCAAATTGGTTGTGTAATCATCGTACGCCTTGAATAAAACGAACTTCGCGAGAGAGAGCGGTCGCACAACGCTCACCAGGTGTTTGAAGCTGACCCCCTTCCATTCGTTGTCGTATCGACTCCAGGAGGTGACACAGTGGAAATCGGACACGTTCGTCATGTGGGGTTGGGCAAGGAATTGTTCCCAATTCCAAGTCACGGGATTCGCCACGAATCCTCCGATGGTCAGCGTCCATTGATCCAGCGGGATCTCCGGCTTGTATCCAAGGTCCAACACCGGAAAGGTGGCGACCACATGTTGCCCGGGGGGGAGGCGACTGTCTCCTTCATAAAACACTTCTCGCTCCTCGCCTCCCCGTCGAGCCTGGGCCCAGGACTCTTTGGCCTTGATCAGTCGCTTGTCGTCCATGATCGACCCTCCTGACAACAGAGTACGAGACTCCAGGTCTCCGGGACAAGTCTTTCTGCGCTCGAGCGGGTGTTGACGAGACAAAGAAATGTCTTCGACTTCAACGCGGTATCAGGCATGATGACGGGGCGTTGTCGGTTCAGGCTGGTGACATCCGATGATCATCCTTACATGGCGAGGCCTCCTGCACGGGTGTCCGATGCTGATGCTGGTGTTGCTCGGGAGCCTGTGGACACCGATGCCGGCCGGCTATGCCGCTTCAGGCAAGTCAACACGTGCAGCTGCGGACCCTCCCGGACGATCACTTCAGTCGGATCAGGCACGTTCCGTTACCGATCGCGGCAAACGGCCGCTTAGCGAGGGGCCGGACTCCCGGCTGACGGACAAACCGACGAAGAAGCCGTCGGATCGATCGGCAGGCCCGCATCCCCGCCGTTCAAAAACACGCACAAAACGCTTGGCCATGGTAACGCCAAAACCAGATCTCTCCTATTACGGCGTCGTGGAAAATCGTCGGCGCTATAAGCCGGATCGAGCTCAGCGCAAGGGCGGGGTGCCCAATCCGCAGACGAGCGCGATTCTTCACGACCATTTCTTGGAACTGGACAAGAATCGCGACGGCATGATCGATCCGGTGGAACGTGCCTGGAGGAGGCTCGACATCCATCGCGATCTCTCCACCCATCAGTGGAACTGACGGCTGACCCCGACGAGCCGCCTCGGGTCTCAACTGCAAGAACACGCCTCTCTCGACGACCAATTCCCGCAGGCGTCAGCATTCGACAGAGTCCAGATTGACAGTCATGAGAGGAGCCCTCCATGATAAGCACTGCCATGTCGACCCCGCTTCAAGCAACGGCCGCACCGAGTCGCAGTCAAATGGGCAAACTTGTTATCGGCGGCCTGCTGGCGGCGGCCATCGGGGCGTTCTTCTATTTTGATCTGGCACGGTTCCTATCCTTGGAGGCGCTCAAAGACAATCGGGACAGGCTCTTGGCATTGACCGAGGCCAATTATGCGGCGACGGTCGCGGCATTCATCCTCTGCTACATCATCGTGACTGGGTTGTCACTCCCGGGAGCCGTTATTCTCACGCTTGGAGGAGGATTCCTCTTCGGCGGACTGGTAGGCATGGTCTACGTGAACATCGGCGCGACGACGGGAGCGACGTTGGCGTTTCTCGCCGCCCGCTATCTCTTGCGGGACGTCGTCGAACAGAAGTTTGGTCGATGGATCGGACCGTTACAAGACGGGTTCGGCGAGAACGCTTTCAATTATCTGATGACCTTACGACTGATTCCGTTGTTTCCATTTTTTGTGGTGAATCTGGTCTCAGGCCTGACTCGCGTCCCTCTCCGAACCTATGTGACGGCCACCGCCCTCGGCATTATTCCCGGCTCGTTTGTCTATGCCTATGCGGGACAGCAACTGGGAACGATCAACTCGCTCAAGGAAATTGCGTCACCACACGTGCTGGCTGCATTCGCGCTCCTGGGCCTGCTGGCGCTTGCCCCGGCCCTGTATCAAAAATATTCCGGCTCCCGGCCATAAGCCGCCGGTTGCCTGGACATCGCCGGAGAGACGCGATGAGGTCCTGGGCAGGGGAACCCAAACAATGATGCCGCAATCGGAAAGTCTGGTGCTTCCACACGACGAGCACAATCGAATCTTGGTTGAGAACGTGCATCCGTCGACGTGGACGAATCCGGAGCCGACCGGACGGTACAACCTTGTCGTCATCGGTGCCGGAACGGCGGGGCTGGTGACGGCAATCCTTGCCGCCGGTCTAGGTGCCAAAGTGGCGTTGGTTGAGCAGCACCTCATGGGCGGCGACTGCCTGAATGTCGGATGTGTGCCGTCCAAAGGCATGCTCCGCGCCGCTCGGGCCTGGGCCGATCTCAAACGAGCAGAAGAA
Organism: uncultured Nitrospira sp.; assembly: GCA_964416255.1. Taxonomy (GTDB): domain Bacteria; phylum Nitrospirota; class Nitrospiria; order Nitrospirales; family Nitrospiraceae; genus Nitrospira_D. The sequence goes on along the minus strand of CAYQDJ010000001.1, from coordinate 84,256 downwards.
TTCGGCCTGCACATTCCCTCGGGCGTCAAGTATGATTTCGGAGCCGTGATGGCCCGTATGCGGAAGCTGCGAGCGCGGATCAGCCATACGGACTCTGCGCATCGATACACCCAACTCGGCGTCGATGTGTATATCGGAGCGGCCCGATTCGAAGATCCGGAAACGGTGTGCGTCGAAGGGGCGGCGGGGAATCGAACGCTGAAGACCGTCAAGGCGGCCATTTGCACCGGGGCCCGCCCGGCCGTGCCATCCATGGCGGGCCTCCCGGATGCGGGCTATCTTACCAATGAGACCGTCTTTTGGCTGACTGAACTGCCGCCACGTCTGGGCGTGATCGGGGCCGGTCCTATCGGGTGTGAATTGGCGCAGGCGTTTGCTCGGTTCGGCAGTCAGGTGTATCTGGTGGAGGCGCAACACGGTATTCTGCCGAACGAAGATCGCGACGCGGCGGAGATCGTCGAGCGGGCATTGAAGCGCGACGGCGTCACGATGCTCTGCTGCGGCGCAGACGTAACTGTGACCAAGCAGGAGGAGGGGAAGCGGCTGACCTTCGCTTCGCATGGTCGGGCGCACCAGATTGTGGTGGACGAAATTCTTGTAGGGGTGGGGCGCGCCCCCAATGTGCAAGGGCTGGGTCTTGAACGGGTCGGTGTGCAATTCGACCAGCGGGGTATCGCGGTGAATGATCGATTGCAGACCACGACCCCCAACATTTTCGCGGCAGGCGACGTCTGTTCCAAATATAAGTTCACGCATGCCGCCGACGCGATGGCCCAGATCGTGATTCAGAACGCGCTCTTTCCCCATCCGTTTGGACTCGGCTATGCCAGCATGGCGTCGCTGATCATGCCGTGGTGCACCTTCACCGACCCGGAGATCGCCCATGTGGGCTTATATGAAGCCGAGGCCCTGGCCAAGGGGGTCGAGGTGGAAACCTATACATATCCGCTCAGCGAGGTGGATCGAGCCATTCTCGACGGCGAAGAAGAAGGATTCGCCCGGCTCCATATTCAACAAGGGACGGGTAAGATCCTCGGCGCCACCATCGTCGCGTCGCATGCGGGTGACCTCATCGGCGAGGTGGCTGTGGCCATGAAGGCGGGGGGGGCGACAACCATTGCGGGCACAATTCATCCGTATCCGACGCAGGCTGAGGTCAATAAGAAAGTCGTGAATGTGTGGCGCAAGGCTCATTTTACCGCAAGGACCAAACGTCTCCTGACGAAGCTCTTCGCATGGATGAGACGCTGAGACCCGGAACATTCGGGTCTTGGTACCGTCGACTCGCCTGGGCGGCGGTCGGTGCCGGGTTGTTGCTCGCGGCCGGACAGCCGGCGGCCGGCGATTCTCTGCTCGAGGTGGGGCGGTTCTCCGCGGCCTCACCTGGCGCTCTGCCGCCAGGTTGGGAGCCACTGACCTTCAAGAAGGTGACGCGTCATACGGTCTATGAAACGGTCAAGGATGGCGAGGTCACGGTCATCAGGGCTACCAGCGACGCCTCGGCGTCCGGCCTGATCGCACGGGTGCGCATCGACCCGAAGGCCTACCCCCTCGTCCGGTGGCGATGGAAGGTCGAGAATCTGCTCAAAGCGAGCGATGTCAACCGCAAAGACGGCGACGACTATCCCGCGAGGCTGTACATTACCTTCGAATACGACGCGAACAAGGTGGGGTTCGCTCGGAGGCTCAAGTACCAGGCCGGTCGGGTGCTCTTCGGCGATATCCCCATCGCGGCCTTAAATTACATTTGGGAGACCCGGACGCCGGTCGGCACGATCATTGAGAACGCGTTTACGGATTTTGCGCAAATGATCGTCGTGCGGAGCGGTCCTCAACACGTCGGACTCTGGGTCGAAGAAGAGCGGAACGTGTATGAGGATTACACGCGGGCCTTCGGGGAGGAGCCGCCGATGATCAACGGCGTCGCGATCATGAGCGACACCGATAATACCGCGGAGCGTGCCACGGCCTACTATGGCGACATCACCTTTCGAACGTTGCCGTGATGGTGCGGAGCGCAGAAGCCGGTCGGGACCGATCCCTTCGAGGACACCACCCCGCTGGGCGGGGTGGTGTTGGGTGTGGTGTTACTGGATGGAATTGGCGAAATTGCCGCGCGTGATCTCGGCGCGCACGGGGTCTCCCACCTTTTTGTTGCCTCGAAGGTGTTTGGTCCCCTGACCGACATAGAGTTGGACCTGATTGCCCTCGTAGTCTTCCACCGTGTAGACGTCGCCTTTAATGTTCTTGACCGTCCCGCCGATTGTTTTCCAGGCCGGGCCAGGCTTGATATCGTGGTGGCCGGCTTTCGGGGCCTGACCGGGATTGGCGATCTGGGCGCCGGTCGCGGCGGCGGCCGCACCGGCTGAGGCATGGCTCTTGGGTTTTTTAGGAGCTTTCTTCGCCTCTTTCGCCAACCCCGGCGTTGCGGCCAGGGCAATCATCGTGAGAAGACCGACCAGCACGTGGAGTACTCTGTTCCTCTTCATCGCCATGCCTCCTTATTGGTATTCACGTAGGGATGGTCGAGTGAACCCAGCAAAGGATGTGCCACCGTACTCCGTGTGAAGTCGGTCGATTTTTCATTGAGTTCACACGGCAGGATTGATACATCCCGCCGGAATGGAGGGAAAAGGAAAAAAAATGTCACGTGGCCGTGCAAATCTGGCCGGAGAATCTGGAGGATCTGATTATGGGTCCCACCAGCTCGACCGAATGGATCTGCCGCCTGGGCCATCGTCTCGGACACGCCGGGTACGGTGTTGCCGCGCCACGAATTGTAGAACTCCCACCCCTCCTTTAAAATGCCTGCATGGATGTGATCGCCACGCACAGCAATGCCGATTTCGACGGGTTGGCCTCGATGGTCGCTGCGCGAAAGTTGTTTCCGGAAGCCAAGCTCGTTCTGCCGGCAGGCGGACAGGAATCGGTGCGAAATTTTTTGAGCCTGCATGATTTGGGACTCCACAAGCTCAAAGATCTGGATCTTGCGGAGGTCGGCCGGCTCATCCTGGTCGACACACAGGAGCCGGACCGGATCGGCGCCTTGAAAGCTTGTGTGGAAAATCCATCCGTCGAGGTTGTGGTGTTCGACCATCATATCGATGAGGCGTCGCCCTGCGCCGGTCGGTCGACGCAGTCGGTCATCGAACCGGTCGGCGCCACGGCCACGCTTCTCGTCGAACAACTTCAGCAGCGGCGGATCCCCATCACCGCCTTCGAAGCCACCGTGTTGGCCTTAGGACTGTACGAAGAGACGGGATCATTTCTGTTCTCTTCCACGACGGGGCGGGACTTGGAAGCCGGGGCCATCGTGGTCGCGGCCGGGGCCGACTTGAATCTCGTCGCGGAGTCGCTGCGTCGTCCGCTCGATCCGGATGCGGTGGCCTTGCTGAACGATCTGTTGAAACACAGCGAAGTCCACTATCTGGAAGGCCGCAAAGTGCTGGTGGCCACGAGCACACTCGATCGCCGCCGCGGCGAGGCGGCGGAGGTCGTGCACATGCTGGCTGAACTGCAAGGCGTCGATGCGGTCATTGTGGCCGTCACGATGGACGACCGGGTGCAAGTAATTGGGCGAAGCCGGCGGCCTGAGATCGATGTTGGGTGGATCGCGCGTGAATTCGGGGGCGGCGGCCATGCGGTCGCAGCCGCCGCGAGCGTCAAAGGCCGGCCGCTCGCGGAGGTCCACGAGCGGCTGGTGCAACTACTCACGACCCACTATCGGCCCACGTTGTTGGCGCAGGACGTGATGACCAGGCCGGTGAAGGCGATCGGCCTCGACACTACCATCGCCGAGGCCGGACAGCGGATGACGACCTACGGCATTAACGTGTTTCCGATTCTCGACGAAAAGGAGCGATACGCGGGGCTGGTCAGTCGGGAACTGATTCAGAAGGCGTTGTTTCATCGATTGGCCAAGCGAATGGTCCGGGAGATCATGCAGACGGATGCCTATCAGGCCGAACCGGAGACCCCGTTTCACGACATCGAATCGGCGATGATCGAGCGTAACCAGCGGTTCGTGCCCGTGCTGAGCGGCACCAAGATCATCGGCGTCATCACCAGGACGGATTTGCTGAGAACCTTGCATGACGACGTGCTGAAGACGGCCAGGCTCCGAACCCGCCACACCTCCGGCGATGACGCGGGTTCAGGAAAACCGCATCGCAACGTGCAGGGATTGTTGCGCAGCCGGTTGCCCCGCCGCCTGTCGGGCGTATTGGAGGAAGCGGGACGCTTGGCCGATCGGATGGAAGTCGCATTGTTTGCGGTCGGCGGTTGTGTGCGGGACCTGCTGTTGAACATCGACAACTTCGATCTTGATCTGGTCGTCGAAGGCGACGGGATCGCCTTCGCACGAAAGTTTGCCGAGATGACCCAGGCGCGGATCAAGACCCATGAGCGCTTCGGCACCGCCATGGTTGTGCTGGCGGACGGATTCAAACTGGACATCGCGACCGCCCGGACCGAATATTATGAATATCCCACCGCCTTGCCGACCGTGGAGTTGAGTTCCATCAAGAAGGATCTCTACCGCCGAGACTTCACCATCAATGCGTTGGCCGTCCGGCTGAACGGAAAAGGGTTCGGCGAGGTCTTGGATTTTTACGGGGGGCAGCGGGATCTCAACGACAAGGTGGTGCGCGTCCTTCACGGCCTGAGTTTTGTCGAGGATCCCACCCGCGTGTTCCGCGCGATCCGGTTCGAGATTCGCTTCGGGTTTCGGCTGGGGCGGGACACGGAGGCCCTGATCTCCGGGGCGGTGAAGATGAATCTGTTCAACCGGTTGTCCGGACATCGGCTGTTGGAGGAATTAAAACTCCTGCTCGGCGAGCGCAAACCGAAACAGGCCATCAGGCGGTTGGCCGATCTGGGCCTGCTACGGTTCATCCATCCCAAATTGGCCTGGTCGCAGCGGTTGAATGCGCTGTTGGGCGCCATTGAGGAAACGGTCGATTGGTACCGGCTGCTGTATCTCGATCGCAGAATGGAAGTCTGGCTCGTCTATCTGATGGGGTTGCTGGAGGTATTGCCGGAACGAGCGGTCGCCGAGGTGTTCAAACGGTTTCCATTTTCCGAATCGGAAGCGGACCGACTCAAAGCCGCGCGTGCGGTCGGCGGTGCAGCGATCCGACGCCTGGGCAAACGGCCGCCACCTAAGCCGGCGGAGACGTTCAGATTGTTGTCCGGATTTTCCGATGAGACGCTGCTGGGGTTGATGGCCAAGAGCAAGGGAGACGCGGTCAAGCGGCAAGTCTCGGCGTTTCTCACTACCTATCAGCAGGTCAAGCCCCTGTTGACCGGCGCCGATCTGAAGGCCATGGGACTGAAGCCGGGTCCGCAATTCAAAACGATCTTGGACCGCTTGTTGGATGCCCGATTGAACGGGGAGGTAAAAACCGAGTCGGACGAACGAGCCTTCGTCGGCCGGCTGAGCAAGCCGAAGGCCTGATCATCGGGACCTGAGGCCCTCTCCCAAACGGCGCAAGTGCGCGTCCTGTTCCATTTTGCCGAACAGATCGTTGAGCCCGGCTTGGACCGCCTGGTTCATGGGCTCCTGATCATCTTTGCCGGGCTCTCTCCTGAGCGTGCCGAACGCTTTGCCCAAGCCGGAATAAGACAGCAGCGCGACATGGGTGTGAGGGTGTTGAACGGTCGCATCGACCCGCGCCACATAAATGTGCTTGAACTGAAAGTGGACGCTGGGGTCGATATACACGTTGACGTGCAGCACCACGTCTATGTCGGCAGGACTGCGGCCGGTGGTCAGCCGCACAAACGTCCGACGTGCCTCTAAATAGCGGATGATGGCTTGCTCCCAGTCGGCACGAGCCGAACTGACGGTATCGCTGAAACCGGTGACGTAATTGGAGAGCACCGGATCGGCGATCATGGTAGCGCCGGGTTTGACCGTGTAGGCTTCCACTTGGTCGAGCATCACTCTGGCAGAATAGGGCAACGGGTGTTTCGTCGGAACGACGGCCGACGGAACAAACACCAGTTTGGAGCAGGCAACGAAGGCGAGAAGCGGCAGCCCCACCAGGCACCAGGCACGCACGCGCGAGCGAGTCCTCGGCCAACCGGACTGCTTCATGATTGCGGGTTCCTCTCTATTTCTATCCGCCTGTCCACATGTGCCGCATAGGCAAGGGAAACATCCGCCGTGGCCCTTGGTCACGGCCGGCGCTAATTCATCGGAATGATCGTGGTCGACACCTCGTTTGGTAACAGCAGGGTGACCATGGTGCGGCGCTGGTCATCCGGCTGGATCAGCGCAAACAGGGCGATCGGTTGAGGCACCGAGTCGGGCGGCATCGCAAGCAGGGCCGGAAAATCGATCAACGGCGACACGGTTCCCTGGCCTGCCAACCTGAGCCGGAAGGCCATGAGAACGTCTCGAAGTCGCGCGGATTTCTCGTCGTCGGACAGAACGGGACTTGGTGCAATCCCGATGTCCCACAGAGGTTTGGTCACCGTGACGGAAAACGCCAGGCCGAGCTTTTGCGCATCAGGGGTGACGTCGATCAGAATTCCGGCCTCGATCGCGTCTTGCTGACTGAGCAGCGCCCCGTTTTCTTGCGCGTCAGCCGCGCCGGCGGGCACGGTCGTATCGGTCGGCGGAGGGTCGCAAGAGGTGGCCTCCACGGTCTCGCGAAGCGATTGCGTCGTTGATGAGCCTGGTCCATCCGACGGCTTGGGCAGCGCCTGGGTCAGGCCATCGTAGATTTGCTTGGCGCTGGTGGACCAGGCTGGGTTGAACGGCCGTCCACCGAAGGCGGCTTCGGCGGCCTTTTGTTCGTCATGGCTCAGGGCGCGCGGGGTCCGTTGTATGTCCATGCTTCATCAAATAAGACGCCAGGGGTCTAAGTCAAGGGAGCCTGTGCTTACTCCGGGAGTCGCCGGCCTCTTGTCTCCGGAGCGAAGAGCAGTACCGCAAGCCCCACGAGATAGATCAAGGCCACGGTACTGGCCGCCCGCCCGAACGATCCCAGCGTGGTGACCAACCACCCGGTCAGAAACGGGGAAAAGGACGCCAGCACGCGCCCGGCGTTAAAACAAAACCCCGCGCCGGTAGCTCGAAGTCTCGTGGGGTATAATTCCGGAAGATAAATGGGAAATCCACTGAAGATGCCGTTATTGAAAAAACCCAAGATGGGCAGGAGCAGCAGGACACCGGTGTAAGTCGTGGGCACCAGATAGGTGGTCGGCAGCATCACGAAACTGCCGAGGCACATGAAGGCGAAAATAGGGCGGCGTCCAAATCGGTCGGCCAAGGGCCCGAAGCCCAGATACCCGAAGATGGCCCCGGCGTTGAGGGCCATAATGGCATAGCTGACGTGTTCGGAGATCGTCGCGGCATCGGTCCCTTGAACGTCGGGCAACTCCCGCACCAACGTGGGCGCCCAGTTGGTGGACCCCCAGAGGCCGAAGACGGCGACAAAGGCCAGCGCCGATCCCACCAGGGTGGCGCGTATCAGCTTGCGCTCGAAGATGGCGGAGAGGGGCGCGGGCGGCTGCGCGTGGGCGCGTGTCCATCGATCCGGCTCCTTCACCCACCACCGGACAAGGAGTGCGACGAAGGCCGGGAGGATGCCGATGAGGAACAACGCCCGCCAGCCATAGTCTTTCAAGGTCAAATTGAACAAGGCTGCCAGAAAGAATCCGACGGCCCACGCCGACTGGAGAATGCCGGCGGCCTTGGCGCGTTTATCTTCAGGCCAGGTTTCGGCCACCAGCGCGGCGCCGGCGGCCCATTCCCCGCCGATGCCCAGGGCGGTGAGAAAACGTGACAGCCCAAGTTGCCACCACGTCTGTGCCAAGGCCGCGGCGCCGGTGAACACCGCATAGATGAGAATCGTGGCAATCAGGACCTTCGTTCGACCGAACCGATCGGCCAGGACGCCGAAGGTGATCCCTCCAACGGCCCAGCCGATCAGGAAGACAGAGAAGATGATCCCGCCGTACCAGCCGATGTCCTGCGCGGCGGTGCCGCCGCCGTTCGCGCTCAGCAAGTCGTGCAGGGCCGGATGTAGGACGATGGCATAAATCGTCGCGTCCATCGCGTCGAACACCCACCCCAGCCAGGCGACGAACAGCACCAGCCATTGATACCGGGTGGCACCGCTATGCCAAGGGTGTGTCGTCACAGTCTTCGGTCAGCAGCAAGCGGCGAATCCAACATGGTGATGAGTTCCGACGTCCATCGCTCCCCGATGCCGCGGTCCGCACCCAGCCGCCACTTCATGACGCAAGAAGCGGCTCAGGCTACGGGCGTTGGTGTGTGCTGTCAAGATGAAGCCCGCCCGCGCGCATGCTATAGTCCTGCACCATGGCGCGCATGGACTACTATCGGATCTTGGGTGTCTCACGCGAGGCGTCCGATGGCGAAATTAAGAAGGCCTATCGCAAACTGGTCTTTGACCACCATCCCGACCGCAATCCCGACAGCAAAGATGCCGAAGCCAAGATCCGTGAAATCAACGCCGCCTATGAAATCGTGGGCGATGCGGACAAACGGCGGAGTTACGACCGGTTGTTTTGGGGCGATGAACCCCGAGCTGAGACGATCGACCCCGGCGTCATCCTCGAAGAAATGGAACACAAGCTGTTTGATGAAGGCCGGAAGGAAATGTTCGCCCTGTTGATGAAGGATGTGAGGAGGGTGAAGGCGGAATTGCATCTCATCCGGGAGCGCACCGTCGCGGCGCAAGGGTACGATTCGTTCCATGAACCGATTGTGGCCGAACGGGCGGCGGAAATTATGGAGGACCTGCTCGACGACGAGATGGAAGGCCGACGGCGGCGCTTGGTCGAGGTGGCGACGGAGATGATGGTGTCCCAAGGCTTGGCCAAGCGGGGCGATGACGGAGGGATCCGCGCGGTGCGCAATCGACTCGACACGGCGTTTCGAAAGGGCCGTGTGCACGGCATGGCGTCGGCGCTGGAGCTGTTTTACGAACGGAGGTAGGTTGTCCCCGCTCGTGACCTCATCGGGCGAGCGGTCCTGCGACAAATTGGCCGGCTTTCATCACCCCCAGAATCCGGCGGCGGTCACGCAAGAGGTGAATGCGGCGAAGGGGATTTCCGTCGAGCACCAACAGGTCCGCTTGCAAGCCTTTCCGCACCGACCCCACCGTATCCTGCAGGCCGATCAGGCGTGCTGCGGCCGAGGTGGAGGCGATGATGGCTTCCATGGGGCTCATGCCTTGGGCGACCATGCGCTCGAGTTCCTGCGCGTTGTCGCCGTGATGATTGAACGGCGTTCCCGCATCGGTTCCCATGGCAATGAGAATGCCGCCGGCATGGGCGGCCGCAAAACTTTGTTGATGACGTGTGGCCATCGCTTTGGCTTTCTCCAAGGCACTGTCCGGAATGCCGCACCCCTGTCGTCCGGCGGCCGTGGTGGCGAGCGCCGAGAGGGTGGGAACCATATAGACCCCCCGCCGTTTCATGAAGGCGCCGGCTTCGTCATCCAGCAGGGTCGCGTGCTCGATGGAATGGACTCCGGCGCGAACGGCGTTTTTCATGCCGGCGGCGCCATGCGCGTGAGCCGCCACTTTCGTGTGTGCCCGGCGGGCGGTTTCCACCGCCGCGGTCAACTCTTCCAGGGTCATTTGGGCTTGATCCGGAGAGGTGCCTGGTGTGAGCACGCCGCCCGACGCGATCACTTTAATGACGCCGGCACCGGCGGCGAGTTGCGCCTCGACGGCTTGGCGCACCTGCTCCGGGCCTTCGATCTCCTGCCCGATGAAGCGCGCATGCCCGCCGATCATACAAACGGCCAATCCTGCGGCTACGATGCGAGGACCGGGCACGACGCCCGCTTCGATCGCCTGTTTGAGAGCGAAGATGGAATGATCGCGCGCGCCGACATCGCGGACGGTGGTGACTCCGGCCTCCAGCGTGCGTTGCGCATGCCGCGCGGATTTCAGAAGCGTATACGAAGGACTGTCCCGCTCCAGGCTCGTCACCACGTCCGGCTCGGCGCCGAGACAGAGGTGCACGTGACAATCGATCAGCCCGGGCATCACGGTGAGTCCGCGGCCGTTGATCCGAGTGGCCCCTTTAGGGATCAGCAGCGCCTTGCTTGATCCGGCGCCCACAATGGTCGAGCCGCGTATCAGCACGGTCGCTGGTTCGTGGGCCGCTCCGGCGCCGTCCACGAGACGCGTATGATGAATGGCGACGGTCATTGGCCCACGCCGACCGGGAAGGTGATGATGATGCCCCCCATCACGTCGTTTAATTGGAAATCGCGCCGTGGACTGTTGGGGTGGGCATTGTGGCAGTCGACACAAGCCTGGTTGGTCGCCCGGTCGGCATACACGGCCTGAAACATGCGCACGCCGTTCTTTGTGATGAAGCCGAAGTGCGGGAGGGCGGGGTTTCTCTCGACCGCCGCCAGCCCATGCCGCTCCAAATCGGTATTGGCGCCGTTCCAGACGTAAATCGGCGTGAGGCTGGCCAGGCGGAACGACAGCTGCAGTCCCTTAAGAGTGACCAGACGCCCCGATTCCATTAGATATTGAGCCGGCAAGGGCACGCCCCGTTCATCTTTCCAATGTTCATGGGCCTGGATGCCGTCGCGTTGTAACTTCACGACGACATTGTTCGTGTAGTTGGTGCGGTTGGCTTCCAACACGGCATGAATGAACGACGCCACCTTGTCAGCCGGCACCATATCGGTCTTCAGCTGGTCGTGCATGCCCAGTTTAAAAATCCAATAAAACACCACACCGAGAAAGGCAAGGGTCGCGGCTCCAAGCACGACCAGCAATGTGCGATTCATGGGGTGCTGTTCCTCCAGTCGAGGTTCTCCGCCGCACGACGATATACGTCGGCGGCCGCGTGCAAGGCGATGCCGGGCGAGGCGGCCCAGCCCGAGCCGAGAGCAATCTGTTCAAGGGCGTGCAACAAGGTGAGTACGTGGGACTCCGTGCAGGACTCCCCCATGAGACCGATCCGCCAGACCGTGCCTTTCAACGGTCCCAACCCTCCCCCGATTTCGATGCCGTAGCGTTCAAGGAGCTGCGCGCGCACGCCGGCTTCATCGATGTGGGATGGGACGGTCACGCAGTTCAGCATGGGCAAGCGACAATCGGACGGTGGCAGCGGATGAAGTCCCAGGGCCATGAGGCCGGCCAGGAGGGCTTGGCTGTGGCGTTCGTGGCGGGCGAAGCGCGCCGGCAATCCTTCTTCTTCCACCACGCGCAGGCCTTCGCGCAACGCATACAGCATGGAGATCGGCGCGGTATGGTGATAGGCGCGTTGACCGAGGGTCCAGTAGTCGGCGAGGAGCGATAGATCGAGGTACCAACTTTGGCAAGGGCTCCGCCGTTCACTCAGGACGCGCCAGGCCCGATCACTGACCGTCAAGGGGGCTAAACCGGGCGGACAACTCAAGCATTTCTGCGTGCCGCTGTAGCAGATGTCGATGCCCCACCCATCGACGTCGACCGGCACGCCCCCGAGCGACGTCACGGCATCGACGAGCAAGAGCGTATTGGAATTGCGGCAGAGTTGCCCGATTGCCTCCAGCGGTTGCCAGGCGCCGGTGGAGGTCTCCGCGTGAACCACGGCCACCGCCTTGACCGGTCCTGACCGGCGGAGGGCCGCGTCGATGGCGTCCGGCTCGATGACCCGTCCCCACGGAGATTCCACGCGGATGGTCTTGCCACCGCATCGCTCGACCATCGCGGCGAGGCGCGTGCCGAAGACACCGTTGATGCCGACAATGACCGCATCGCCGGGTTCGACCACGTTGACGACGGCGGCTTCCATGCCGGCCGATCCTGTTCCGGATAAGGCGAGGGTGACGCGGTTGACTGTGGAAAAAAGCCGGCGCAGTCCGGCCTGAACGTCGTCCATCATGGCGAGAAACGTGGGATCCAGATGGCCCACCAACGGCGTCGCCATGGCGCGAAGCACACGCGGGTGGACCATGCTTGGACCAGGGCCCAAGAGGAGGCGTTGCGGAGGAGTGAACTCGTGCATGAGCTTTGGGTTCCTGAAAATGCCGGGCATCAGTATAGCCAACTCCGCCGCGAGAGGCCATGCCGAATCGGCGGAGCCGCGCTAGCTACTTCGAGGGGTATAGGGGCGACGGATCCCGTGGTATAGTCGCCGCCTATGAACGCCGCTCCACCTGCCGGTTGTCCGGAGGGACTCGAGAAGGCTGCTGAACGTTCGGACGGTCCTCCGGTGAATGGGCGCGCGCAGACCTCCTTTTCTCACACCATCAGCGTGATTTCCGCTCTGGTCTTATTGTCGTCGCTCAGCGCCATTCTGTGGTTTGCCGCCTCGGTCCCCAAACTCCAGCGTTTTGACGATCCCGATGGGGCGTTGGCCCATATGGTGAGCCGTATCATGGAGGCGCAAGAGGGCCTTCGCCGAGCCCCGACATGGCAGCGCTGGATAACCGAGTGGGCGGCGGGGAGCCAGGAAGCCGAACGAGCTCAGGCCATTCGCTGGTATGAAGAATTGGTGGCGATGACGGGGCAGCCGGTGTCCCGGCTCAGATTAGCGATTCTGCGGGGGGAAACGGGACAGGCCCCGGAAGCGCTGCTGCCGGTCACAGCTTGGACGACCATGGGTGATCCCATGCCGTTGTATGCCGAGCTGGTTGAAGGCGCCTATGGTCTCGGTCCATTGGAGCGGGAGCAAGGATTCGCGCTCCAGGCCAGTCTGGCGGAAGCTCTGCCATCCGGATGGTTTTACGACGCGATGGCGGCGCGCATTGCCCAACGGGCTGGCGACCAGGCGTTCCTCACCGCGGTCGATACGCATCGGATGGTCCAGGGTCGACGACTCCAGCGTTGGGCTCACGCGCTGCTGGTGACGGAGCTGTTCTGCCTGATGGTGGGGACCGTGATGTTGGTTCGGTTGGCCCGCGGCATGAGCCCGGGTTGGTTCAGGCTGCCGGTGCCCGGCGTGCCGCCGCCATGGACGGGTGGCGCGGGGGTGGCGGTCTTGCTGCGAGGAGGAGCGTTGGGCTCCCTGTTGTCCCTCGCCTTTCTCTCGTTGACTCCCGCGGAGCATCTGCTGTCGCTTCGAGCGGTGGCGATTCCGATCGCCAACGTCCCACTGCTGGCCATGGCCTATGCGTATCTGCTCAGGCCTGCCGGCCTGTCCCTGTGGGATGGGTTTGGGCTGAAAGTTGCGCGTGGGCAGGGTATGAAACTGGCCGGCATGGTTATCGTCGTCGTGGCCGTGGGACTCTGGGGAGAGTGGATGATGGGGCGGCTCAGCGAGATGGTCGGTCTGACCAACCACTGGACGGAGTGGTTTGATCCGGATTTGGTCTGGGCACCCCACTCTGTGCTGGCCATCACCTTGGTGGAGTACGTGATCTTTGCACCGATTTTTGAAGAGCTGGCCTTTCGCGGGTTGCTGTTTGCGACGCTTCGACGACGCCTCAGCTTTGCGCCTGCCGCACTCCTGAGCGCCGGTCTCTTCGCCCTGGCCCATGGCTACGGCTGGATCGGGTTTATCAGCGTGCTCTGGAGCGGGGTGCTCTGGGCATGGGTCTATGAAAAAACAGGCAGCCTCATTCCCGGGATGGTCGCACACGCGTTGAATAATCTGTTGGTGTGTCTTGCCGTCATGGCCTTGCTGAGGTAGCACGCGATGAAAACGATCTAGCCGGGTAGCGGTGACACAGCATGGGCTTTCTTAAAGACGAAGCCCGGCAAGCGCTTCAAAAAGATCGGGATGCTGAATCGTATAGCCTAGACCATGCGTGAGTTTGCTGTTGGAGAGCCGCTTGCCCGGTTCATCGGAAACCGACGGCCGTAAGGATGTGATGGGCGTGATGCCCCATTGTGCCTGGCCCCTATCGCAGATGTCTTGCCAGGTTCTCGGAAGGCCGTCGCTCACGTTGTAGGCACCGCCGGGCGTGCCGCGCTCGAGTGCGGCCAGGCAGATCGCGGCCAGGTCATGAACATGAATCAGGTTGACGAACTTCCGCGAGGGTCCCACCCGCCCGGTTCTGATCCAGTCGAGGGGATGACGACCAGGCCCATAGATGCCGGCCACACGCAGAACGACGGCGTGGCAGTGTTTTCGCAAATATTCTTCCCCCTGCACCCGAGCCTTGGTCATATCGATGGGAGCCGTTTCATCGATCCAGGGTGGTGGATATGTGTGCCCAGTGCCGACGTCATACGCGGAGGTGCTGCCCAGGACTACGGTGCATCCGGAAGCGGCCCTCCGACCTGCGGCAAATTGTCGGACAAGCTCGAGCGGTGCGGCGGGGAAACACCAAAGCAGGTCGGTCTGCTGCGGAATGTTCGTCCATGTTTCGGGTTGCTCAAGATTGAAAAGGATTCGCTGTTCCGGCGTCACATGGGTAAGATTCAAGTCTGGGTGCCGGCTGGTGATCAGGACCTGCCGATAGCAGTGGATGGCAAGCGGCAGCACCACCTTGGTGATATACCCTGACCCTAGAAGAACCAGTGAGTCGCGTGTCATCAACCTGAGCGGCCTGTACGCATTTGACAACAGTGTGCCAGCGACGACACTCAGGAGTCGAGATTTATCACCGGCTTAAGGTGGCACATCTTTTTCATGGTGCCGGTATCGGCGGCACGGCTAATAACATAAAGGAAGTTCCATGAAGCGGATCTTGTCTTGGCTTTGTCTGAGTATGATCCTTGGGTTGACCGGGTGTCCAGGTGACGACGGTGGTGGACTTCCTGTCGGAGAAGGTGTGCCGGCTCCGCTCTTAGTCTATGTGGCCAACCAAGGCTCCACCAACGTCTCCGGATTCACCATTGACGGACAGACAGGGACGTTGACTCCCGTCGCGGGCTCACCGTTCACCGCGGGCACTACCCCGGCCGGCGTGGTGGTGTTGCCGGATGGATCCTTTGCCTACGTCGCCAACCAGGGGGCCAATAACATATCCGCCTTTACAATTCAGCCGGCCACCGGTGTGCTGTCTCCCGTCGCTGGCTCTCCGTTTGGGGCCGGGACGACCCCATTTAAACTCACGGCGTCTCCGAATCGGTCGTTCTTATACGCGACCAACCAAGGGTCTAATGATGTATCCGGATACTCGATTGATGCGGCCACCGGCTCTCTGACACCAATCGCCGGCTCGCCGTTTCCGGCCGGAGCCACTCCGGCCGGTGTAACGATCTCCCCGAATGGCGCGTTTCTCTACGTGGCGAACCAGGGGGCGAACAACGTCTCCGCTTATACGATTAATGCGACGACGGGTGTCCTAACACCAGTCTTGAATTCTCCCTTTGCGGTGGGGACGACGCCGACGGCCCTCGTCGTGTCCCCGAACGGGTTGTTCCTTTATGCCAGCAATCAGGCCTCGAACTTTATCTCCGCCTTTGTGATCGATGCGATCTCCGGAGGACTGACTCCCGTGGCCGGAGGACCGTTCCCCACCGGGCTCTCGCCCGGCGGGATTACCATGACTCCCAATGGCGCATTTCTGTATGTCGCCAATCAAGTCAATAACGACGTGTCGGCCTTTGCCGTCAATGGCGCAACCGGCGCGCTGGTCGCGGTGACGGGTTCCCCGTTCCCGGCTGGAACTACCCCCTCGGCCCTGGCCGTGTCGCCGAACGGCGCGTTTCTGTATGCGGCCAATCAAGGTTCCAACGACGTGTCGGTCTTTTCGATCAACGGCAGTTCGGGCGTTCTGACCACCGTCGGCTCACCCGTCTTGGTTGGAACCACCCCGCGGGCGATTGCCACGCCCGGCCGTTTGTAAGCGTCGGCACCTGCCCGATAGAGCGCCTCCCGTGTGCGTGGTACAATCCGCGCCATGCCGCTCTCCGGTTTTCATCCGCTGATCGCGCAGTGGTTTCAATCCCACGTTGGGCAACCGACGGACGTCCAACAAGCGGCCTGGCCTGCGATTCAATCCGGCGGCCATGCGTTGATTGCCGCCCCGACTGGCTCCGGCAAGACGCTGGCGGCGTTTCTCTCCTGCATCGACAGCCTCTTCCAGCAAGCGCTCGCCTGTGACCTCGAGGATCATACGCAGGTTCTGTACGTGTCGCCGCTCAAAGCGTTGAGCAACGACGTACAGAAGAATTTGCAGAAGCCGCTCGCGGAAATCGGCGAGGCGGCGCTGCAGGCCGGGCTGCTTATGCCGGAGTTGCGCGTGCTGGTCCGCACCGGCGATACCCCGATGAGCGAGCGGCAGCAGATGCTCAAGCGGCCGCCGCACATTCTCGTTACGACGCCCGAATCGCTGTTCATCCTGCTGACCGCCGAGAAGAGCCGTCGCCTGCTGCAGACCGTGCGCACGGTGATCGTGGACGAAATCCATGCCCTGGCTCCGAACAAGCGAGGGGCGCATCTGTCGCTTTCCTTGGAACGGCTGGAAGCCCTGACGATTCGAGCGCCGCAGCGCATCGGGTTATCGGCCACGCAGCGGCCGATCGACCTGATCGCCAGGTTTTTGGTCGGCGACCGAGACGCTTCGGCCGTCGAGGGACGCTCTCCCCTCGACGTGGCGGCTCCGGAGGCCGAGCCGGGACCCGTCTCCATCGCCGGTCCCTGTCGCATCATCGACGTCGGCCACCGCCGTGAGATGGACCTTGGCGTCGAGGTGCCGAAAGACGAACTCAGCGGCATCGCAACCAATGCGATCTGGGCCGATGTGTATGACCGTCTGGCCGAGTTGGTGCGCCGGCATCGTTCCAGCTTGGTCTTCGTCAATACCCGGCGACTGGCCGAGCGGGTCTCGCATTACTTGGAAGAACGGCTTCAGGATTTGGGGCGCGATGCGGTTGCCGCCCATCATGGCAGTTTGTCCAGGCAGATCCGTCTCCACGCCGAAGAACGACTAAAACGCGGGACGACGCGCGTCGTGGTCGCGACGGCGTCGCTGGAATTGGGCATCGACGTGGGCACGGTCGACTTGGTGTGTCAGATCGGGTCGCCGCGGGCCATCGCCACCGGGTTGCAGCGTATCGGCCGTGCCGGCCACTGGATCGCCGCGATTCCGAAGGGCCGGCTGTTTGCCATGACGCGGGATGAGTTGCTGGAATGCGCCGCACTGGTGCGCGCCATCCGCGCCGGCACGCTAGATCGCCTCGAGGTGCCGGCGGCTCCGTTGGATATTCTCGCGCAACAGATCGTCGCGGCCTCCGCCAGTCACACTTGGACGGAAGACGAGTTGTTCGCGCTCTGCCGCCGGGCCTATCCCTACCGTGCATTGACTCGGCAGGATTTCGACCAGGTGATACGAATGGTGGCCGACGGCATTGCGACGAACCGCGGGCGCGGTCAGGCCTACGTGTTTCACGACCGGATCAATCATCGGCTGAAGGGACGGCGAGGCGCCAGGCTGGCGGCGATTACTTCGGGCGGGGCGATCCCCGATACGGCCAACTATGCCGTGGTCGCCGAGCCGGACGGCACGGTGGTCGGTTCCGTGGATGAGGATTTTGCCGTGGAAAGTTTGGCCGGGGACATCATGCTCCTGGGCAACACGTCGTGGCGGATCAAGCGAGTCGAAGCGGGCAAGGTTCGGGTCGAGGATGCACAGGGGGCGCCGCCCAACATTCCGTTCTGGCGCGGCGAAGCGCCTTCGCGGACCGCCGAGCTCTCGGCCGAAGTATCGTCACTGCGGCAAGAGATTGCGCGGCGCCTCATTACTTTGGACCGCGGCGATCGGCTTGTGACGGAGCCTTCGAGGGAGGCAGCCGCCGCCGATCAGGCCGCAGCGGTCGGATGGCTGATCGAGGCATGCGCGCTGGACCAGCGCGGGGCCGAGCAGGCGGCCGCTTATGTGGCCGCGAGCCGCGCCGTGTTGGGCACGGTGCCGACGCAGCAGCGGGTCGTCGCCGAGCGATTTTTCGACGAGAGTGGGGGGATGCAATTGGTCATCCATGCGCCGTTTGGCGGGCGGATCAATCGCGCCTGGGGGCTCGCGCTGCGCAAGCGGTTCTGCGTGACGTTTGATTTCGAATTGCAGGCGGCGGCGACCGACAACGGCATCGTGATCTCGCTGGGCGAGAAGCACAGTTTTCCCTTGGAGTCGGTCTTCGGGTCTCTCCATTCACACTCCGTGCGGGAGGTGCTTGTTCAAGCCGTGTTGGCGGCGCCGATGTTCGCCACTCGCTGGCGCTGGAACGCCTCGCGGGCCTTGGCGCTCCTGCGGTTTGCGCATGGGAAAAAAGTCCCGCCGCCGGTTCAGCGGATGCGGGCGGAGGACCTGCTCGCGGCGGTGTTTCCCGATGCCATCGCCTGTCAGGAAAATTTGACCGGGGCCCGCGGGGCGCGACAGATCCCCGATCACCCGCTCGTCCGGGAGACGCTGCGCGATTGCTTGACGGAGGCCATGGATGTCGACGGACTGACGGCCGTCCTGCGTGCGATCGAGCGCCGGGAGATCGCCTTCGTCGCCGTCGATACGCCCACGCCGTCGCCCTTGTCGCACGAAATTCTCAATGCCAATCCCTATGCCTTTCTGGACGATGCGCCCCTCGAGGAGCGGCGGGCACGCGCCGTGGAAATGCGGCGGACGCTGCCCCCGGACTTGCTTGGGCAGGTGGGGGCCTTGGACCCCTCCGCCATTGAGGAAGTGGAGCGCGAGGCCTGGCCGGTGGTGCGCGATGCCGACGAGTTGCACGATGCGTTGCTGACGCTGGTATGGATGCCGAGTGATGGGATAGCGGAGTGGTCGGCGTATTTGCCGAGTCTCCTCGAAGAGGGGCGGGTCGTGTCGCTGCAGGCCGGCGGCGACGGGGAAACGGCGACGGGCTGGCTCGCGGCGGAGCGTCGCGCGGAAGTCGAGGCCGCCTTGGCCGGGCGAGACGACGGCACCTTCGATGCGATCGTACAAGGCTGGATGGAAAGTCTTGGTCCAACGACGGCGGAGGCGCTGGCGGCGCGTCTGCACCTATCCGAGATCGGCGTGCACCGGGCGTTGTTGCGGCTTGAAGGCACGGGGCAGGTGTTGCGGGGCCGGTTCCGGGTGGGCCAGGCGAGGGGCGAAGGTGGGGAACTGAGCGGCCTGACGCCGGAGTGGTGCCATCGGCGGCTGCTGGCCCGCATCCATCGCCTCACCTTGGGGGTGCTGCGGAAGGAGATCGAACCGATTACGGCAGCTCAGTTTCTGTCGTTCTTGCTCCGGTGGCAGCACGTGGCACCGGGCGCCCGCCAACATGGGGAAGCCGGGCTGCTCGAGGTGATCACCCAACTGGCTGGGTTCGAAGCCGCGGCCTCCGCTTGGGAACCGCATCTGTTTCGCGCGAGGATGGCGAAGTATGAGCCGGACTTGTTGGATCGTCTCTGTCTGAGCGGCGCGGTGAGTTGGGGCAGGCTCACCCCTCATTCGACGGATGCGCAGGGTCCGGACGTCGACAGGGTTCGCCGCGTGGTTCCGACCAGCGCCGCGCCGATCAGTGTGTTCCCGCGGGAGGAGAGCGAATGGCTGCTGGAGGTGTTTCAGGGCGATCGGTCCAGCCAGGGTGGCGATCCCATGGCGAGATGGAGCTCCGTTGCCCAGGACCTCTCTCGTGCCTTGCGCAATCGAGGGGCCTGCTTCTTTACGGATTTGGTCCGCGCGACGCAGCGTCTGCCGGCGGAAGTGGAAGAGGGCCTCTGGGAATTGGTGGCGGGGGGGGCGGTCACCGCGGACGGATTCGACAATTTGCGGGCCTTGATGGATCCGCGGCGTCGCCGCGCCGAAGGTCGGGAGCGATCGCGCCGCCCGCGACATGCGGCCGGACGATGGTCGCTGCTCCGGGGGATCGGCCCTAAGGCTCCGACGCACCAGGGCGATCGCATCCCCATCGCGCCGGGTCCCTCGCGCGGGACAGAAGCCGTGGCTCGTCAACTGTTGCGACGCTATGGGGTGGTGTTCCGCGATCTGCTCGGCCGCGAATCGCCGTCGCTCGCCTGGCGTGATTTGCTGATGCAGTATCGCCGCATGGAGTTGCAAGGA
This sequence comes from uncultured Nitrospira sp., assembly GCA_964416255.1. Lineage (GTDB taxonomy): Bacteria > Nitrospirota > Nitrospiria > Nitrospirales > Nitrospiraceae > Nitrospira_D. Next base: position 64,335 of record CAYQDJ010000001.1, on the reverse strand, counting down.
GACATTCGCGGCGGACGCTTCGTCTCGGGATTTGTCGGCGAGCAATTCGCTTTGCCGGAAGCCTTGGAGTCCTTGCGGGGGCTGCGGAAGACGGGCTTCGAACTCCCGCAGGAAGTGAAGCTCTCGGCGGTGGATCCGCTGAATCTCGCCGGGGTGATCCTGCCGGGGCCGCGAATTCCGGCGGTCTCCACCAACTTCCTGGTGATCAAAGACGGGGCGGTGGTGCGAACCGTGATCGGGCGCGGAGGAGAAAGGGCGGACGTCGCCCTGGCGGCGGCCGCTCGTTAAGCCGGGAGCGCCAACAACGGGCAACGGGCGCCGCGCAGGACGCGTTCCATGGTACTGCCTTGCAGCATGTCCCAGAGGGAATCGTGTCCTTCGGTGGTCATGACGATCAAGTCCACGTCAAAGTCGGTGCCCATCTCCAGGATGACGTCCACCACGTTGCCTTGGGAGGTCGTCGTATGCCAGAGCCACCCATTGTGCGAGGGATAACGGATCTCATGAAACGCGGGCTGGTTTCCCACATGGACGAGAAACCCCGTGAGGCTCTGACAGCCCAAGATCGACGCCAACTGCGTGGCCATGTCCACGGCCGGTTGCGGACTGGGCGTGGGGCTGACGGGCACCAAGACCTTCTCCAAGCGTGTGTTGCCGGTCTTGGGCGCGACAAAGCCCTCGACGTCGGGTGGAATGAACAGCGTGGCGGTCCGGCTGCGTCGGGCGACCGGTTCGGCCACGGCGGCCTGTTGCAGTCGCACCAGGCCTTCGTACTGATGCGTCGCCATCACGACGAGGTCGGCCGGATGAGTCGACAAATAGTCGAGAATCCCGTCGATGGGATTCTTCGCCGCGGCACGCATTTTTTTCACCGACAGGCCCAGCTGGAGGACCTGCTGCTTGGAGCTGCCGGGCGGCACCAGGCCCCACTCTTCCAAGATTGGACGCAGCCGAGGAAAGTCCTCGAAATTTGATCGGAGAACCTCGGGATCGACGTGCATAATCGACAGTTCCGCCTTGGCGGCGACCGCGAGTTTCAGGGCGTGAATCAACGCCGTATGGCTGGCGGCGGAAAAATCCGTCGGATGAAAGATCTTTTGAAGCGGCGGAGCCGAGTCAGCGGTTGTCATCGGCTGGTGGCCTCTGACAACGGACGCGAGACGGAGAGGAAGGGGGCGGCGCTGTCCTGTAAGAGCGCCAACAGCGTGGCCGGCTTGGAGGCGTCCACGCCGGAGCCCGTCGCATAGCGCCCTTGGACGGCGGAAAAGAATGCAGGTCGTCGTGCCTGGGGCACGCCCAACAAGACGCTCACGGACGAAAGATACTCCCCGCGTCCCGCGGCGAGGTCCTGCGTCACATTGTCCCGATTGAATGTGACAAACGCCCGCGTTTGGAACTCCGGTTTCACGAGGCCGTCTTCCGAGAACCAACTGCGGACAGTCGAGGAGGTGGTGCCGGTCACGTTGGAGGTGGTATCCAAAATTTGGTCAGTTGTCGCTCGTATCGAACAGCCGCCGAGCACGGTCGGAAGAAGAAGTAAAAGAACGTGGCGCACGTGTCGCATGGAACCTCCTCTGACGATTCGGTCACTATACCACATACGCCAGGAAGCATTACCGGCTTCATTCATCCGCTTGATGACGTGCCGGTTACGGATAGTCCCCGCGGCCATGCGCCGGACATGGCAGGCGTCGGCGCGGGTGCCTCGACTTTCGGGATCGGCGGCGTGGGATCCTTCGGCTTGCACTGCGGGAGTAAGCACAGAAGGAGCAACAACGATGCGGTGCCAAGCATGCGGAGCATCATCGGGAGTCTCCTTGCGAGTGTGGATGGAGAGGCCGGCGACGCGTCATTATGCCGGAGGAGACCGGGGACTGTCATTATCGAGTTCGCGGCTGTGACCGGGCAGGGTAGGACCGCCCTCCGGTTGATCGGGATGCGCCTACCGTCTTCATCTGTTGCTCCCGGCTTGCTACAATGGGCGTCGGGCCGAACGGGCAAGTTCGGTTCCATTGCGGGGCAGGTGCCATCGGAACATCAACAAAAGAACCTCGAGAGGCCGATCCATGAGTCATCCATTGGAGTTTGTCACGATCGAAGGCCTGCTGACCTATGGCAGAGCCTTGGCCCAAGGCGCGTCGGCGCGGGGTCTGATGTCGATGCCGACGACTGTGACCTCGGGCGATGCCGTCGGGCAGGTCCGGGCCGGGATGCAGCGCATCGCACAGCTTGTGGAGCGATCGCAGGAGGGATGGTCCGGAGCGGAGGCCTACCGGGAAGCCAGAGCAGCGCTCATCGAGGATGAGCTGATCTTTTTTGCCGCCTGGAATTGCCTGCTGGCGGAGGGAGGGTTGCAGCCCTTGCTGCGCGCCCCTATCGGAGCGGTGCTCAAGCCGACCTACCGGCGTCCGGTGGCCATCGTGTCGCGCGCACAACTCAGTCCGCAATTGACGGAAGGGCGAATCGTGCTGGAATTGGGAGACGACCGATTCTGGCTGTTGCCGCGCGATCTTGCCGACCGCACGCTCTTGTTCACCATGCGGCACGGCGTGTCTAAGATCGACAGCAAGACGCATCGAGTGGGGCGCCGCCTGTCCAATGAATTGGACCCTGAACGGGGAGTGGCTAAGGCGGAGGCCGTCGGGGGCGCGCTCGCCCGCATGATCGGCATCGTGGGACAACAACTCGATTTTTTGCAGGTGTCCAACTATCTCGATCCGAAGTCCTTTCAGCATTTCATCAGCCGGAGTCCCAACACCCGGGAGTTGTTTCATCGGGTGAGTGCGGCCTTGCTGCAAGGGCGAAGCCCCGCGGTCGAACCCCATTTCGAGGCCGCGTTGGAGTCCTCCGATTTCGGCTGGGTCACCGGGCTCGAAAAATCCATGGAAGCGGAGGAAGCCGCCCGGGCGTTCGGCGTGGACGTGCCGACCGTCAAACGGCTCATGAAGGACCCGCTGTATTGTTATCCGGGCGGCAATTCGTTTTTTGATTTTTATGTCGACGTGATCGACGGCCTGCATCGGCTCGGCGCCGTCCAGCGGGGCAAGGTGGCCTGTTTGTATACCCACAGTTCCACGCTACGGGCGCTGATGATTTATCTGGATCCTCGGCCGTTCCATGAAGCCTTTCTCGAGTTCAGCGATTACAAAGAGAGTCAGGACAATGTGGTGTTGTTGACCCTGGAACAGGGTCGTTTATCGGGGTACAGCACCGCGGTCGGCCTCTCCGAGCGGGAGCGGGTGGCGCGCAATACCTGGGTGACGGTGGAACGCGCGCGAAAAGACAGGGTCACGTTGAAGCCGCGCGCGATCCGGCGGATCGTGGCGTTGGTCTCGGGGGGTGACTTCGCCGGGGCGGGTGCGGCGCTGAAGGAATTGCACGTGGCCGGGCAACGGTTGGGGCTCGAGGTCTATTTTGTCCGGCACGGATTTTTGGGCCTGGCCAACAAATGGATTGAGCCAGTGACGGAAGAACATATGCGCGGCATGAGCAACCATCCGAGCAGTCCCATCGGGAGCAGCCGCTTCGAGGATTTCAAGCAGGAGACGGTCCAGCAGGTGGCCGTGCGGCATGTGGAACCGTTTCTGAAGGATGGAGCCTTGATCGTCTTGGGCGGCGACGGCAGCCTGCGCGGCGCCCGAGCGATCTACGAAGGGTTCGGGGCTCAAGTCGTCGGCATTCCCGGCAGCATCGATAACAATATCGAAGGGGCGGTTTCCTTGGGGTTTCACTCCGCCGTCGCCTTGGCCGATCAGTCGATCGCGTCGCTGAAGGCGACCAGCGCCGCCATGGGAAGCGTTTTCTTCGTCGAGGTGATGGGCGCCGGCTCGGGACATCTCGCTCTGGCTTGCGCGTATCAAGCGAGAGCCGAAGGGTTGTTGGTGAATGAACATCCGGATCCGAACGCCTATATCGACGAGGTGATTCTGGGGACGCTCAAGCGCACATTGGGGGTGCGGAACAAGAGTCACCTCTTCGTGGTCGCCGAACGGACTCCGCATCGGCACCACAAAGACGGCGGCGTCAATGGGTTGGTGCAGTATATTGCCGATGCCATCGGGCGATGGCCGGAACGCCAGCCCCAGTTGAAACCCGGCGAATACCAGATGACGCTGGCGACGAAAGCGACCGTGCTGGGGCACACGCTGCGCGGGGCTCCGCCCATTCCCGAAGATAAAGCGATCGCCCAGCACTTGGCCTACGAAACGGTACATCGCCTGGTTGAATGCCCGGAAGATGTGGTCGGCTGTCTGCTGGCCTATCGCGAGCGAGGATCCATCGGGCCGATCCCGCTCCATGCCGTGACGCCGAAACAGTTCGACTGGGACGTGTTCACCCGAATGCACGGCACCGACGACGTGCACCGGGAGTGACCGTTCGGCTTGTCTGTCTCGCGCCGGAGCACAAGGCTCCGGCGCCCCACGAGATCAGCGCTCCCAGAGTCGCTGGTACCACTTTCTGTCCTCCGGCACCGCGGCCAAATTCATCGTCTTGCGGATCTCTCCGATGTTCCAGCCGGTGAGCGTGGCGAGGGTCTGGGCTTCCCGTTCATACCGTTCGCGGAGCTGGTGCCGATAGGCCGTGGCGGCGGGGCATTCTTCCGTGCCGGTCCAGGGATGGCGGAGGATATAGCGGGCCTGGAAGTTCCCTCGATCGGACGTCTCCTGAAAAATCAGATCTTCGGGAAAATGCGCGGCGTCATAGCGGACATGGAGCCGTGTCAGATACACGTTTTGGGCCTGGCCCATGCTTCGTCCTGTTCTTCCATGGCCTTCCTGCCAGAACACCCCGAGCCCGCGCAGTTCGTCCGCCGATAGCGGATTGGCCGCGCAGGGGTCGCACCAGTTCATGTCCCAGGCATATTCCAGAAAGACGCCCCGCTCGTTCTCACGCTTCACGTGCTGGGTGAAGAGATCGCGATAGAACTCGGCGAATCGGTCCTTCACAAAGAGCGGGAGTTCCTGGGCGTCCGGCAGCCGGACCGTTCGGTAGTTGGTCGTCTCGACCCGGCCTTGCTTCGTCAGAAAATAGATGAACAGCTCCTGAGATCCGTCGGCGTTCACGGTGCCGAGCCGGATGGGCAGCATGAACTTGGGTGACTCAAAGGCGATCTGCAGGGGCCGCAAGTGCGTGAGGCCGAGTTTGGCCTGCTCGCCGAGATTCACCTTGGCGACGAAAAACTTGAGGTTCTGTTTCAGATAACTGTGCAGCACGGACGACGCGCCGCGCGGAATGCGGTAGCCGTTGTCCGTGAGCCAAGTTTCGAGTCCCGCGCTTTCCTTTGCGGACAGGATCAAAATGTCGTACTCGCCGACGGTGTACCGGGCTTCGACCGTCACGCCCAGGGCTTGGTCGCGCTCCCGGCTGGCCTCCGACGCCGGCGCCAGGTTCTTCAGAGCGCCGAACTTCTGTTCCATCCTGTCGTACCGCAGGCAGGGATTCTGGTCGAAGTATTCCACGAGACGGGGCGCGCTGTAATCGGCAAGGTGTTTCATGACTGCCGGGTCGCCGATGTGGATCTGCTCCTTTTCCAGAACGGCGGGCACCGGCACGACCATGGCGAATTCCTTCACGTCGCCTTTGAAATCGTTCGCCATGGTGATGACCGTCTTGTCGTCATGGCGGACGATGGCGACCTCCGAGGCTTTGTTGAACAATTTCGTATCGGCCTTAGCGACGTAGAATCCGCAAAAAGCCCATGCCGAACCATTCCAAACGAACAGACTCGCCAGGAGCGCGAGGGACAGAGCAATCGAGCGTGTCATGAGAACCTCCTTTGGTGAAGACACAACGAGGGGAACAGGAACAGCATGTGAGACTTGCGCGCCGGACCGTCCGGTTGATGGCCGGGCCCAGTTATACCGGGTGCCCGGGAGCAGGCGATCGAGCAGCGGGACGATGGGTGAGCAGGCAATCAGCCCCCAGAGCAGGCCGTTGGGCCGGTACAGGACGAACTGGACGGAGAGGGCCGCAAGGGCGACGAGACAGGCGAACAGGATGCGGCCGGTTCGGGAGTCCGGTGTGGTTTTCGGATCCGTAATCATGAAGAAGGCAAAGATGAGCAGCGTGCCGCTTTCGATTTGATGCAGCGGGATCGTCAGCGGATCGCCCAGCCATACGGCTCTGGCATACAGCAAACCGACATAGCTCCCGAGGAACGCAAGGGTGACATCCGCCCGGGCGGCACGGGTGACGACGAGGCTGCCCAGGCAGGCAATCAGAAATCCGAACCAGGCCACCTGGCCCCACTGCCCCGCAGAAATCCATGCGAGCCCGCCGACCAGTACGACGATCAACGCAAAATTCGTAGGATTGAAGAGGTGCTTGCCCTTCCAGCGGATGAGGAACTTGCTGGCAATGGCGAGGAACGAAGCCAGCGCGACGACCATGAGATCGTTGGTGCGAAGGAAAATGCAGAGACCCAGCGCCGAGACAAGCGGACTGAGCGGGTCGAACGACGGCAGCTTGTGCCAGCGCGTCCCAGCATACTGGGTTAACAGCGCGGTGACCAACGTCACGACGATCTGCAGGATCGAGACATCGAAGTGCAGCCAGAGCAGGCCATAGAGGAGCAGGGTACTCAAACTGGCGATTTGGTAGAGGCGGGGATCGAGAGGCTTGGTATATTCACGGTTCTTGGACTTCTCGTCGGCTGCTTCCATGGTCTCCTCCCTTCACAGGAGGGTATGGCGCGGGGGAGAGAATCCTTTCAGAGGGAGGCGGCAAGAGCCTGGTTGTGCGGACTTTTGAAGTCTGAGGGAGTCGGGAAATGATTTCAGATCCCTTTGTTTCTAGGAGGCCGGTGCTTCTAGTTGAAGACAGACAAGTTAAATACTGCTGCCGAGAGGCAATGGGAAAGTAGGCCGCGGCGGGGTTTCAAAAGGGCCTGCTGGAGCAATCTAGTGGGCAATGTCCGGAAGAGAGGCGAAGAGGTTTTCTCCGCCGGTATCAATTACGATAAAGCGATAAGTAGCCGGTGGCACGAGCAAGCTTGGTTTGGACCTCTGCTGGGTTCAAGGCTTCGGCGTTCAAATTGCTTTGATGGGAACACTGGCATAGAATCCTGCCGATGCCTACCATCAGCGCGTTTTATGGGATTCTGATCAAAATGTTCTTCAATGACCATGCGCCACCGCATTTCCATGCAGAGTATGCTGAGTTCAAGCCACAATCGATATAAAGCAGTTGCGGGTCATGGAGGGTGAGTTGCCTCGCAGAGCGCTAAATCTTGTACTGGATTGGGCCGAGTTGCATCGTGATGAATTGCTGGATGATTGGAATCTCTGCCGGGTGAAGGAAGCCCCAAAGCCGATTGCGCCGTTGCTCTAAGGAGGACGTGATGTACTGGGATGTTGTCGACGTGAAGCCCTTAGATGGCCTAGGCTTGTTCGTGCGGTTTGCCGATGGGCTGACCGGCGAAGTCCGCTTTGCGCCCGAGCATCTCACGGGAGTCTTTGAACCGTTGAAGAATCCAGCTTTTTTCAAACAAGTATATCTGGACCGTGGCGCGGTCGCATGGCCTGGGCAGATTGATTTGGCACCGGATGCCATGTATCGGGAGATCAAGGAAAAAGGCGTATCGATAGTGAGTTAAGCACCCGCCGTCAGCGGATCGCGAACGCGAAGAAAAAAGATCCGCATTAATAGCGCACGGCAAGCGCCGCCGTGAGCGTCAGGCATATTCCATATTCTCAGATTGATTCTTCGGATATTCCTGAACTCTCTGACGAACAACTGAGACGAATCCGCCGAGTTGGCCGACCTGCCACCGGTGGGGCTTACATGCCAATTCCCGACTACGAGACGCTGATGATTCCGTTGCGGCAGTTGGCTGCCAACGCCAATGGGCAAGAGAGCGGTGCGGGATTGGCGCATCTACGCAGACTTTGCGCAGAGCCTGATCGCGATCGCGCGTCCGCTGTATGTGGACGAACCGTTCGGGGTCGACTTGAAGGAGTCGGTCTATGCCCTGGATACGACCACCATCGATCTGTGCCGGTCGGTGTTTTCGTGGGCGCCATTTCGGCTGACCAAGGCGGCGGTCAAACTGCACACGCTGCTCGATCTGCGTGGCAACATCCCGGCCTTCATCCACATCAGCGACGGCAAGATGCACGAGGTCAACATTCTCGATCAGCTGTTGCCCGAGCCTGGCGCGTTCTACGTGATGGATCGGGGGTTCCTCGACTTCGAGCGTCTGTACCGCTTTCACGAAGCGGGCAGCTTCTTCGTGACCCGCGGCAAATCGAATCTCAAAGTGCAACGCCGGTACTCGCATCCCATCGACCGCACCACAGGGCTGATCTGCGATCAGACCGTCGTCCTCACAGGCTTCTATTCGCACAAAGGGTTCGAGGCTCCGCTACGACGCATTCGGCTCAAGGATTCCGCGACCGACAAGACGTTGATCTTTCTCACCAACAACTTCACGTTGCCGGCTTTCACGATCACCGAACTCTATCGATGCCGTTGGCAAGTCGAGTTGTTCTTCAAATGGATCAAGCAGCATCTTCGGATCAAAGCCTTTTTCGGCACTTCGGAGAACGCGGTGAAGTCACAAATCTGGATCGCAGTGTCGGTCTACGTCCTGGTCGCCATCGTCAAGAAGCTCCTGAGGCTCTCGGCTACCCTCTATGAAATGCTACAGATCTTGAGCCTGACCATGTTTGAACGAATAGCCGCCATCTATGTATTGGAGGGCCTGCCTGAACAAAGCACAGATGCTGACGCAACGAGCCCGCTTTATTACCGAAGCAAGAAAAAAGAGATCTTGATGGTCAACAGGCTAGCGGGGGGCAGTTCTTGACTTTGCATCATCTATCTCTTGCAGTGACATTAAGACGGAAAAATCTCCTGACATGGCCGGTCAACTTGACAGACTGATTGGCGACTGCCATCCTGTTGAATATTTCAACAATGGAGCGAGGCAATGGCCACAGTCAATTTTAGCGTGCCGGCGGATGTGAAGGAAGCCTTCGACAAAGAGTTTGCCCATCAAAACAAAAGCGCGGTCTTGACCGAGTTGATGCGGCAAGCCGTGGAAGAGCGACGGCGTCGTCAACGGCGAGCGAAGGCCGTTGAGAAATTGCTGGCGCTGCGCAAGCAGACTCGGTCTGTCACAGATCGAGATGTCCGATCGGCGAGGAGTCGTGGACGGTCGTGACCACGGTGGTGCTCGACGCCAGCGTCGTCGTGAAATGGATCTTCGCGGATCGGGCCGAAGAATCCCACTCCCTTCAGGCGCTCCACATTCTCCACCACATCCAGGAATCTCGCGTAGCGGTGCTTCAACCACCGCACTGGCTGGTTGAAGCGGCGGCGGTTATTGTGCGGCTGGACAAGGAACGGGCTCGCCAAGCCGTCTTACTCCTCCATGCGTTGGAACTTCCCGTCATCACGGGGCCGGAGGTTTATCAAAAGGCGTGTGAACTCGCCGCGTCACACGGCCAGCACCTCTTCGATACGCTCTATCACTCGGTGGCCTTGACCGAACCGGGGGCCATGCTTGTGACGGCGGATGAACAATATTATCGAAAGGTCTATAAGACCGGCGGCATCATGCGGCTGAAAGAGTATAGCTTGACCAATCTCGGTTGAGGCCTCCGACGATCAACCGTTCGGGCGCCGCTTCTTTCCCGTGCGCAGATATGGTTGCCTGGCTAGCAAAGTCCAGATCACCACAGGCGCCACGAGAGAACAGAAAAGCCCAGCTGCTGAAAGACGTCACCGAGTCGCTTGTTCGCGTGCTGGGCAGGAATCCCGAGCACACGCATGTGGTCATCCAGGAAATTGACGAGCAGAACTGGGGCTTCTCCGGTCTGCTGACGGATGACTGGAAGAAGCGGCAATGATAGGAACCTACAAATAGAAATGGGGGCGGGACGCGCGAAACGAATCGCAACTATGGCTTGAGCCTGTCCTGGCGGGGCCCTTTGTTCGGCATTTCGGCTGCCAGTCTGGGTACCTCGAACGTTCACCAGCGCCATCAGGCCCCATGGTAGAGGTGGCTGGTCTGGTGATCAGAGGCTTCCGGCGTGACGGTCAGGTGCATCGCCTCAACTGGCGCAAAGTTCCTGTGGTTGTTACCAGCGTCGTCCTATCGTTGATTCCTGGCAGGGAGCGGAGATGAAGAGGATATCCATGGCCGTGGTGGTGTTTTTAGGCGGTTGTGTAGGAATTCCTGAGCATGTGACGCCGGTCGAGCCTTTCGATCTCGAACGCTATCTCGGGAGATGGTACGAAATTGCCCGGTTGGATCATTCGTTTGAACGAGGGTTGAGTCGAGTCACCGCTGACTATAGTCTGCGCGATGATGGCGGGATGAGGGTCGTCAACCGCGGGTATTCTGCAAAAGATGATGTTTGGAAAGAAGCCGAAGGGAAGGCCTTTTTCGTCGCAGGCCCCGACCAAGGTTTCTTAAAAGTCTCGTTCTTCGGCCCTTTTTATGGCTCGTATGTCGTTGTTGAACTGGACCGCGAGCAGTACCGCTATGCCCTCGTCTGCGGTCCCGACAAGTCCTATCTGTGGATTCTGGCGAGAACTTCTGAGATGGACCTGAGGACAAGGGACGCTCTCATTGCTAAAGCCGCAGCCTTGGGCTTTGACACCAGTCAATTGATCTTTGTCGAGCATCACTGATGGGCTGAGCGAACTCTCGGTCACGCATTCGGTGAGCTGACAAGTCCTTACTACCCGGAACACCATGTTCATCGGTCACTTTGCTGTCGGCTTCGGCGCCAAACCGTTTGCACCAAGAGTATCGTTGGGCACGCTGTTCCTTGCCGCTCAGTTTCTGGATCTCCTGTGGCCGACTCTGTTGCTGCTCCGCATCGAACGTGTTCGAATTGTGCCGGGTGCGACGGCAGTCACACCATTACTCTTCGAGCATTACCCGGTTTCCCACAGTCTGCTCGCAGTGTTGGGTTGGGCGTCGCTGGTGGGAGGCACCTATTACATTGTGCGGCGGGACTCTCTCGGTGCAATGGTCCTGGGCGCGCTCGTCATGAGTCATTGGGTGCTGGACGCCATCGTCCATCAGCCGGATCTGCCGATCGTGCCCGGTTATGATTGGGTGGTCGGACTCCATGTGTGGTCGTCCCTCCCGCTCACGCTGGCGATCGAGATGCCGTTCTTTCTTGTCGGTGCGGCGCTCTATGCCAGGGCCACTGTCCCCTTCGATCGCGCGGGCAGGTGGGGGTTCCGGGGTTTGGTCTTCTTTTTGCTGGTCATCTATGTGGGAAACCTTTTCGGGAGTCCGCCTGCCAGCCCGGAAGCGATCGCCTGGGTGGGGCAATTCCAGTGGCTTCTCATTCTGTGGGGGTACTGGATTGATTCGCACCGGCGTAGCCGTAACCATACCTAATCCTCCGTTCGGTCAACCTGTTATCGACACACCCCATTTCTCCATCCGGCACCCCGGAGACAAAGTCCACCAGGGGATTCTCCCCGTTGTAAAGCAGCCTACAGTGAATTCTAATGAATGTGTAGCCGACGGCACTTAGACGTGAAGCCACGGAGGGGAGCGATGAACAATGAGCCGCAGCTAAAAGACGAGGTGATCGAAGGCATGCGAGGACTCGTCGATCAGAACCTCAATAAGGTCGAAGCGGAAATCGATTCAAGGGTGAAAACTGCCAAGGAGTCCGTGCGCGGGATCAGGAGTCTCGCGGAGAAGACCGCCGACCAGGCGCTGGGCCGGCTCAGAGGCTCCTGGGAGGAGACACAGCAGAAACTCGAAGCGCAGATGGCCCGGCATCCCTGGTTGGTTCTTGGGGCGATCCTAGTCCTCGGGTGTCTTTTTTCACGCTCTCAGCCGTCCGGCGGGCGCACTCAAGGCGCGGAGCCGAGTGAGAAATTCTAACGAATTGTTGCGAAGACTCAGGAGTACCGATATGAAACGTCTGATTGGATATTACGGCGTGACGGTTCTCAGCCTGGGTGTTGTGACGGCCTGCAGTCCAGGCGGCCCTCCGGACAGACAGCGGCCGGTCTATGGGTTTCAGAATGTCGATATGAGGCCTGATGAGTCGGGGTATGATTCTCGCCAAAATGATCGCTCCCTGTCGGATGAAACCCCTTCGTCAACCCACGAGGCTCCAAGCGGCCGGCGGTAAACTCGAAGCACCCTGCCATGAAGCCCAGCTTCATTGTAATCGAAGGCTCTGTGTTCTTTGCGTTCCTCTACTTCCTCTCCATACCGATCTCAGGTCGCCTGATGGAAAACGTTTCATCGCGCGAGGGTGGTGATCCGCGGATCTCATCACCAGGTTTCACGGCATCAAATCAATGAGCCGCTGAAACAAACCTCATGGATCTCATGGAGCACCTCGCATTGGTGGTTTTGAGCATGAGCCGCTCAGTCCAATGATGGAGGCGAAGTATCCCGACGCCTGTGGATGACCGAAAAGGGATAGTCTCCCCGGCTGGGAGACTATCCCTCGACGCGGTTTAGAGTCACGCACTCCGTTCGGGAGAAGCTTCCTGCCGGATGCTCACTGGACGGGAATCATCAAGTGCTCATAGGGGGTGCCGCTCCACATGACCCATGGTTGAGAGGTGTCCGGATTCTTTCCGGGATCCGGATACCCCGCCATCGCGCGGCGATGGTTAAAGATCATCACGTGGGGCGGTTCCTCGAGGAAGTTTCCGTCCGTATGGGAAGAGAGATCAGGATGAGGCTCTAGATTGCTGGGCGTCCCGCCGCCCTGAAGCATGTATCCGAAGCCGATCTTTTCCTTGGGGGGCTCCGTCTTGCTCATCCAGGCCTTGGCCCACTCGAGGCCGTTCTTGTCCAGGCACATCGGGTCGTTGGCGGGCGTGTTCGGATCGCTGGGAAGACACGTGAAATTATTCGTTCCTTGCCGCAGGGTCCTGACCTCACCCTTGGGGTTCACCGCAATGACCGTCGCGTCTTGAGCGACAGCCTCGGGAGCCGCGGACATCGCGCTGGCGATCAATTCGCGGTCGCCTGCTTGTGCAGGTGCACTCATTGCGGTCAGCATAGCTGTGCAGAGAATATAAGAGAGGCGTGCAAACGTCATAAATACCCATCCTCCTTTCGTGGATTGAGTGGAACGCACCATGCGGGACTCCGTTCCGCGTCACGGACAATTCCTTGTCATCTTGCAAGAGCCTTTGCTGAGGATGCAAGGTGTTGGACAAGAAAATCGGCGAGACTGACGCCGGGCAGCATGACGCCCGATCCTCCGCATCTTCGATGAGCGGAAGGCCGAGGAGTTTTATCTCGAGGTTCTCGGGTTTCCCCCGGACCGAAAGCATCGCATTAAACGAGACCTGCGCGTGGAGGGTGATCAACGATGAAGATGGAAGAACTGAAGGCCTTGCAAGCGCCGTTGAAGGAGCGTTACCGAGAGCAGCCGCACGCGGCGCAGGTCACGCTCATGGCGGCAGGTTGTCTCGGGTCAGAGGTCACCTGCCGGTTGCAAACGGGCCAGGCGCTGGTGGAAGCTGGACTGCATCCAGCCACCGGTGGTTCGGGGTTGAGTGCCTGTTCGGGTGAACTCTTATTGGAAGCCCTCGTCGCGTGCGCGGGGGTGACGCTTTCGGCCGTCGCTACCTCTCTTGGAATTGAGCTTCGTAGAGGCGCGGTGCGGGCTGAGGGCGATCTGGATTTTCGGGGGACTTTGGGGGTCAGCAAAGAGACGCCGGTCGGATTCCAACGCATCCGGCTGCATTTCGAGTTGGACACGTCTGCATCGGAAGAGCAGCTCTCGACGCTCCTGCGATTAACGGAACGGTACTGCGTCGTGTATCAGACTCTCCGTTACCCTCCTGATTTCAGTGTTTCCCGAAGCGTCGCGCCCTGACCATCATGGTGAAAGCGGCTCGTTGGGCCGGTATGAGGTCACATGGCATCCACTGAACGCGCGGTCCTCTCGCCGCAAGACCTACGTGCAGCCGCCGGTGTTCTGGCCCGCGCCTTTCATGCCGATCCGCCCTTTGTGTATTTCGTGCCCGATCCTCTCGCACGCGAGGCGCTCCTCCCGGAATTGTTTTCACGGTTCCTGCGGTACGGCCAGTTATTCGGCAAAGTCGAGGCCATCCCGGAAAATCCGCAGGCCGTCTCCATCTGGCTTTCGCCGGGGAATACGGATGTGACGCCGGAGCGCGAACGTCGTGCGGGACTCGATGACCTGCCGGCCGTGCTCGGCCAAGATAGCTTTGCACGTTTCTCGACGTTTCTCTCCCACATGCAAGACCTGCATCACAGGGCCATGCCGATCGATCATTGGTATCTGGCCTTTCTCGGCGTGGACCCCGTAAGCCAGGGGCGCGGTTTCGCAAAGGCTTTGCTGGAAACGGTCCTTGGGTGTGCGCAGCGGGACGGCCTGCCGTGCTACTTAGAAACCTTTTTGGCTCGCAACGTGCCGTTCTACCAGCGCCACGGATTCACGGTCGTGGCGGAAGGCAACATGCCCGAATCGCAGTTGGCCTTCTGGACCATGCGGCGTGATCCCAGTTTGGTACGATAAGTGGAATGAGTGACATGAATTCTTAAACAGACGTGCCCGTCTTGAGTTGAATCACCTGCACGATGAAATCGTCCGACGCGTGGGAGCTATGGTGTGACAGAGATCGAACGAACGACGGGGAATCGTTGGGGGAACGTGGAGACGGCACGCGTGCTCCGGGAAATGCTCGCCATACGGGAAGACATGATCGCCAATGCGGCCAGCACTCCGCGACGGCTGGATCAGGTTCACGCACACCATCGGGAGAGTGCCGTGAATCTCCTCCATTACCTCGCGATGCGCCGCCGGGATCTGCGTCCGTTGCAGACCCGGTTGGCCTCGTGGGGCCTCTCCTCGCTCGGTCGGGCTGAGTCTCACGTCCTGGCCACCGTCGATGCGGTGTTGGACGTTCTTCATCGATTGAGCGGACGACCGTGGCTGCCGCCGTGGCCAAAGGAAGGGCCGGAGGATTTTGCCCACGGGCAACGCCTGCTCGCCGAACATACCCGCGCCTTGCTCGGTCCGTCCGTCCCCGGTCGCGAGGTGCGCATGATGGTCACGCTGCCGGGCGAAGCGGCGGACGACCAGAGTCTCATTGACGACCTCCTCAAGGAAGGTGTCGAGTGCCTGCGGATCAACTGTGCGCATGATGACTCCGCGACGTGGCTGCACATGATCCAGCGCGTAAAACGGGCGGAACAGTCGCTGGGACGGTCGTGTCGAATCGTCATGGACCTTGCCGGACCGAAGCTGCGGACCGGACCCATCGAGCCGGGTCCCGCGGTCATGCGCCTCCGGCCCCGCCGCGACGTCCGGGGCCTGGTGACCAATCCTGCCCGGCTATGGCTGACTCGAGACCACGATCCCCAGCCGCCTCCCGCGGGAGCGGACGCGTGTCTTTCTCTGCCATCGGCATGGGTCGCCTCTCTCGAAGCCGGAGAGACGATCACGCTCACCGACGCTCGTGGGTCCCGCCGCACCGTCACGGTCGTCGACGTCGCCGGCGGCGGGTGCTGGGTGGAGGCGTCGAAGACGACCTACCTCGTGCCCGAGACGGTGCTGTGCCGGGAGGGTGGCCATGCCACCCGCCAAGCGCGTGAGGTGACCATCGGCACGTTGCCCTCCCGCGAAAACACCATTCCACTTCACGTCGGAGACCTTCTGGTCCTGACCCGAACACTGACTCCCGGCCGCCCCGCCACCTTCGACGCCAGGGGACGTGTGCTGACTCCGGCCAGGATCGGCTGCACGATCCCGGAGGTGTTCGGCGATGTCAGGCCGGGGGAAACCATCTGGTTCGATGACGGGAAAATCGGGGGTGTCGTCGAGAGACCCGAGGCGGATCAGATGCTGATTCGAATTACACAAGCCCGGAGGAGAGGAAACAAGCTGCGTGCGGACAAAGGCATCAACCTCCCGGACAGCGACCTTCGACTTCCCGCCTTGACGGAGCAGGATCTGACGGATTTGTCGTTTGTGGCCGAGCATGCGGACATTGTGGAATTGTCGTTCGCCAATCGCGCCGCCGATGTTGAAGCGCTCCAAGACCAACTGGCGAGATTCGGTGCGCGCTGTCCGGCCATTGTCCTTAAAATTGAGACGCGTCGCGGCTTCGACGCCTTGCCGGACATGCTACTGACGGCGATGCGGATGCCATGCTGCGGCGTCATGATCGCCCGCGGCGATTTGGCGGTCGAATGCGGGTTCGAACGTCTGGCCGAGGTGCAGGAGGAGATCCTGTGGATTTGTGAGGCGGGCCACGTCCCCGTCATCTGGGCCACACAGGTCCTGGAAAATCTGGCCAAGGAGGGCATGCCTTCACGGGCTGAGATTACGGACGTGGCGATGGGACACCGAGCCGAATGTGTCATGCTGAATAAGGGGCCGCACGTTCTCAGCGCGGTGCGGGTGCTAGATGACATTCTGCGGCGGATGCAGGCGCATCAGGCTAAGAAGCGGGCCATGCTGCGGGAGTTGAGGCTGGCCTATTCGCTGGAGACCGAGCGGCAGAGCAATGGCCCGGCCGATGCACGGTCGTGAGGTGCCGACACATCCGGCCGTTATTTCCTGGCTTTCGGCGTCCACCAGTCGGGAAAGGCGGCGAGGACGGATCCGGCTTTATACAGCGAGTTCGCAAGGTTCAGGGCTTCCACTCCCGGACCGGAGTGAACCACGTAGATATTCGGTCCCGCCTCCAGCTTGCGAAGGAGGGTGAGTTGTCGCGACTGGGCCCACTGCTGCACGGCCGCTTCCGTCCACTCGGGATTCAGATAGACAATGACATTGCCGGGGGCGACCCGGATGGGGTCGGTGGCAAACGGACCATCATGAAACACAGGCAGGAACGATCCCGTCTGACCGAGTGATTTGACCCGGCGCTGAACCTCCTCCAACTTCAAATCCTTGCCGACCTGCCAGAGGCGGACTCCCCGGGGACTGTCCTCCCGTGCACTGGCGCCGGCAAAGGCGCCTTTCAGACTGACTTCACCGCTCGGCGTCGGATTCAGTTCCGCCAACAATGATGGGTTGATCCACACTGTCTGTTCGCGTCCAGGCCCGGCCCCTTCGCGCCAGTGATACGAGACCGTGAGACGGTCCGCTTCCGCGCGGCCGCGTTTTTCCGAGGCTCCGACGGGCTTCGACCACGCGCAACTCAGGAGAAGCGAGGCGGTCATGACGGCAAGCAGCACAACCATGCGGTTCATTAAAGCCTCAAAGCCTCCCCTCGGCTCAGGTGCCGTAAAAAATCAGCTGCCACTGTTCAAACGTGCCGGTGTCGGCGCCTTCAAGATCAGCCACGTCCAATCGCCATTGTCCGTTCGCGGCTTCGCCGACGTGCCGGCTTGTTCCAAACGACCACTGACTGTAACTCGGGCCGCAGGTGTCGGCACACGCATGTCGTTCGGCCAAACGGCTCTCTGTTCCCGTCGCCATATTTCTCAATGTCACGCGAAGATCGCCGAGGTACGAATGGTCCGACGCGGAAAAAACGACCTCCACCCATTCCAGCCTGGTGATGCCGGTGCCGGAGACGGTGAGCGTGTCGGAGACGCCCGCTGCAGAATTGTCGGGAATCGGTTGGTTCGGCGTCCGCAGCGCGGAAGGAAAGACTTGCTGTGCGCCCACTGGAGTCCAGGTCAAGGCTCGGGCGACGGCCGCGTCCGCATCGATGACGCCGAATCCATAGTTGTGATTGACGTGGTAGCCTCCGCCGTTGGTGATCCAGTCCGGATCGGCGGGATCGTTCCGGCGAGCCGTTTCCGCCAGAATCAGCCGCACATCCCGCCAGCCAAGGTTGGGGTTGTGCTCGAGGACAAGCGCCAGGATGCCGGCCACGAGCGGGACGGATGCGGAAGTGCCTCCAAACGTTTTGGTGTAGTTGGCGTTCGCATAATCAGGGGCCGTCCCGCTGTTGTAGCCTGCCGAGCCCATCCGGTCCGTGGTCGTAATGCCGGGGAGAGCGCTCGTAGAATTCGACGGCGCACACACCCACAAGTTGGCTCCCCGTTCGCTGTAGGGGGATCGCCGTCCATTCGCACCGACGGCGCAGACGGCGATCACGTGGCGGTTGTTGGCGTAACCATCATAGTTCGAGTTGTCTCCCACGGCTCCCCCGTTGCCGGCCGCCCAGGCATACACGGTGCCGCGTCCGCTTCGTCCTGTGACGACGCCGGTTTCCACACCGGCCCGCCACAAGGGACCGGAGCCGGCAAGCCCACCCGTTCCATCGGGCGGACCCCAGCTATTACTATGGACATGCATGGCCACGGCATTGTGCGTCATGGCGACCGATTCTTGCGAGGCGGTCGGACTGGCAGACAGCAGATTGTATCCTACCAACCCGGCCTGCGGAGCGCTTCCGCGTCCTCCCACACGGTTGGCGTGGCCGGCAGCAACGCCCGCCACGGCGGTCCCATGGTTGTCCTCGGCGGTCGTCGGATTCGGATCGGTGGCGCCCAGTCCATTGGGCAGACAAGCCGGAGCCACGCATCCGTTGGCCGCATGTCTGAAATTCATACTTTGGTTGGGAACCACGTTGGCCGCCAGGTCTTCATGCGCCGTTTCCAGGCCATCGTCTACGATGGTAATGCGGACCCCTTGTCCGAGCCCACCTGCCGTCCCTCCGCGGCTCCAGGCCGCCAGGATATTCACATCCTCGGTTGGAGTGCCGCCGCCTTGCCCCGTGTTGTCCAGGTGCCACTGATCCCCAAAGAGAGGATCTTCCAACGCGCCCACCGTGTCCGGACGCTGACGCTGCGGCACGTCGTCGGACTCGTCGATCATGCAGTGGCTCAGCCCGAGTGCGAGACCCATGAGGACACTGCATCGGATGAGGATTTCGGCGAGACGGCGAAGCCTCATACCATACGCATACGTCCTGCCCATTCCATGTCCCTGGTGTGCCATGCCGGATCGAAAACTTGTTGGGTTGACCGACGGCTGACCGACCCTATTATATAGGGGCCGGCATCAGGGAAAGAAGGAGGCGCGGCACTGGCCCGGGACGGCGTGTATGAACGGCGACCATTCAACCGGCCCTTGTGAAAATGGGCCTTTCCATACGTCGGCGCGGCGGTGGTATATTTCGCCACATCTAAGAGGTGCCTTTGGTGAAAACACTGGCCAGGAGAGGAATCAGGTATGGAACCCTCAACTCACAATCGTGAAGGGATGGGCACGCCGTTTCGACGTGCAGGCGCGCCGCTGTTCTACCGGTTCGAGGCTCAACT
Source organism: uncultured Nitrospira sp. (assembly GCA_964416255.1). Lineage (GTDB taxonomy): Bacteria > Nitrospirota > Nitrospiria > Nitrospirales > Nitrospiraceae > Nitrospira_D. The sequence goes on along the minus strand of CAYQDJ010000001.1, from coordinate 45,134 downwards.
CAACGTGTTGCCGATCGGCATCGTCCCCGAAGGGCTCCGGATGGCGAATTCGTTTGAAGGCCGCGTCTCAGAGGGAGAGTTCCTGGGTGCCCGCGTATGGGGGATCGACCATCTGTTGCTGCGTTCGGACGGGGTGTGCGTCATCGACGCGCAGAAAACCATCTCGCAGGGGAATGGTCTGCATATCTATGAACACGTGCGGGGGTATTGTCTGCCGCCAACGGGCCTGAAGGTGCCTCCGCTGGAGGTGTTGCTGCAGCCCGGCTTTCAGTGGCCAGACATGGATTTCCCGGTCGTGGCCTTTTCGACGTTCCGGGCCGGTGTGCCGCACTATGCGTATCTGAACGACGCCATGGCGCGTATCGACGGATGGGCGAATTTCTCAACCGGCGGCTTGGCGATCGAAACGAGGCTGGTCGCGCACGATGTCCAGGTCTCCCCTCCGCCGCGCCGCTGAGTGTGGTGATAGGCGATGTCAATAGTCGGCTTGCCGGGAACACGTGGTGAAGATGGGAGCCGGACGACCATCCTTCAATCAGGTGCGCGTGATGGTCATGCCGGCTCCAGGTGTTGTCACCTTCGCAGGTCAGCGGCCCTCGACCGCTGCGGTGTTGACCTTCCCGGGGACCAGATAGGGCATCAACGGCAGGTCTTTCGCCTCTTTATGAATTTTAAGAATGGCGATCGCTCCGCGCAACGCATCCGTCAGCGAATGGGTCACGATGGGAATGACGCCTTCCCCCTTGTCCAGTACCATGTCCATGATGGCCGCGCCGGCGGGCGGCACCATATAGGTTTGCACCCCTCTGAGCCGATTGGCCGGATTGCCGCTCTCCCAGACATCCTCCCAGAGTTCCGCAATGGGATGGACGGCTGAGAAGTTGTTAGGGCCGGCATTCACGAAGTAGAAGCGCACGCGTTCTCCAGGCTTGGCCTCCAAGAATTCCCCTCCGCTCTTGGCATGGACCGGATCATACCGAAAGACGCCTCCATTGAACACCACATGCTCGTAATTCCGATCGAACATGCTCTGCACGTCATCCGGGTCCTTGAACAACTCACTTTGAACTAAGACATATTCCCGGTCGGCTTTCGGCATGGCTTTCTTGTTCTTGGGATCCACGATGATGGCCCCCACCATGCCGCGCGCCACATGTTGAATCATCGGCGAGGCGCCGCAGTGATAGACGAAGATCCCCGGCTCTTTGGCCTCCCACGTATAGTGCAGGGACTCTCCGGGACGCAGTTCCCGATAGTGGGTGAGAAAATCGGTTTGCGCCGCGTGAAAATCCATCGAATGGGGCCGACCGTTCGTCTCGGGGTTCGTCAACGTGAAGTCGACCAGATCACCTTGCTGAACCCGGATGACCGGACCGGGATACTGGTTGTTGAAGGTCCATGCGCTATACGACGTGCCCTCTCCGTCGATGACCACGTCCGTTTCCACCGCTGTCATATCGACTTTCACCGTCTTGGCGTCCGCAATGGTCGCCATGGCAAGCACGGCCGCCCACGCCAAGATCACCCGCTGTCTGCCGTTCCCCATTCCCGCCTCCTTGTTAGATGAACACACGATTCTGGACTGACGCTCTGCCAGTCTAGTGCAGAGGTGTCAATTAAAATATGACGCATGTCATGTTTTGATGAGAGCCACAGAAGGGGGGAAACGGCCATTGTTGATGTGATGGGTGGAGACGTGCTGGAAGGAGGAACAAGGAGAGGCCCCCGCGAGATGGTCTGGGGGGCCCCTCCGAGTACGAGGGAGGTTACTTCCCTTTGACGATGGTGCAGAATTCGGCAATGATTCCAAGAATGCTCTTGGCTGAATGGTCCACGTGTGCGACCTGCGTGATGCCGCCGGCCGCTTTGGCCGCTGAGATGCTCGCATCCCCTGTGGCCACGAGGCCCAAGATCGTGTTCGCGCAAGCTTTGCCTTCCTTGGTCGCGTCGGTGTTCGTCGTCGCTTCCCATCCGAACTTCGTGTCGTTCAAGATGATCCCCATCAATGGAGAGGCCACCGGCTGACAGCCGGTCACGGCCATACCCAGACTAAGAATCGCTACTGCCCACAAACGCTTCATAGGTCCCTCCTAACAAATAGTATGGTTGTCGCTGCTGTATACGCCGCCTGTGGACGGGAGTCAAGGCGGAGTGAGCTGGTCCACCACGTTCCGACGTTCGAGACGGCATCATCCATGTCCCACGTCTATGATCGATGTCGACCTACGGCTGGACGGGGTAGGGGGCCGGACGCACGAACCCGCTGAGGGTAAGTTCGCGGAAGTCCGACGCGATGGGGTGATACCGGCCGGCTTCTGTCCCGGGACGGACGATATGTGTCGTGAGCAACCCGGCGGCAGCCGCCGCGTCCAGTTCGGCCTCGACATCCGAAAGAAACCGGATCTGCTCGGGAGCATGATTCAACGCGTCGGCAATGTGGCGATACGATGCCGCGTCCGCCTTGGGACCGACGCGCGTGTCAAAAAACTGTGTGAACAGGCTGGTCAGGTCGCCTTTCGTCGTGTGAGAGACGAGGAGCCGCTGAGCCTGCTCCGAGCCGGACGAATACAGGGCCAGCTCCAAGCCGCTGGCTTTCCATGACAGCAACGCGGAGAAGACATCCTCATAGAGCGCCGGGGTGAACGATCCGGACTGATATCCTTCCTCCCAGATCATTCCCTGCAAGCTCTTGAGGCCGACATGCTTGCGGTCTTGGATAATCCAACTGCGCAGGATGCCCGGCAGGTCGTCGATCGTCGGGCGGACGCCGGTTTCTTGGGCCATCGTGTCCTGGCATTCGGCCGCCCAATGCTGCACGGCCGGATCCTGGCGATGGGTCCGTAAAAAGGCGTCCATGCGGTGCTCCGCATAGGGAAAGAGCACCTCGCGGACGAAGGAGATCGGAAGGATGGTCCCTTCAATGTCCATCAGCACGCATCGGATCGTCATCGGTCGTCCTGATAGCGTTGCTCGATCCCGGAATCGGTGTAGTGCGGCACCCAGCCGGCCTGACCCGTGAATATGCGAATGGCGCGCACCGACGGTTGCCGACCGAGATCGAACCAATGTTTGGTATTCGCCGGGACGGCGATCAGATCCCCCGCTTCGCACCGCACCGAAAACACTTCTTCTTCCGGCCGCTCCACATGGAACCAGAAGAGCCCCTGACCTTCCACGAACATCCGGACTTCATCTTCGGTGTGGGTGTGTTCGCGGAGAAACTTGTCGCGCAGGGCCGCCACATTGGGCGTGTGATCGGTGACCGTGATGACGTCCACCGTGCGATACCCGCCTTGCTGCATGAGGGGTGTGAGCCATGGATCGTAGGCCGTCAGAATGGCGGCATCGGACGTCTCCGATCCTACGCCCGGCGCAAGCGGCCAGCGGTCGTACATGACGCCGCGCGCGTCCAAAAACCGCCGAATCGCCTGTTCATTCGTGAGGGAAATATCCTGGGCGGGCACTCGTAGCATGGCCATGACTTCGTACCTCGCGTTCGCTTTGCAGCAGATACTCGTCATTTCGCGGTTCGTTATATCACCGAAGCCACACTGCTCAGGCCTGGCGGGTCGGCCAGGGCAGGATCGTCGGCGTGACGGAAGGGGTCAGCTTGAGCGGATCAAGATTCCAAAGAGGAGGACGCTCTGTCCTTACCGTGACGTCCTTTCCCCTATCTGCTGTGGATCGGCCCACCTGAACTATTGAGCAGCGGGTGGAATGAAATATTGTGTGACGGGCATGTCCTTTGCGTATTTCGCTTCCAGTCATGTGGCAAGCAGGGAGGTAGGTCATGCTGATCAAGGTGAACACCGACAACCACATCACGGGGTCTGAGGATCTGATACGGCAAGTCGAAGCGGTGGTGGAGCATGCCTTGGCGAGATTTGGGGATCAGATCACGCGCGTGGAGGTGTACTTCACCGACGAGAATAGCAGCGAGCGCTCCAGTGAGGTCGATAAACGATGTGTGATCGAAGCGCGCTTGGCCGGGCTCAAGCCGGTGGCCGCCAGCCAGCGGGGGGCGACGGTCGAACAGGCGTTGGGAGCCGCGGCCGATACCATCGAACAGACGCTCGATCGAACGCTGGGGCGGTTAGAGGACTCCAAGGAGCGGCGTCCCTCGACTGCCGCGTGACGTCCGACAACCGGGCCAGGAACGTTATCGGCGAAGGGAGACAGGGATCTCGACCGTCAGCGCCCCCGAATCGGGATTAGGATCGACCACATAGATCGCTTGTTCTTGAGGTCTGTCCGGCTGGCTTGGGTTCACCTGATCGATCAGGAGGCGGGTGCCCGACGAATCGTCAGGGCTCGGGCGGCTTCTCTTGAATGGTATCCGCGACAACGTGAGGAGCACGCGAATGGACGTGGCTTGGTCCCCGGTCTGAAACAGTCCATCCAGGGGGATCACGATGGTCTGCCTGGCCGCCACCTGTCCGTTCCCGGACGACGGAAATAGCGTCAGGGGTGTCGCGGTGGACGCGAGGGCCGACAAGTATCCATTCTCGTTGGTCTGCAGGCGCAGGCGCGGGGCGTCATCCCTTCCCACAGGGGTTGCCGGATCGACCTCCAGATCGATGCCTCCCGGGCCCTTCATCACCAACCCATAGCGAAGGCCCAGCAGCTTCCCGCGTTGAGGTGCGCTCAGGCGTCTGTCGCTGCCGGTTTTTTCCGGCGTCGTCATAGGAGAACGGTCCGCATGCCCGTCCATCGGCTCGCCGCCATAGAAAAGTGCACGGGCACTGCCGGCCGCCGCCCTACTCCCTGGCGCCTGTTCTGGGGGCGGCTGTGGCGGCGATCCCGGTCTGATCGGGGTCGTGCCGGGGCGTTCGGGTGTCTTAGGGGCAGGATCGTGACTCTCCGATCGCATCGTCGGCGCGGGTATTTTCTTGGCGACTTCGGACTCATTTGCGGGACGGTGGCTCGGTGATCCGACAGGCGCGCCACGGTCCGCGCCCTCCGGTGCCGGTTGAAACGGCTGTTCGCGGGCGGCGTGAGGAACCGCCGGACCTTCCGGCCGGGTCTCTTCCGAAACGACGGGCGACGTCCGCAGGAGACTTTCCTGGTACGTCCTGATGCCAAGCACCAAGGCCAAGGCTCCGGCCGCCAAGCCGCCAGCCAAGGCCAGCGGAGCGGGAAGCCGGAGCCAATCGAGCCAAGCGGGCCGCTCGTCTGCGGGGAGCCGGTCCAAGGCCTCAAGCAGCCGGCGACGCACGGCTGGGTCGGCCAGGAGTTCCTTGAGCGCTTGTTCGTCGGCCAGGGCATTAAACAACACTTGATCGTGCAGCGCGGCCGAATAGAGCCGGGTGCGTTCTTCCGCCGTGAGCGTATCGGCGGCAAAGCCGCCTATCAGCTTTTCGAGTTCATGCTCGGGCATTGGTTACTCCCAACTCCCGCCCATCAAGGACAGGAGTTGCTTCCGGCAGCGAAGATCCCAGGTGTAGATGGTATTCACCGACTGCTGCCCCATCAACGTTTGGATTTCCGGAAAGCTTTTGCCTTCCAGCTTCCACCTGAAGAGTTCACGACAGCGATCGCCGAGTTGATTGAGTGCGTTCAGCAGACGATCGACCAGTTGGGCTCGCTCCAACTGACTGGCCGGATCGTCGCCTGGGTGGGCAAGCGGAAGGTCATCGACCGATTCCCGATTATACTCGCCCCGTCGGAGCGATTTGCGATGGGCGTCCAGCATCTTGAACCGGAGCACCTGAAACGCGAGGGGCACGAGCTCGGTCAGCTCCGTCACATGCGGGTACTTGTCATGCAGGAGGGCCAGGACATCCTGCGCGAAATCCTCCGCATGGTCCCTCGGTACTCGTAATGCCGCGAATGCCAGGATCCTTTCGCGGAGCGCGCCGAATATCTGATCCCGATCCATCACGTGGTTCTGGCTTAGGTGCGACGCGGTGCTGAGCGAGGCAGCATATCTTCCAGAGAACGGAAGCTCAGGTTCAGTCCCCTGCAGACGACGAATTGACGGTCAAACCGGTTTGTTGTCCGTATCATCGCCCGCAGTGCTCCCCACGTTACCCGTCCCCATGCCGCCAAGTGGAACACCGAGAGGGGGTAATCCGTGCCGAAGAGCAATCGCTCGTGAATCTCCGGGTGCTTCCGCAGATGGAGGAGCATTCGAAAGCGGTTCGGGTGAGTCAGTGCGGAGATGTCGGCATAGAAATGGGGGTAGCGGGTGACGAAGTCTCGCAAGGTCGGAAGAAATTTTTCATAGAGGATCAATCCGTAGCTGCAGGCATGGGCGGCGATTACGGTGGCGCCTTCGTCGAGCGCCACCCGGAGTCGTTCAGGGTCCCCCATGGATTGGTTCTTGCCGATCAAGCTGAATTCGTAGCCCACGTGACTCAGCAAGGGCAATTTCCGCTCCGCGAGGGCGCGATAGAAGGGTTTGTAACGGGACTCGGCCGGATTGAAGTGCTGCGCGTTCGGCAGGACTTTGACGAGCGTGGCTCCGGCCTCCGCACAGCGATGCAGTTCCTCGACGGCGTCCCTGCGTTGGGGATTGATCGACACGCCGGCGAGAAACTCATCAGGATGAGCCTGCGCGGTCTGAAGCACGTAGTCGTTGCCGATGAGGAAGTCTGTCTGCGCCCGATCCAGCCTCCCGGTGACATCATAGACCCCATCCATCCCAAGCAGCACGGCCTGCCGGACGTGCTGCGAGGCCCGCAACTCGCTCAGCAGGTCATGGACGTATTTCCGGTTGGCCTCCCGAGGATTCTCCCGGTCGAGGCCGTGCTTCCAGAGCAGAAACCGGAACAACGGACTGTTGAGCATCCTCGGCGAGATGAAACAGCCGTTCTTGTCATCCGCCAGGGCGGCCAGGTGAACATGACAATCGATGAGAGTCTTGCGGGGAGGGTGCATGAGCGTTTCGGGTTTTGAGTTTCGGGTTTCGGGTTCTCGCTCTCGCTGGAATTGCGGATTGCGAGCCCAACCCGAAACCCGGAACTATTTGTATGTTCCGCCTTTGATGCCGGAATTCCGCAAATACTGCATAAGAGCACCGATCAGTCGTCACGTTTCTGTGGTGGCTGATGACAACCGATCGAATGTGGGCTTATCGAGATAGCCTCAATCGAGTGCCACGACGTAGTTTCCTGTTTTGGGTTTCGAGTTACGCGTTTCGGGCGAGCTCCGAAATACGGAACCCGAAACTCGAAACAGTCTTTAAGCGGAACCCGCAACTCAAAAGGACTCATCCGCCTTGAAGCCGTTCCATGGCGATGCGTTTGACGCCGCGCAGATCGAGCTTGCCGGTCCCGAGGACCGGGAGGGCGTCAACCTTCACAAATTGATTCCGCGCGGGGATGAACAGGTTCGACAGTCCTTGAGAGGCCACCTTCTCCAGAATTTCCGGGATGTGCCTTTCGTCCAACGTATGGAGGACGGCGAGACGCTCGCCCTTCCTCTCGTCGGGGATGCCGGTGACCGCGAAGACTTGTTGGTCCGTGTCCGCCGCCTGGTGGAGGGTCTCCTCCACCTTGGCGTGCGGGACCATTTCGCCGCCGATTTTCGAAAACCGCGAGAGGCGATCGGTGATGGTCACAAACCCGTCCTCATCCAGGGACGCGATATCGCCGGTCACATACCAACCATCCCGCAGCGCCTGCTTGGTCAGATCTTCCCGTCCCAAATAGCCGTTCATCACGTTCGGCCCTTTGACCAGCAGCATGCCGGATTGATGAGGCGGCAGCCCGGCGCCGGTCTCCGGGTCGACAATACGGACGGAAACGCCCGGCAACGGCTGTCCGACGGTCCCGCGGCGGGAGGCAGCCTGGAAAAATCCGGACGCGCGATAGTCCGGACAGTTGGCCGCGATCACCGGGGCGCATTCCGTCACCCCGTAGCCTTCCACCGGCGTAATGCCGAACTTGTCCTGAAAGGCCTGTACCAGGCGGAGCGGTAATTTTTCCGCACCCGTGAGCACCACGCGCAATGAACTGAATTGCTCCGGCGTGCACCGCCGCAGATAGAGCTGTAGAAACGTCGGGGTGACGACCAACAACGTGATGCGATAGCGGCTGCAGAGGTCGCCGATCGCGCCTACGTCGAGCGGGGATGGGTGGAAGACAATTCCCGTTTTGTGCCTGGTATAGAACCACAACAGCATGTATCCGAACGAATGGAAAAACGGCAACAGGCCGAGGGCGCGATCGGCCCGGCCGATATGAATCGCTTGAGCCGCCGCTTCCACGTTGGAGGTGATGCTGAAATGCGAGAGCATCACGCCTTTGGGCTCGCCGGTGCTGCCGCTGCTGAAGATGATCGTGGCCAGGTCATCCATGATGATCGGGACGGTACGACCGCAGGAACGTTCCACCACCCGCAGGGGCGCGAAGAGGGCGAAGAGCGTTGCGATGAACCGGTCGGCGGCGGACACATTCCTGGCGACGTCTTCGAGCCACACCACCGGGGTCTCCGGAGGCAGATCGAGCTTGGCCTTCTCGACAAACTGGCGACTGGTCAACACGGAGGTCAGCGAGGCTTGCTTGATCGCCGATGCCAACCCTGCGCGCCCCACGGTGTAGTTGAGATTCACGATGGTTTTGCCTGCGACAGAGGCGGCGATGTTGACCAGGCCGCCGGCGACGCTGGGCGGCAACAGGACGCCGACCTGCCGCCGGTTTTTCCAGTGGGGAGCCAGGGCTCTGGCCAGCACGATTGTGCCGACCAAGGCGTGAAACCCGGTGACACGCGGGCGCGATTGGTCGGCCATGGCGAAGCTCAAGGGACTGCGCCGCCATCCGCGCAAGACTGGACGGTGGAGCGGTTCTTGATCCGCCTTGCGCAGTTGCCAAGCCGCTTCTCCCAACTCCCGTACGAGCCGCCTGAGCTCGTAGGGCGATGTGGTCGGCGGCTGCGGCGCCCCGAAGGAGACCGTGACGGGATAGGGAATGCGGTCCGGCCACTTGGTGACGAACCGGCCTTTCGTAAAGCTGAAGATGCTGCCCCACACCCGGTCGAGATGGACCGGGAGAATCGACACCGAGCGCCCCTTGACGATTCGTTCGAATCCACGACGGAAGGGCAGCAGCGTGCCGGTGCGTGTGATTTGTCCTTCCGGGAACATGCACACCAACTCGCCGTCGTCGAGCGCCTGGCCGGCCTGGCGCAAGGCCCGCAGGATGATCCGGGGGCCTCCCGTCGAGCTGATGGGAATGGCCCGCAGGCTCCGCATGAGCCACGTCAACAGCGGATGGGTCGCATATCCGGCGTCGACGAGGAAGCGGATGGGGCGATCGACCGTGGCCATGAGCAACAAACCGTCAATGAAGGAAACATGGTTGGGCACCAGGAGCGCGCCGCCGGAGGCGGGGACCTGTTCGTGGCCGATAAGCCGGATGCGGTAGAGGGTGTTCGTGAGCAAGACCAAGACCAGTCGGACCAAGGCATCGGGAAGCAGCCAGACGGCCCACAGGGTGCCGACCAGCGTGAAGCCGGCCGTGGCGAGAAAGATACTTTGCGTGGACAGCCCGGCGTTGGCCAACGTGCCGCCGGCGAGCGAACCCAGCATGATGCCGGCGAAGACACAAGTGTTGGAGAAGGCGATGACCGCCCCGCGGCGATCCGGCGGGGACTTCCATTGGAGAATGGCATTCAGCGGGACAAAGATGAACGCGCTGGCAGCGCCGAGGAGCCCCATCAAGGCGAGCGTGCCGGTCAACGCTGGTGGAACGAGGCCGAGCCAGGCCAACGACACGAAGACCCCGGCCGCGCCCAGCGGCACCAGGCCGTATTCGACCCGTTGCTGGGACAACCGGCCGACCAGGAGGGCGCCGACCCCGATGCCGACGGAGAGCACGGTGAGTGGGACACCGGACCAGGCGTCGGAGAGTCCCAAGACGGCCTTGGCATAGACGAGCACGTTTTGCGCAAAGAGGCTGGCGATCGTCCAGAAAAAGACGGCCCCCGCGATAGCCAGTCGCAATACCCGGTCCTGGCGAAGCGCGGCAAAGGCCCCGACCACCGTGCCCCTCACTCCCCCGATCGCGTCCCCCTCCCTGACGGGTGGAACGGCGAAGGCGGCGAAAAAACCGACGACCGACAACACCATCAAGGCAAAGGGGGCGACCCACAAGTGGTCGCCGGCACCCTGCAACAGCATGCCCCCCGCAGCCGTGCCCAACAGAATCGCTGTGAACGTCCACATCTCCATCAGGCCGTTGGCGGCGCTGAGCCGTTCATGCGGGACCAATTCGGGAAGAATGCCGTACTTCGATGGACTGAAGAGGGCGCTCTGCGCGCCCATGCCGAAGAGCACCAGCAGGGGCAGGAGTCCGCCGGCCGGGCTGAGCCAGAGCGCGACCGTGCCGGCCGCCATGAGAGCGACCTCGACGGCTTTGAGGCCAATGATGACCGTGCGTTTGCTCAGCGCATCGGCCAAAGTGCCTCCCAGCAACGACAGCAACACCAGGGGCAGGGTAAAGATCACGAAGGTCGTGGCGGTCTGCGTTTGAGCCACGGTTTCCATCTCGGGGCCCGGCGTCATGTGGGCCGTGGCCTGCCGGATGGCGAGGAGCGCCACCATCAGTTTCCAGGCGTTGTCATTGAAGGCGCCAAAAAATTGGGCAATGAGGAGGCCGCGGAGGGGATGGCGCGCTGGTGCCGTCATGAGGGATTGATAAAAGAATACGCTGCACTGGTTCGGAACAAATATGGAGGAAGATGAGGAGAAGGTCAAAGGAAACTATGACTAAAAATTCCGTTTAGAATAGACAGAGTCGTGTCATTTGATTCGAGCAGGCGGGGCCGATGGTTTATGAACCAACAGTTGTGGAAGGACGATGAGCGTGCGCGGTGTCGGTTGCCACCATGGCGGCGGTTGTGCGGTTCTCGACGCCGAGCTTGATGGAAATCCGTTCCGAATGCTTCTGCATTGTGCGATGACTGCATCCAAGCGTGACACAAGAGCCACGACCTGGCGCCGCGGCTGATCGTTGTGCTGAGAGGGCCGAGAGACAGTCCGATCGTTTCTCGAGGATGCGGCGGATCGTTTCGTTCCGTGCTGTTCCGTCATTACAGTCGCAGAAGTCTACGCGGGGATGCGGCCGGAAGAAGAAGCCGCAACCAAGCTGTTTCTCGACAGTCTCGTGATCCTGCCGGTCACCCAGGAGATTGCCGAAGCTGCGGGGTACTCTCCGGTGTTCGAGCGCCGCAACATGGGGTCGGGTCGTAAAGCCATGGAAGGAAAACGGTGGGAGCGGCGTTCCTGGGTAGCTGCTCGGTCTACGCCCCGCGGTCGGGCCGCGCGCCCCTGGCGCGATTATGGCAATTCCAGGACCTCGCGCAGCGCGTGGCCGATCCGTTGAAGCTGGGCCTGAGTGAGGCGAGTCAACGGTCCTTCAATGAGCCGCCGATTGTCGATGGCCCGAAGCTGATCTATCAGGAGTTCGGAGTCTTTGCGGAGCGCTCCAGCCGCAGGAATACGCACACGCAGGGGCTCCGCCTCCGCCACCAGTTTGGTGGTGAGGGGAATGACGAGGGTCGAGGGGTGGTCGGCATCCAATAGAGGCTGGGCTTGGACAATGACCACTGGCCGCGTTTTGCCCGGCTCGGTCCCATGGCGCGGATTCAAATCGGCGAGCCAGACTTCGCCGCGTTTACGCATCGGGCTCACGCTCGAACGCGGCGAACTCTTCGTTGACTCGCAGACTCTCGCTGCGAACTTTGCGGGAGGCCTTGGCCAAGCGGTCGGCCCGCTGCCGCCGCTCGATCTCCCGGTTCATCCGCTCGATCGACCGGCGAATGTAGGCGGATCGGGATAGGCGGAGCGACTCTGCGTAGCGGCTGCTGGCCTTCAGCAAAGCATCGGGGAGTTTGAGGGAGATGGTGCTCATTTGAATACTTAACCGGTATATTCGAAAACGATATCTAAGTTAGTAGCTAACAGATATCCCGGGGTGTGTCAACCACGGTGCTCTCGCCTAATCATGCCATGCGTTACGAAACGACCTCGTTTCTTTTTCCCGCGCCGTTAGATCAATCGGTCAATGATGTCGGGCGGCACGCCATTTCGCAGGTGGGGATAGACCTCGATCAGCCGAGCGATGTCGGCCAAATCCTTTTGCCGCTTGCTGGCACGGCGGGAAGGATCGGCGGCGGCCCAGAGCTTTCCTTGTAGCACGTCTGAAAGGCTTGCGATGGGTAAGCGGTATCCCAGCACCTCTCGTGTCGTCGCGCGATCCACAAATTCACTGTAGCGTGGATAGAGCTGGACTTGTACTCGGAGATTTGAGCCGGGAGCCGAGATGTTCAGGCTGTGGGGAAACGATTCCACTTGGAACTCGCGGCGAACCCACGCTTCGACATCCGGGCGCTGGTCGGTGGCGATGACCACATCGAGATCCAAGCTGACCACCGGGTCGACGTAGGCATTGACGCCTTGCCCGCCGAGAACGCAAAACCGAATGCCGCGCGTGGCGAGACCGTCGAGCAAACGATCGAGGAAGTCAGTGTGGTCCGCCACCACGACTTTCCAGAATGTTTTGGCCTGCATGGCTCCGTGTCTCCTTCACAACGGCATCCTAGCAGGGTTCCGCGAGGAGGTAAACGCTGTGCGGAGAGGAGGACGCTCCCGTGTTGAGGACGCATCTTTTGACAGCCCCAATGACCCATGGGCTACTCTCCCGTGTTCACCCCCCGGACGTTTTCCTGAACCGGCAGCCCTTCCAATTCCATGATCCGGAGGGCGTTGGTGGTCGGGCACGGTCCGGGACGCAGGGTGTAATCGAACGTGAGCGCACCGGCCTGTACGGTTTCCTGAAAATGCGCATTGGTGAGTCCCGGCACCTCTTTCTCCAAATCGGCCAGCTCCAAGTCGTGGGTGCTCACCAGTCCGTACCCGTTCCCGTGGGCCAAGGCGGTAATGTAGGCGCGGCTGCCGATCAAGCGCTCGCGATTGTTGGTTCCCTTGAAAATCTCATCGATGAGAAAGAGCACCGGCGGCACCTTCGGCTCGCGCATGGCATCGAGAATGACCTTGAGCCGTTTCACTTCGGCATAGAAGAACGACAGCCCGGCGTCCAGTGAATCGTCGACCCGAATGCAGCAGGCGAGCCGGCTCCAGGTCCATTCAAAATGCGCGGCACAGACCGGCGCGCCCGCTTGGGCGAGACAGACGTTGATGCCGATGGTCCGGAGAAAGGTACTTTTGCCGGACATGTTCGACCCCGTGACCAGCGTCATGGCGCCTGTTCCGAGGAGGGTATAGTCGTTCGTTACGCGGGCGGCATCCTGCAGCAGCGGATGGCCCAGCCGGGTGGTTCGGATGCCGGGCGGGATGCCGTTCTGGTCCGATGTCGCGGGCCGCGGCGTGGGCCAGACGTAGGCGGGGTGCAGATAGGCGAAGGTGGCCAACGCCGAGGCCGCCTCGACCTGGGCCAAACTATCGAGCCACAATGGAAGATAATCTCGGATGTCCTGTTGAATGTGTTGCAGCCGCCGAGCGAACCACAAGTCCCACGGGCAGAGGGCGTTGATCGCCAGATGGACGAGGGGGTGGGCTTTGATGCTGATGGCATGGAGGGTCCGGGCCGCCCGTTGCACATGACGGGACGGTTTCGCGGCCGTTTCCATGAAGGACGCACAGGTCGCCGCCAGACACGACCCCCGTCGTCTCGCGTGACGTTCGAGATGTCCGAGCACCGTCCCCAGCCGTTCCATCTCGTGATGCAAGCCCACCGCCTGTTCAAGCAGTTCTTCACCCCGGTCCGTCATGAAGAACATGAGCACGTAGGCGCCGAAGGAGAACATCCAGTACCCGGGCAGCCAATTGAGCAGGGCGCCGATCCCGAGGGTCACAGTCGTCGCGGCCAGCATCGCTTGGATCGCGAGGACGAGATCTATATGAGGGATGTCCACGGCATGCGCCAGCACGGCTGACAACCGCCGGCCGTTGATTTCTTGTTCGCCGGCCAACTGCGCTTCGAGCCGGAGGCGATCTCGAAACAATGCCAGTGGCGCGAGTTCCTTCACCAGAGCTTGACGGGACCGCCAGACCGACGGAGAAGGCGGCTGCGTGAGAAGCCAGTCGTGTAATCGTTCGCGGCCATGATCCGAGACCGTGGTGTCCAGCAAATGGGTCAAGGAATGCGGACCGAGCAGGTCCAGATCGTTGGCATAGAGATGCGCGGGGGGCGGTTCGGCCGGTCTGGTCGGAATCGAGGCCCAGTCCAATCGCACGCGGGCCAAATGGACTTGTTTCATCGACTTCCAAAGGCGGAGGCGATGAATCCGGCTTTCGACCCTGTTATGATACGCGGCCACGGCCACGAACACGGCGATGAAGCCGGCCAGGGCCAGGTTGCCCGACTGATACCAGCCCAGTTTGTACAGGGTGAGGGTGCACACCAAGCCGATGAGGAAGAGCACGAGCCGCCATCTGGTTAACCGTGCGCTGACCTGTTTCCCCAGGGCGAGTAAGCGCTCAAGGCGTGTGAGTCCACGTTCGAGTTGGGAGCTTTTGGATCGCTTCATAATGACAGGCGACCTTACTGGGAACGGGCGTGATCCGTCAAACCTTTCACATTGTCTCCGGTGGCACGCGGTTCTGAGGACCGACGGCCCCCACGATTCCGGCTCGCGAGCGACTGCATGAGTCATGAAGGACACACGCCCGATGAGTGGGTCGACGTCTGTATCCGGACGGACGTCGATGCCGGAGACCTGTTGTCGATGCTGGATGACCCGGCTGTCCAGGGAGCATGGGAAGACGCCGGAACAGTGCATCTGTATTGGCCGGCGACCCACTGGAACCGCGATCGGCTGGTCGGCGTGAGGGGACTGTTGGCCAGGCTGGACCTTGCGGGAGATGCAGCGCGTCGAGTGTCGGTGAATCGGGTGCCGCATCAAGATTGGAATCGACAGTGGGCGCAATCGGTGACACCGCTGACGATCGGCCGGTTGGTGATTCGCCCGACCTGGGCGCCGGTTGCGCTCAACCCGAACGAGGTCGAACTCGTGCTTGACCCCAAGCAAGCCTTTGGCACCGGGCATCATGCCACCACCCGGATGTTGCTCGAATGGCTGCAGGTCCTCATTCGGGAAAGAGAACGGGTGCTGGACGTGGGGACCGGCAGCGGGATTCTGGCCATGGCCGCCGTGAAGCTCGGCGCCCAATCGGCGATTGGGGTGGAAAACGATCCGGTCGCGCTGGACTGTGCCAGGGAGGCGGTGATCAACAACCACGTGAGTGACCGGGTGGTATTGGTCGGCACGCTTGGTGATGTCAACGTGGAGGATGCCCGCCGCGTCGATCTGGTGCTCGCCAATCTGGATCGTCGGACGCTGCTTCATCTGGCGGAGGAACTCGCTGGCTATGGAGTCGCCGGCGCCGCCTTGCTGGTCTCCGGGATTCTTCTCGATCAAGAGGCCGACATCGTGGAACGGTTCGGGACGCTGGGGTTGGCCTGTCGCAGGCGGTGTGAGCAAGAGGGGTGGCTGGCTCTCGAACTGATCGCGCCGGACCCCTGCGAAGGAAGCGTCTGATGCCGGGCGGTCGGCCGCCTTATCCTCATGTGCATCAGATCAACGTCTCCGACGGGGGCGTTCCCAAGCGGCCGGTCCTCGAAGCCCGCGTCACCCGGCAGGGGATCGATGGCGATCGGCAGCGCAATCTGAAAGTTCATGGAGGGCCTCGACGAGCCGTCTGTCTGTTTTCGGCCGAGTTGATCGAACGGTTACAGGACGAAGGCCACCCGATCGATGCGGGATCGACGGGAGAAAATCTGACCGTGGCGGGGATGGACTGGGACGTGATGTGTCCCGGTGTCGTCCTGTCGGTCGGACCGGACGTTCAACTGGAGGTGACCGGGTACACGGCCCCTTGTAGCCATAACGCATGCTGGTTCTTGGAGGGGGACTACCAGCGTATTTCTCATACGCACAACCCCGGCTGGAGCCGCGTCTATGCCAAAGTATTGGCGGAAGGCATTGTGAGGCCTGGAGATGAAGTCCGAATAGTATAGTTGTGACTTGTCAGTGTTGAGTGTTCGGTTGGACCGTAACTCAACACTAAGAACTAAGCACTCAAGACTGGTTTAAGTCGATGGATCGTGTGCTGGAGCCGGAACTGATGGAGGAGGAGAACCAGGTTCTGGCCTATGCACAAGCCGACTTTGCTGAAGAGAACCAAGGCTTCGTCGACCGGTTTCGCGAGTGCTTTCCCGAGTTCACGCAGGGGCACCTCATGGACCTGGGCTGCGGCCCCGGCGACATTCCCATCCGCCTCGCCCGGGCCCTTCCGCTCTGTCAGGTGACCGGCATCGATGCGTCGGCCTCGATGCTGCGGGTGGCCGAGGACGCCGTACGACAGGCGGGACTTGCCTCGCGGGTCTCGTTCCGCTGCGAGCGGTTTCAGGACATTGCCGGGGCGAACCAGGCGGACGCGGCTGTTTCCAACAGCCTGCTCCACCATGTCCCCAACCCGCTCCAATTTTGGCATCGCCTCAGGCAACTGGTGAGACCCGGCTCGCCGGTTCTGGTGATGGACCTCTTGCGGCCCGACACCCCGGAGGCGGCCCAGGCCCTCGTCGATCGGTACGCGGCCGGCGCGCCGGCCGTCTTGCGCCGCGACTTTTACAATTCGCTCCTGGCGGCTTTCACGGAAGACGAGATCGGGGCACAACTCGCTCAGATGAATCTGACACGCCTGTTGATTGATGTGCCGGATGATCGCCATTGGGTGGTCGGCGGCCTCATCTACTAACGCAGGATGGTGAAAACGGTCGCCTTTTCACCCGCCCATCCCCGACGCGCCAGGACGCGTCTCGCCCAGGCAGCGTTCTCGCTCGCCCACCTCCTTGCGACGTACCTTCGGAGCAAGGGCTGTCTCGGCAGCGCGGGGCGGGTGGGTAAAAATTGGTACGCCTCAGTCCCCAACCTCCCTGCGGCCTTGTTGGATGCCCGTCTTGATCATCCTGCCCATCTGCCTGAGTATTCTTGCATGACCCGTTATCCATTTTTATGGGCCATAACTAGTGTCGTCAGTGTTTTTCTACTGATCGACTTGTGGATGACGGTCGAATTAGGACATGCTCAGCTGGACCGGCTGCGGAAAAACAGGCAGGTTGAGCAGACTGCGCCTGCCGAGACGCCGATGGCTGAGATTCCGGCCGGTGAATTTGTGATGGGGTCCGATGGGAAGCAGGCGCTGGAGGATGAACGGCCGGCACATCCCGTGTGGTTGGATGCCTACGTCATGGATCAGTATGAAGTCTCGACGGCCCAGTATGCGGCATTTCTCGCGGCCACGAAGCGGACTGCCCCTTGGTTGTGGGACACGGTGGATCTTTCGCAGCATGGGACTCGTCCCGTGATCGGGGTGGATTGGCCCGACGCGGACGCCTATTGCCGATGGAAGGGCAGGCGATTGCCGACGGAAGCGGAGTGGGAAAAGGCGGCGAGAGGCACGGATGGCCGGCTCTATCCCTGGGGGACTCAGCACCCGACTGGGCAGCTGGCCAACTTTGCCTTGGGGGCGCGGTTCAGCTATCACCAAGTGCTGATGCCGGTGCATGCCTACGAGCAAGGCCGGAGCCCCTTTGGGCTGTTTCAGATGGCCGGGAATGTCTGGGAATGGGTATCCGACTGGTACGGGACGAATTATTACGAGGTCAGCCCAGACAAGAACCCGGCCGGGCCCGAGCAGGGTCAATTCAAGGTGCTGCGCGGCGGCTCGTGGTCGGATCTGCCGAAGTACCTGCTCACCTATGGCCGGTTCAAACTTCCGCCGGCAACACGGAATAGTTATACCGGCTTTCGCTGCGCCAAATCGTAACGCCCGCTGTCACACGAACAGGGCGAGGAGAGCGAGGAGCGTCAGCAACCCCAACAGCGTGAGGGAGGCCATCATGCTGCGGTCGCGCGTCCAATCGGTTTGCCACTCGTCCGGATAAAGCGTCCGATGATCGATAAACCGATCCGTATCGAACAGCCCCAGGGCGCGCTCCAATTCGATCAAGGTGTGTTTGGCTTGGCGATGACGATGGCGCTGTTGAACGATGAGCGTGACGAACGTGACGGTCAACAACAGGATGCCGAAGGCCGCCAGTGTGCGACCGCCTGCCGTGAGGGATCCAGCCGTCGGAACGAGCAAAAGCCCGAGCAGGATCGAAACCAAGGCACCGGCACCCACCGCCGTCCAGCGCATCATCTGTTCCCGCCGCCGGTAGACTTCCTCTTTAAACAGCGGATAGAGCACGAGCAACGTCTCCCGGTTGTCCTCAAATGACATCATGTGAGGTACCTGGTCAGCCAGTCGGCAAGTAGATGGGTCATGCGCGTGAAGTCTTCCCGTTTGGTGAATTGGTGATCCGCGCCCGACAGCATCTCGAGCCGTTTGACACCCTGCAACGCCTCGTAGAGCCGCCGGCTCTGGTGCAAGGGCACATGCTCATCCCGATCGCCTTGGACAATCAAAGTGGGGACCGTGATCGACCGCGCCGGCTCATAGGCGATCTGACGCAGGCTGTCTTCGTAGAACCCATAGCGAAGGGCGATGCGCTCGCTGCCGCCCATGATATTCGGGATCGTGTCGGTCGCGCGCCAACGGGCCATTTCTTCCTCGCCGAATTCCAGCCGGAGTTCCTCCGCGAAATCCACCACGGGACATTTGAGCGCGAGACAGGTCAGGTCGGGTCGTTGGGCGACCGCCAGCGTCGCCACCAGTCCGCCGAAGCTTGATCCCATGAGACCCACCCGCCGGTAGCCGTACTGCTTCAGGAGATCGAGCGCCGCCAGGGCCTGTTCGACGGCCAGGGTATTCGTCAGGTCCTCAAACGGGCCGTCGCTTTCCCCCTGACCGAAAAAATCGAAACGGAAGGTGGCGATTCTTCGATCGGTCAACAGGCGGGTCAGGGCCTTATTCGTCGAACTGTTTTTCCCGGACAGGAACCCGTGGCACAAGACGGCGACGCCCACGGCTTGGGACGGCGTTGCCAAGATCGCGGCGATACGATGGCCGGCCGAGTCGTGAACGGTGAGGGATGTTTCCTCGGTGGACATGGGTTACTCAGGCGGCCGGGCTGTGAACAAATGCGTGAGTTTCGTCGAGAAGAGCACGAGGCTCGTCAGGAGCAGCGCCACGCAACCCCACATCGTTATCTGAATGGGCAGCGAGGAGAGGGGCATGTTCCAGGTGAGCGAGGCGAGCAGTCCCAGCCCCATTGTGCCCAAGGTCAGCCCGCCTACCTGCACTGTGCGCCAGCGGTCGACAATCGCCGTGAGTCGATCCAGGTACGGTCCTCGTTTCTTGCTGTTCGGCACTCGACGGACGGCGAGCGTGATGGGCAGCAGATGAGACAAGGCTCCCACAATCGTGTTCAGCACGAATCCGATGAGCGCCATGTGAGTGTAGGCCACGAGGTGGAGTGTGCCGTAGGGCAGTATTGGCGGGGACGCCAGGCTGTTCGCGGTGACGAGCAGACCCAAGATGACCGTCAAGAGCAAAAAGACCGTGCCGATCAATAGATGATCGGAGGCGGCGCCGCCCTTGTGCCGGGAGACTTTCCATGTCCCGAAGAGGTTCACGGCGTAGAGTCCCGCCCCAACCAAGAGGAGCCCGCCGGCGGCCAGTTCGATCGGGGTGGAGGACCACAAGAACCCGCCGATCAAGCCGGCGATGCCGACGGGCATCAGAATCAGGACCAGCCGGGCCAAGCGGGGACTTGCCAGCGGGGTGGCGAGAATCGTGGGCAAGAGATTGTGCATCGTTCCGATGATCGCGAGCGTGACAAAGCCCAGGAGATTGAGATGGATATGCGCAAGCCGGACGTGCCCGTAGGCCGATTGGGCTGCGCCGAGCGCCATGGCTTCACCCGCCGCCAGCCCGGCAAACAACGAGACGAGCGCGGCGGCATAATACCAGAGATTGAGCGGTGGGGAGTTGAGACTCAGGCGCGCCTGTGTCCAAGCATCGCGGGCGAGCCAGCCGAAGGCCCCGACGACCAGCAACCCGGCGAGGCCGACGGCGACATACTCCCGCAAACAGAAGCCGGTCACTATGCCGAGGGCCGCTCCGTTGATGATGAAAAACAACACGGGATGCGAGTCGCGCCGCTTGAGGCCGGTCATCAGCAGCGGCGGAATGAAGGCCAAAAAGCCGCCCAGAATCATCTGGGCGACGCCGCCGACCAAGGCCGCGTGCACATGGATCAGCCGGACCCACGATGGCAGGGGGGTGCCGCGGATCAGGCCGATGAGAATGGCCAGGCCGAGGATCGAGGAGAGCACCAGCCACCCGAAGCCAGTGAGCAAGAAGGTGGTGGGAGGAATGTGTCGTGGAGACATGCGACCTCGTGGGATCAGCCCGCGCGCGCCGCTGAACGTGGCCTGGCCGGGCGAACGGAGCTGGGCTCATGGCGGTCTTGCATCGGTTCGGCCTAGCGTTCCAGGAAGTAGAAATGGTCGGTTGGACCCTGCCCATGACCGATGGCGAGTCCGTGTCGGATGGCTTCGGTGACGTACGCCTTGGCCGCTTGCACCGCGTCGAGCACCGGCCGCTCGCGCGCCAGATGGGCCGCGATGGCGGAGGCAAAGGTGCATCCGGTTCCATGGGTGTGCGCTGTCTCGATGAACTCCCCCTTGAGGACGTTGAAAAATCGCCCGTCGTACAGCAAATCGGTGGCGCGGTCGGCCACGAGATGCCCGCCTTTGATGACCACATGTTTGCAGCCCAGGCTGTAAATGGCTTTAGCCGCCCGCCGCGCGTCCGCCAAGGAGGTGATGGTGATGCCCGAGAGGTGCTGCGCTTCGTGGACGTTCGGTGTCACGATCAACGCGAGCGGCAGAAGCTGCGTCTTGATCGCTTCAATGGCGTCCGGTTTCAGGAGGGGGGCGCCGCTCTTGGACACCATCACCGGGTCGACCACCAGGGAGGTCACCCCCTGGGAGTGCAATCGCTTCGCCACCAACTCGACAATGGCGGGTGATGACAACATACCGGTCTTCACGGCGGCGACGTCGAAGTCGTCGTAGACGGCATCAATTTGGGCGGCGATGATCGATAACGGCAGTTCGAAGATGTCGGTGACTTCCTCGGTATTCTGAGCCGTGATGGCGGTAATGGCCGACATGGCGAAGACACCGTTGGCGGACATCGCCTTGATGTCCGCTTGAATGCCCGCGCCTCCGCCGGAATCGGATCCGGCGATCGTTAGGACTTGCTTGAGCGTGTGTGGCATCGTTGATCGTCAGGGGCTGGTACCCGCGTGTCGGCTCATTATACTCACGTGGCGTCAGGAGTCTAGCGGTCGGCTAGCGCAGTCCACAACGTTCTTGCGCGCGGACCGCCTGCCGGCGGCGCAGCGCGAGGGCTGGGAGCCTGTCCGTCATTGCCGTTCGTGACGAGGCGAAGGAGGTGCGGCGAGCTGCGAGGCCGCAGGCCCGGGAAAACCGGAGGTGTATTCGCTGGAATGCATTGAGGCCTTTTTTCGGGTCGAGAACGACGCAGATGACTGCAGATCGTTCGCTGCAGTAGACAGAGCAATGTTGGACAGGCTCCTAGGGCAAGTCCGTCTCCTCGCGCCGGAGAAGGTGCGTGATGGTCCAGACCAACCGGCCCATGCCATATCCAAGCGGGATGAGGACCAGCAGGATGTAAGGCAAATAAAAGTAGACCAACGCGCCGCGGGAGGTCGGATACATGAGTGCGCTCAAATGGGTCCAGAAGGTGATGCCGAACATCAACAGGAGGCTGCCCACCACACCCGCTTTTCGACGCGCATAGCGTCCGGGTTCGAGCCGATGCCATCCCAGATGGAGCAGCAAGAAGACGGCGGAGCCGACGAACGGCAACGCGCTGAGTACCCCCACGAGAAAGTACTCATAGCCGGGCGCAAACAGATGCAGGCGGACGTATCGGATCGCCTCGAGGATCGTGCGGCGGTGGGCGGAGATTTCAAATAGGGTCAGCAAGCCCCAGGGCAGTGTCAGGCTCAGGAGAATACTGCCCCAAAAAAGGGAGAGGATCACTGTGGTGCGGCGGGATTCTGCGGCGGGATCAGTCATGGGAGGTGTCTCGTTGCCGGGATTCGAGCGCCTTCCTCGCCTCGGGCGAGCCGATCGCTTCCAGCGCTTCGGCCGCGCTTTCGGTGACGATGGGGTCGGGATCCTGAAGCGCGTCGATCAACTCAGGGACCGCTTCTTCCGCCGCCGGTCCGATGGCGCGGAGCGCCTCGGCGGCCAGATAGCGGTTCAAGGCGAGCGCATCTTTCAAGATCGGGATCAGCACCGGCGCAGCATCTTCCGCCTCCGGCCCGAGCTGCGCCAACTGCTGAAGCGGATACTCCTTCTCTCCCGGTCGTTCCAGCAGCGCCACCCAATTGCTGACGCCCGGCCGTTCCACATGTCCGGCATGCTCCAAGGCCATGGCGGCGAGTGAGGCCACCGATTTGTCGGGATCACGGCGCAAGGCGGCCAGCGGAGGGACGACCGTCACGGTGACCGGGACATGAAACACGAATTGGGCGGCCGCGCGATACCGCACGATCGCCGCCGGATCCTGCATGGCGTGGATCAGGGCGGTCACGACGTCGGCCTGGGGAATTCCGATCATGCCCAAGGCGGCGACGGCCTGTTCACGGACATGGACATCGGTATCGTCCAGCATCGCAAGGAGCGGGGCGACGGCCGGTTTGGCCACGGGACCGAGGTTTCCCAGGACGACGCAGGCTTTGCGCCGGGCCTCGGGATTGGGGTCCCACAAGGCCGGCAACGCGCCCGAGACCACCACGCGGGCGGCTGGCAGATCGAGTGTTCGGATGGCGGTGGCGGCCGCCGCACTCGTGTCCTGATGCGGGTCGTGCAAGGCCAGATCAATCAGCGCGGGCAGCGCACCCCGGGCATCACGGCCCAAGGCGGCCAGCCACTGCGTCGACAGGATTCGCACGGCGAGGTCGTGATCGTTCAGCTGCTCGATCAACCCCGCGACGGCGCGCGGCCCGGTATGCTGCCAATACGTGAGAGCCAGGAAGCCGATGAAACAGCCAAGCCCGGCGAGGTTCAGCCATATCAGACGGTGAATCACGCGGCGACTTTACCAGAATCACGGGGAACACGGCACTGCTTGAGGATGACCTCACACAGGCGGGGCCGTCGACTTATACCGGCCACTCCTCCTCCTGCCATGCCATCTCCCAAAACATCCATTCATAGCGGGAACTGATCAGGAAGGCGGCTTCCATGCGTTGCCGCTCCTCGCGGCCCGCCGTCTTCGCCCACAGATCAACTTTTCGGCGCATCCACTGCTGGACTTCCGCAAATTCGGGGGAGGCGTACAGCATGAGCCAGTTCCGGTAGGGATGGGACTTCGGCGGAGGTCCCTTCCGCAACAAATGCCGTCCGACGACGCAATAGATCCAGGCGCAGGGCAGCGCGACCACGGTAATCTCTGCGGCCGAGCCGGTGTGTGCGACCGACAGCATGTGTCGCGTGTAGGCATAGGTCGTCGGCGCCATCGGGACACGGGTCATCTGATGCGCGGTCAGGTTCCAGCGCTTGCCGTACTCCTCGTGCAGGCTGCGCTCGACGGTGAGCGTGTCGGAAGCCAGCGCCGAAAAACGCAGGGCGCTCTCCGAGTCCGGGGCCTTGAGGGCTCCGGCGGCGAAGACGCGGGCAAGGTCTCCGAGGAACCGGGCGTCCTGCAACATGTAGTACTTGAATTTGCGTTCAGGCAGCGTGCCATCACCCAGGGCGACGACGAACGGATGCACGAGCTGGGCGTCCCAACTGGCTTGAGCCAGGCGTTTCACATGCTGTGAGAAGGACATGACCGGTGCTCCAACGGCAACGGGGTGAATGGCGGGATGCGCCCGCGGCGGCCTTCGTTCCTCACGCCTCATAGGGCGGCCAGGGTCTCGGCAGTCGGTTGACGCCGTCATGGGCCGCCACTTTGTAACATTCGGCAAACGTCGGATAATTGAAGACCGTGTCGATGAAGTAATCGATTTTGCCGTGATAGGACATGACGGCTTGGCCGATGTGGATCAATTCCGTCGCTCCTTCCCCGATCGCATGGACGCCCAGCAGTTCATGGGTGTGCCGGTGAAAGAGCAATTTCAGCATGCCGGTTTCATCGCCGATGAGCTGCCCGCGGGCGATTTCCCGATAATGGGCGATCCCCACGGCGAAGGGCGTTTGGGATCGCGTAAGGTCCTCCTCGTTCCGCCCAACCATGGAAATTTCCGGAATGGAGTAAATGCCGTACGGCAGCAGGGCGGTGTCGGTGCGGTCGGGATGGCCGAAGGCATGACAGGCGGCGTGCCGTCCTTGCTGCATGGACGTCGACGCCAGCGCGGGAAATCCTATGATGTCCCCTGCGGCGTAGATGTGCGGCACGGCGGTTTGGAAATGGTCGTTGACGGGCAATCGGCCTCGAGTGTCCGGAGCGAGCCCCACGCGTTCGAGGTGCAGGTCCTGGCTCGCGCCGACCCGGCCGACGGCATACATCAGCGTAGCGGTGGTGATCGGTTTGGCGTGACGCAGACACACCTGAATCGACCCGTCCCGCTCCCGTTTGATGGCCAGCACCTCCTCGTCATGAAACAGCATGACACCGATGTCCGTCATCTGGTGTTGCAGCGCGGCGATGATTTCCGCATCGACAAACTCCAACAGCCGGGGCCGCTTGTCGATGAGGACGACCGAGACTCCCAACGTGGCCAGGATCGAGGCATATTCCGTTCCGATGACGCCGCCGCCGACGATGACCATGGATTCCGGGATCTCCTTCAAGGTCAGCAGCCCATCCGTATCGATAATGGTCCGGTCGTCGAACGGGACGTCCGCCGGGCGTGCCGGCTCGGTGCCCACCGCGATGACGATGTAGTCGGCCGACAATTCCAGCGTGTCGGTCGCGCGCGTGATCTGCAGCCGATGGGGGTCGAGAAAGCTGGCCGAGCCGGCGATCATATCCACCCGGTTGCGGACCATTTGATTTTGAACGATGTGAATTTCATTTTTGATGACATGATTGGTGCGGAAGGCGAGGTCTTCAATCGTGACCGTCTGCTTCACGCGATACTCGGCTCCGTACAGGGTTCGCTGGCGGAACCCCGACAGGTACAGGACGGCTTCGCGAAGGCTCTTGCTGGGAATGGTGCCCGTATTGATGCAGACGCCGCCGACAAATTCTTTGCGTTCGATGATGCCGACTTTCTTCCCCAGCTTCGCGGCTTGAATCGCCGCCTTCTGCCCGGCAGGTCCTGTTCCGATCGCGAGCAGGTCGTAATGCGTCATAAGCCTCGTCGCCTCAGGCATGAAGAGTGAGTCGCCCCGTAGAGGACATCCGGCGATCTGTTGCCGGTCACATTCAGCCGCCGTCACCCGCATCGCCAGGTCGATGCCGTCAGGCCGGCGGGACCTGACCTCAACTGGCGGTAATCAGCGACCGCGCAAATTGAAAGGCTTCGTCCATGTTCGGCAGTTGAGCCAGTTCCGGCGTGATCTGCAAATAGCGGATGACGTTGTGTTTGTCCACCACCAAAATGGCGCGTGCAAGGAGGTGTGGATCCTTCAACAGGAGGCCGTGGGCTTTGCCGAACTCGGCCCCTCGATAGTCCGAGAGAAAGGTCACGTTGTTGATGTTCGCCTCTTCGGCGAACCGTTTTTGTGCAAAGGGCGTATCGATGCTCACGGTGATCAACTCGACCATTTTATCGAGGCCTTTGTTCTTCTCGCTGAGGTGGTGCGTTTGCTGTTCGCAAACTTTCGTGTCGAGCGACGGCACGATACTAATAATACGCACTTTGCCTTCGCCTCTCGTGTGCGCAATGTTGATCAACGTGAGGTCCTGTTGGGCGACTTTCACGTCCCGCAACGGGTCACCTACCTTAATGCCATTGCCGGACATCATCAGCGGGGTCCCTTTGAACAAGACGGTTTGCCCTTCTCCGGCTTGGGCGCTTCCGCTGGCCACGGACAGGTTCTTGTACATAAACCCCGACTCCC
This sequence comes from uncultured Nitrospira sp., assembly GCA_964416255.1. Taxonomy (GTDB): domain Bacteria; phylum Nitrospirota; class Nitrospiria; order Nitrospirales; family Nitrospiraceae; genus Nitrospira_D. The sequence goes on along the minus strand of CAYQDJ010000001.1, from coordinate 19,175 downwards.
CGGACCGGCCCATGCCGGCACAGCCGCCGAGGGTCACGCATACGAGGAGGGCGCTGAGGAGGGCGTAGGAGGCGGTCTTCATAGTGGTGACTCCATAGATTTCTATTAGTGAGTGAGGAGGAGGACCTGGCAAAGTATAGCCGCTGCCGTGCCGTTGCTCAAGGCTTCAGAAAGCGCAGCAGATGTTGATTGACAGAGATCGGCTGCTCCCATTGCGGCAGATGCCCTGCGTGCGGGATCGTCACCAAGCTGGACCCGGAGATCGCCGCATGAAGTCCTCGGCCCACCGCGACGGGAAAGACTCGATCTTCTTCGCCCCAGAGAATCAAACAGGGGGCGGTGATGGAGCTGATGCGGGGAGCAAAGTCGCGTTCCCAGATCGGGAGATTTTCCCGGACGGTCATCATGGGCCGGAACAATCCCGGCCTTGTGCGGTTGCGGTTGGACCGGTCCAGCACCGCGGGTGTGAGCAAGGTGTGGTCGTGCACCATTTCTTTGAGCACGCCTTTAATGACCCAGCCGCCGAGCGCCCAGTTTCCGAACGCGACGAGCCAGGTCGGTGCCCGAGTTTCGATCGCGCGCTTGAGCGTAGGACTGGCCAGATGATCCCGGACCCGAGGGGGCAGGCCGCTGATGAGCACGAGTTTGGCAACTCGTTGAGGATGTGCAATGGCCATCCCGATCGCCAGACCCGCCCCCATGGAATGCCCGATCACGACGGCCTGCGGGATCTCAAGGGCGTCCATGAACCCCGTGAGAAACGCGAGCATCTCGTCGGGACTGTAGGCGATGTCGGGTTTGTCGGACAACCCGGCACCGAGGATGTCCGGCGTGATGAGGCGGACGGCAGCGGAGAGCGCCGCTTGTTGGTATTCCCATTGCCACATCGATCCGCCGAATCCATGCAACAGAATGACCGGCGGGCCTTCGCCGGCGTCCAGGTACGCGATCCGATGGCCGTGGACCAGGACGGAGTGCAGCGGCAGGCGCTGGATCGCGTCAAACCATTGAGGGAGCGGATTCGGTGAGGCGCAGGCGGACATCGTGGCGAGCAGACAGACCGTGACAAGGCGCAGGATCAATCTACACCGGGTGTGGTTGGACGTGGGCCGCAGCCGCCTTATTCAAGTTGAATAAGCGTTTCGTCCGTTTTGACATGATCCCCCTCGGCGGCCAGGATCGCCGTGACCGTGCCATCGATTGGAGCCGGGACGCGGCTTTCCATCTTCATCGCTTCGATGATGAGGAGCGGGTCGCCGGACTGGACGCGGGCATCTTTGGAGACCAATATCTTGACGACGCGACCGGGCATCGGCGGCGCGACGTCACCCGGTTTGGAAGGTTTGGGGCGCTTGGGTTTGGCGCCGGTGCCGGCCTCGGCGGATTCCGGCACGCCGGCGAGCACTTCCTGGATCGTTTCGATCGACACTTCTTCGAGTTTGTCGTTGACGCGAATGTAATAGGGCTTGCGGCCCTCGATCTTCCGGCCGGATCCGGACACCTTGACGTGATACGTCTCGCCGTGCACGGTCACATTGAATTCAACCGGTGCCAGATGGAGTTCATGCGCCACTGCCGGCCCTTTGAGCGAGGCGGCGGTCAGGATGTCCGGAGTCAAATCGCCGCTGGCGCGCGCCTCAAAGAACTCCCGGGCGATGGCGGGGAAGAGTGCGAAGGAAAGATGATCTTCCGTGGACGTCGCCGACTCGGGCAACTCCTTCTTGAGCGCATCCAGTTCGGGCTCCAAGCGGTCGGCCGGGCGGGTCTTGATCGGCTCTTCATCGCCGATGGCGCGGCTCATGACGTCGTTGTCCACCGGACCCGGCGCCCGGCCATACAGGCCGAGAAAATAATTCTTCGTCTCGTTGGTGATGACTTTATACCGTTCCCCGGTCAACACGTTGAGCGTGGCTTGCGTGCCGACAATTTGACTCGTCGGGGTGACCAACGGCGGATAGCCCAACTCTTTCCGGACGCGCGGCACCTCGTCGAGGACCTCCTTCATCCGGTCGAGCGCGTTCTGCTCCGCCAATTGCGCGGCCAGATTGGAGAGCATGCCGCCGGGAATCTGCGACGTGAGAATTTCGGCGTCGACGCCGGTGAAGTCGCTTTCGAATTGCCGGTACTTCCTGCGGACCTCGCGAAAATGCTCCGTGATCGGCTCGAAGGTCCGGAGGTCGATCCCGGTGTCATAGGGGGTCTGTCGCAGCGACGCGACCAGCGTTTCCGTCGGTGGGTGCGAAGTGCCGCCGGCGAGGGGAGAGATCGACGTGTCCAACAGATCGAGCCCTCCGAGGATGGCCATGAGCGAGGCCATCGATGCCATGCCGGAGGTGTAATGGGTATGCAGATGGATCGGGACCTTCACGGCGGTTTTGAGCCGGCGAATCAAACGATAGGCGTCGAGCGGGGCCAGTAAGCCGGCCATGTCCTTGATGCACAAGGTATCGGTGCCGAGATCCTCCAACTGCTTCGCCATGTCGACAAACCGGTCGATGCTGTGGACGGGACTGACGGTATAGCTGATGGCGGCCTCGACGTGTTTCCCGCAGGCTTTCACTTCTCGGACCGCCCGGTCCAGGTTACGGACGTCGTTCAGCGCGTCGAAAATGCGAAAGACGTCGATGCCGTTCGCGGCCGACCGTTCGATAAAGCGTTCCAGCACGTCGTCCGCATAGTGGCGATACCCCACCAGGTTTTGCCCGCGTAACAGCATCTGGAGCCTGGTGTTGGGCATGGCGGCACGCAGCGCGCGCAACCGTTCCCAGGGATCTTCCCGCAGGAATCGCAGGCAGGTATCAAACGTGGCGCCGCCCCAGACTTCCAGCGACCAGTACCCGACGGCGTCGAGTTTCTGTGCGATGGGCAGCATATCTTCCGTCCGCATGCGGGTGGCGAGGAGTGACTGGTGCCCGTCCCGCAGGGCCACCTCGGTAATCTGGATGGGCTTGCCGGCGGCGGGCTGGATGGCGAACTCCGGCGCCCGCGGTTTCTGCCCTTTGCTTGGTTTACGGACCGGCGCGGAAGGGCGTTTCTTGTGTGGTCTATTCGGTGCTCGTTTCGTCGCCATAAGGTGTCGATCTTTTCAGCAGCGTGAAGCGGGGAGCCTCTGAATCATAGCCCTTCGTAGGCCGCGATCGCGGCGGCGAGCGCCAGCACCAAATCTTCCGGCTGCTCGAATTCATCGTAGGTATAGAGGTCGGGATGGGTATCCAAATAAGACGTATCAAAGCGCCCGGCCATGAAATCCTGCTCCTGCATAATGGTTTTCATGAACGGGATGGTCGTCTTCACTCCGCGGAGCACGTATTCTTCCAGCGACCGCCGCATGCGGCTCACGGCTTCTTCCCAGGTCCGGCCACGGACCGTCAACTTGGCCAACAGCGCATCATAATAAGGAGGGACGGTGTAGTCCTTGTAGACGGCCCCGTCAATGCGGACCCCGATCCCGCCGGGCGACAGATAGGCGGTGATGGTGCCGGTGCAGGGGAGAAAGTTGTGTTTGGGATCCTCGGCGTTGATGCGGCATTGAATGGCATGTCCTTGAAGGATGACGTCTTTCTGCTGGATATCGAGGGGCCTGCCGGCGGCGATGGTAATTTGGTGGCGCACGATGTCGATGGCGGTGATCTGTTCGGTGACCGTATGCTCCACCTGCAGGCGCGGATTCATTTCGATAAAGTAAAAGTGGCCGTCTTGATCGAGGAGAAACTCGACGGTCCCGGCGTTGTCGTACTGTACGGCCCGGGCGATGGTGATGGCCGCCTCACCCATTGTTGCCCGTAGTTGAGGCGTCAGTACGAGAGAGGGCGCAATCTCAATGAGCTTCTGGTGCCGCCGCTGAACGGCACAGTCTCGTTCACCAAGATGGATCATGTGCCCATGACGATCGGCCAGGATTTGAAATTCAATATGATGGGGGCGTTCGATGTATTTCTCAAGGAAGACGCTGCCGTCGCCGAAGGACGCGTGCGCCTCCCGCGCCGCCGCCTCCATATTCTCGCGCAGGTCCGCATCCGACCGCACCACTCGCAGGCCGCGTCCCCCGCCGCCGGCGCTCGCTTTGATGATCACGGGATAGCCGGTCGTGTGCGCGAACGCGAGGGCCTCTTTGATGTCCGTCACGCCCCCGTCTGTCCCCGGCACGATGGGGACGCCCACCTTTCGCGCCAATTCACGGGCCTTCACTTTACTGCCCATCAAAGTAATCGCCAGAGGGGAGGGGCCGATAAAGGTGATCCCCGAGTCCCGGCAGAGTTCGGCGAAGTGGGCGTTCTCCGACAAGAAGCCATAACCGGGATGAATCGCATCGGCCTCGATCCGGAGGGCCAAGTCGACAATTTGGCGGCTATCCAAAAATCCCTTCACCGGACCGGGACCGACCAGATAGGCCTCATCGGCCTTCTTGACGTAGATCCCCGTGGAATCGGCTTCGGAATAGATCGCGGCGGTGGCGATGTTGAGTTCGCGGCAGGCACGGATGATCCGCATGGCGATCTCTCCGCGGTTGGCCACGAGTATCTTTCTGAACATCGTGAGGCGCCCTCAACAGGCCATGCCCGTACTCCATGCCGGGCCGGCAAAAAGGAACGTAAGCTAGCATAGGATCAAGAGGTCTGTCGAGTGAGCGCCGTCGCTGGCTCAAGAGAGGAAGGGAACAAGGGAGCGTGGTGTGTCGGCGGGGCACCGCTGATCATGCCCCGCCCGATTGTGTGGGTGACCCGCTACTTTGCTTGCACGAGAAATCCCTTGGAACGCGCGTTCCCGCCGCCGGCGACCACATCGATAAAAGACATGCCGGGCCGGACATCGGGGACCGTCGCCTCAATGGTCGTCTCGTTGACGAACGTGTACTCGACCTTGTTCGCGCCGGCGGCGCTAAACGCGACGCCGTGGAAGCATTCTTTTGTCCCAAAATTCTCCCCCTTGATCACGACTTTTTGGCCCGGTTTGGCTTCATCGGGCTCGACCTTGGCAATGCGAGGGCGCTTGCTCCGGTCGCACACCGGGTCCCGCTCGACCTTCTCGGCGTCCGAACCTTTGATCGATTCCATATCATACAGGGAGAACCCGGTACCTTCGACCATCGACCCTTCCTCGGCCCGTGGGGACGTCCATGGGAGGGCCATGAGAACACAGGAGAGGATGCTGAGCACAAGCCGGGACGCGTGCATGATGACCTCCTTGAAGAATTACTTGCCCATCGGTATATAGATTTCCGCGATAATGGCTTGACCCGCCGGCGAGAGCGCAAATTGCGAGAACGCGTCAACCAAGGGATTCGATCCTTTCTTGGACAGCAGGAGGATCGGCCGGCGCAGGGGGTATCGGCCGTCTTTGACCGTCGGAATCTCCGGTTCGATTCTGTCGACGGGCAACAGGCGGACGGCCACTCCGGTGGACACCACGGAAAGCCCCGTGCTCATCGACACATACGCGACGGCCGACAGCGGCGGCAGTGTCCCCACCACCGTTTTGACGACCTTGTCGTCCCGGGCGATCACTTTGGCGCTGTCGGAGATCTTTCCGGTGATGCCGAGCTGCGATTCAAAGGCGTCACGGATGTTCTGGCTGCGCGGGCGGTCGATCAGTAGGATTTTAGTTTCCGGTCCTCCGAGCTCGGACCATTCGCGGACTTTGCCGGAAAAAATGTCGGCGACTTGCTGGGTGGTGACCTCTTTGGTGAAGTTCGACAAATGGACGAGAATGCCGATCCCGTCCCAGCCGATCTGCGTGGCGGTGAGGGCCGAATCTTCCCAGCCCGTGACGGCAACGTGAGCCTGGCCGGCGTTCACCAGGTCAAGCGGCTTGGATTTCTCGTCCCACACCACGTCAACGTACGTGCGCGGATTGGCTTTTTCGAAGGCGCGAGCCAGTGTTTCGATGGTGAGCTGTTCCGGCCCATTTCCAGCGATGATCAGATTGCCAGACAACTCGGCGGACGCGGGAAGCGGCCACAGGACACCCGCGCAAAGAAACACCCAGAATGCCTTCGCCCACATCATGCCCCCTCCTGCTCGCGGCTCAACGTGCCATGCGGCGATAGACGCTTGCGGACAGCGACCATACGTCAGGATCCCGAGTGTGGTTCCGATCCCCCGGTGGGATCCGACGCGGACGAGGTGTTGGGCGGGGGCATGTTCCGCTTGGCGTTGAGAGGGGGGAGTTTGGCGAATTTGCTCATCCGTTCGCTATTCATGGCGCTGGCTTTCATTTCCGCAAACCCCGGTTTGTGGTCGCCCACCACCTTGGAGGCGAAGGACGAGAGGAGTCGCGTCGCCTGTTGAGCCTGGCAGAACGGACATTCCGTATCCTCCACCCGGGCATGCACCGACTGGGTGACTTCAAACTGTTTGAGGCATTGTTCGCAACGATATTCATAGAGAGGCATGGGCGGTTCCTCTTGCGCTCGGCGGCGTGACGACCCGCGCCACTGTCTCTCCTGAATTGCTTGGAGACGGCTTCGCGCGCCCTTGACCGGCCGCTGGGTTTCGCTTATTGTAGCACACTTACATCCTCAAACTGCCAGCGTCACAGGAGGCTTCGATGTCGGTGTTGATTCGTCGGTACAAAGGGAATAACGGGGTCATGCAGGAAGAACGGATTGACGAGGAGGATCGGATCGCGCGCTATATGCGGCTCTTCGAGAAAGAGGATGTCAAGAAACTGGAAACCGGGGTCAAGGTCTTTATCGAAAAAGACGAGTGGCAGCTGCTTTCCTAATGCCCATCGAGCACGCCGGCGCAGTTCCTTCCAGGGACGTCGACACGTCTGAAGTCTCAGTGGGATGGTGAGTTCCGAATCGTCCGCGGAGCGGACGGTGGCTCGGAACCCGAAAGGGAAGGACTGCCGTGACCTATTGGATTCACATCGCCCGGTCGATCGACCGGGTCACGCTGCACCGAGACCGCTGCTCGGAGGTGCCTTCCCACGCCACCTCCAGCGATTTTTGGGAAGGCGGTTGGTTTGACTATCCCGAGAAAGAGCGGGCGCTCCGGGCCATGGAGCAGGCCGGCACGAACGAGCAGCGCCGCTGTCCCTTGTGCAAACCCTAACGCCGTCATGCGTGACAGGTGACGGGTGATGACAGGGGCGAGGCCTCTCCTCGCGCCGCCTGAATGTCCGATCACCCGTTGATCACGCCGCCAACCATTGCATGCCTCGCCTGGCCCTCCTCCTGACCACGCTGATTTGGGGGGCGACGTTTCCCGCCACCAAGGCAGCGCTGGAGCAAATTCCGCCCCTTTCCTTTTTGCTGCTTCGATTTTTGCTGGGCGCGGTGTTGGTGTGGTGCTGGTTCGGGGTAGTCCGGCACCGGGTCGAGCGCCGAACCGATGTGCTCGCGGCGAGCGCCATCGCGACGATCTTTTTGTTTCTCGGCTATGTCTTCCAGACCGTCGGGCTGCACTACACGAGTGCGTCGAATTCGGCGTTCCTCACCGCCCTCTACGTCATCTTCGTCCCCTTGATCTTGCGGCGGTTCGATGTCCGCATCCTGCTGGCCACGACCATCGCCACGGCGGGACTGTGGTTGCTGATCAAACCGACGGCCGTGATCAATGCCGGCGATGTGCTGACCCTGGGCTGCGCGATCGCCTTTGCCGGCCATATCGTCTGTCTCGAGCGGTTTACCCGGGACTACGACGCCGCCTCGTTACTGGCCTGGCAGATGACCGCCATGACCGTCTTGTTCGCTCCCGCGATGCTGTGGGAGCATGCCCCTTCCACCGCGTTCGCGCCGACGTCGGTCTTGTTGATCGCATTGCTGGTGACCGGTGGGCTGGCGACCGGCGCGTTTGCGGTGCAAATGTGGGCCCAGCAGCACCTGCCGGCGCAGCAGGTCGCGTTGGTGTTTGCCTCGGAACCCGCCTATGCGGCATGGCTCTCATGGTACTTTCTCGGTGAGACGATGGATCTGCAGGGGTGGATCGGCAGCGGACTGATTCTGCTGGCGGTGGTGATCGGAGCCTTCGGACCCACCGCGACGCCCACCCCGGTGAAAGCCGTGGAAGCCTAGAATAGGGAACGTCCACAGATGGCACAAAAGTTTGGGAACAGCCGGTGGGTGCGGGAGGGGTTCTTGGATAACCGGGTGCCGGGTACCGTCGTGGGACGGATCGTCTGTGCGGCGGTCGGGTCGGTCGAGATCTGTTGGCGTGGTGATTTCCGGGGGGAGATCGCCGGGCAGGTCATTCAGTTTCGCAACAGGGGCTTTGAGGATGAGGATCTTGCCGCCGATGTTCTGGGAGACATGGAGAATCCGCAGATCGGCACGGTGAATCTCATCTCATTTGATCCGCATCCCAATCTGATGCCGCATCCGTACATCGAATGGTTTTCAGTCCGAGACCATCATTATCGGATCGAACTGACGCCCGGCGATGCCTGGATCGTTCCGGAGGCGGAGCGAGGGGCGATTGATCAGGACAGCCGGGCCATCCGCGAAGCCCTGTCGGGGCGATTGAGCGATCCGCCCACGCCACCACACGACGCGGATTGGGTCTGACAGGCTGTTGCACAGGAAGGAAGCGGCGCGCTAGACCGCGACCGCTTCATGTTTACTCTTCCCTTCCCGCACGTAGACGGGCACATCCTTGATGTCCCAGACCAACCCCATCCGTTCCATGGCCTTCAAGCCGTAGTAGGTCAGGGCGATTTCCCACCAGTAGAATCCCTGCCGAGTGGAGGCCGGATAGTAGTGATGATTGTTGTGCCAGCCTTCGCCCATCGTGATCAGGGCGAGGATAAAATTATTGCGGCTGTCATCGCCGGTGTCATACCGTTGAGAGCCGTAGACGTGCGACAGGGAATTGATGGTGCAGGTGCCGTGAATGAGCGCCACCGTGGAAATGAAAAATCCCCAGATGAGCATTTGTGGGCCGTTGGTGCCGAGTCCCGGCGCGTAGGCTTCCAGCAGCCGGCCCAACCCGAACATGCCGAACCCCGCGAGCGTCGGAACGAGGATATCAAACCGGTCCAGGAACCGGAGTTCAGGATATTTCGCAAAATCCTGAATGGCTTTCAGCCGTGGCGCAAAATGCGT
>CAYQDJ010000001.1:0-10122 GCA_964416255.1 uncultured Nitrospira sp. | reverse complement strand
GAAGCGCCGCGGCGTCCAGCAGGTGCTCCGGGCGCTGGCCAAACCGACCCGCCTGGGCCCATGGAGCAACCCCTGAAAAAGCTGTCTTAAGGAATGCAGCAGGAAATCAACCTTCAGGATATTTCGCAAAATCCTGAATGGCTTTCAGCCGTGGCGCAAAATGCGTTTTGGAGGTGAACCAGCCCATGTGTGACCATAGAAAGCCGCCTTGTCTCGGCGAGTGCACGTCGTCCGGCGAGTCCGACGCGATGTGATGATGGCGATGATGGCCCGCCCACCAGAGCGGTCCGCGCTGCGCGCATGATCCCCCCAGGACGGCAAAGGCGAACTGGACCGCACGGCTGGTCTTAAAGGTCCGATGGGAAAAATATCGGTGATACCACCCGGTGATCGCGAACATGCGGACGACATAAAACGCGACCGCGACGGCCACGGCCGTCCAACTCCATCCCACCCAAATGACCCCCAGGCACATGAGATGAACCGCGATAAGCGGAATGCAGCGAAGCCAATCCATCTTTGGCGGGCCGTCAACCTTCATCTGCTCGAGGCCGGCCCAGGAATCGACCCAGCGAAGCACCGTATACCAAAGATCCCGGGCTTTGCTCGGCTCAAGTGCACGCACGTCGGACATTCCGGTTACCTCCAGGTCAGGGAGCGGCGATGGGTGTCATGCTGCAGTCGCGCCGGGGTCCCGATTTAGACTAAGTGAGCCCGCGGCGTACAGAAGATATAGACGGGCCGCAGAACTGAATCACGAGTGTGACAAGCGAGTCAGCTATGTAAACGGGGAGTCATTATACACACAACGCGTCACAAAGTGAATCGGGCTCGGATGGAACGTCATGGCTGCACGTACGATTGTACCGAAACAGTCGATCCTGTCCACTGTTCGCCGGAGTTGCGTGGAGCGATTGGGCCGGCCTCGGCGTCAATTGACACTTTCGGCGTCGCCTCTCTACAATGCCGCCACCATGCAACATCGTTTTCTCCACGCGTGCCGCCGCGAGCCGGTTGATTGCACCCCGGTCTGGTTCATGCGCCAGGCGGGGCGCTACATGTCCGAATACCGGACACTCCGGGCCGCACACGGCATTCTGGAAATGTGCAAAACCCCCGAACTCGCCGCCCAAGTCACCCTCCAGCCGATCGAGCGGTTTCCCCTGGATGCGGCGATCATTTTCGCGGATATCCTGCTGCCCTTGGAGCCGATGGGCATCAGCCTGGAGTTTGCCGAAGGCGAAGGCCCCGTCATCCATAATCCGGTTCGTGATCGCGCGGCGGTGGAACGGTTGCGCGTCATCGACGGCGGGGAGCTCGACTATGTCGCCGACGCGATTCGCCAGGCGCGCCGCGCCCTCAATGGCCGCGTCCCCTTGATCGGATTCGCCGGGGCGCCGTTCACGCTGGCGAGTTATGCGATTGAAGGCGGCGGGTCCCGCAACTACCTGCATACGAAACAGATGATGTACGGCGATCCGACCGCCTGGCACAAGTTGATGGACAAGTTCGCGCGGGTCATCACCGGGTACCTCCGCCGGCAGATCCACGCCGGAGCCCAGGCAGTGCAAGTGTTCGACAGCTGGGTGGGATGCCTTTCGGTCGGAGACTATGCCGAATATGTCCTGCCGCATATGCAACTGATTTTCAACGGCCTCGCACGGGAAGGCGTGCCGATGATTCACTTCGGCACAGGCACGACGGCGTTGCTGCGGCTGATGCGCGAGGCCGGCGGGGATGTCATCGGCATCGATTGGCGCGTGCCCTTGGACGATGGCTGGGCCATGATCGGACATGACCGTGCCGTGCAGGGGAATCTCGATCCGGTCGTCCTGTTCGCCCCACTGCATGAAATCGAGCGACGCGTGGAGGATATTCTGCGCCGAGCCGGCGGCCGCCCCGGTCACATCTTCAATCTTGGACACGGGATCCTGCCCTCCACGCCGGTCGAACATGTGGCGGCGACGATCGACATGGTCCACAAGCTCAGCCAGCGATAACGGCGGTCCGCGTTCGACCACGTCCCAACGACGAGCGACCATGCCTGTCACGTCACCTTCCACCGCAATTCTCCTGATGGCCATGGGCGGGCCGGACTCCCTCGACAATGTGGAGCCGTTTTTGCGGGATGTGCGTGGGGGCCGTCCGACCCCGCGGGAACTCGTCGAGGAAATTCGTGAACGGTACCGTGCCACGGGCGGCAAGTCGCCCGCCGTGGGCATCACGAAGCGGGTGGCGGAAAAATTGGAACGGCGGCTGAACAAGGCGGTCGGCCCTCGCTATAAAGTGTACGTGGGGCTGCGGCACTGGCACCCCTTTATTCGCGAGGCCTATGCGGAATTGCTCAAACAGGCACCGGAGCAGGTCATCGGCGTCAGCATGGCGCCGCAGCGCTCCATGCTGAGCACGGGGGCCTACCAAAAAAAAGTCGACGACGCGCGGGCGGAATTCAAGAGCACCTGCCCCGTCAGTTATGTCGGCAGCTGGAACCGCCACCCTGTGCTGATTGGCGCCATTGCCGACAGCATCCGCCAAGCCCTCGCCAGGTTTCCTGCCGACGTGCGGGAGGCGGTGCCGGTCCTCTTTACGGCGCACAGCTTGCCTGAGCGGATCGTGGCCATGAACGATCCGTATCCGGAGGAAGTCGCGGGCACGGTCGAAGCGGTCGCGGTGCGGTTGGGCCGTCAGCCGACGCGGTTCGCCTATCAGAGCCAGGGGCGATCGTCCGAGCCCTGGTTGGGGCCCACGGTGGAGTCGGTCTTGGATGAGCTCTTTCGTGAAGGGCACCGGCAGGTGCTGGTTGCTCCCATCGGGTTTATCTGCGACCATGTCGAAACGCTGTTCGACATCGACATCGAATTGAGGCAGCGGGCCGTTCGGCACGGCATGCAGTTGGAGCGGATGGCCATGCTCAATGACTCGCCGGCCATGATCGACCTCCTGACCGACATTCTCAAGGCCCACGAATCCTCCTTGTGCATCCGCTCGTGACTACGCCTCGAAGGGTGATCATCGTCGGCGGGGGCATTTCAGGTCTTGCGACCGCCTTCTCCTTACATGAACAGGCCGCCGCGGCTGGCGTGTCGCTTCACTGCACGGTGCTCGAAGCTGGGCCGTCATGGGGTGGAAAGATCGTCACCCACCGCGTCGGTGGGTTGGTGACCGAAGCCGGGCCGGATTCGTTTCTCTCCCAAAAACCCGCCGGGCTCGACCTGTGCGCCAAGCTCGGGCTGACCGATCAATTGATCAATACCAATGAGACGGGGAAGACGGCCTTCGTGTTGGGGGACGGACGACTGCACGAGCTGCCCGAAGGGCTGGTGACGTTTGTGCCCAGACAGTTGGGGCCGTTCCTGCGCAGCGGGTTGCTCAGCTGGTTCGGGCTGGCTCGCATGGGGCTGGATGTCGTCGTGCCGCGAGGCCCGTCGGAGGGCGATGAATCGCTCGCGGCCTTCTTCCGGCGCCGATTCGGCGGACAAGCCTTCGATCGCGTGCTGGAACCGCTCCTGGCGGGCATTTATGCGGGCGATGCCGAGCAGATGAGCGTGAAAGCCACCTTTCCGCGGTTTGTTGAATTGGAGCAACAGTACGGCAGTCTGATCCGAGGGATGCTGGCGGTGAAAAAACGAACGCCGCCGATGCCGTCGAACGGGCCCAGGCGCACGATGTTCGTCAGCCTGAAACACGGGTTGAGCGATCTCATCTCGGCGTTGACGACGCAGTTGCGGCACAACGGAATCACCCTCTGCCTGGACAGTCCGCTGGAAGCGCTCCGGGTGCGATCGCATAAGATTGGACGATGGATGTACGATTTGATCCTCGCCGATGGATCGGCGCGTTCCTGTGAAAGCGTGGTTTTGGCGACTCCGGCCTATGTGTCGTCGGAATTGTTGCGGCCCCTGACGCCGATCGCCGGCGGATTGCTGGACCTGATCCCCTATGCGTCGACCGCCACCATTGCCATGGCATTTCCGGCGCGCCTGGTCGGGCGTGCGGTGCAAGGATTTGGATTTATCGTGCCTCGGCGGGAACACCGGGATTTGATCGCCGCCACGTGGACGTCGCAGAAGTGGCCGCATCGGGCGCCGGCGGATCAGGTGCTGATCCGCTGTTATGTGGGCGGGGTGGGACGTGAAGCGATGGTGGAACTGGATGACGCCGAGATGACGGCGAGAGTCCGTGCGGAACTCTCCGCGATTTGCGGCATCAGCGCCAGCCCCACGTATGTCGAAGTCAACCGCTGGTGGAAAGCCATGCCGCAGTATACACTGGGGCATCTCGATCGCTTGGCCCAACTCGATGCGGCCCTCAGCCGATACGGTGGGCTGGTGCTCACCGGCGCAGGTTATCGAGGGGTCGGGATTCCCGATTGCATTCGGGACGGCGCGGCGGCGGCCGAGCGCGTGATGCGGCATCTCACAGGGAGGGCCGGTGGCTGATGGCTCGGCTTGTCGGCAGGCGACCGGCATCCTAGAGTACCGGCCGAACATGGAAGGGTAGGGCTCATGCCATCAACGGATACCAAACTGACCATTTCAGACGTGAGCGGTCCCTTTCGGGAACCTCGAGAGCCGGTCTTTTCGTACGACTATTCGATTCAGCGGTCCAACTGGGCGACTCCCCATGGCTTGCGCGTGAAGGTGTCGATTCCCGAAGAACTTGAGGTGTTGAAAAATGCGTTGCTCGGACCCATCGGAGGCACCCCGGGACAGCAGCTCGTGGTCTCCAAAATCCTGACCCGGACGATCGCCGACTGGAAGGTGCGCATTGCCGATCAGGAAGGGATGTTGACGGAACGGCGGGACGTGATGGTCGGGCCGTTTACGGGACCACTCGCGCATCTGTTTTCCAAGTTACAGGCGCTGTTCGAACAGGAACGGGCGGGCGTCCGCGACGTCATCAGAATGCGGGCCGGCATCTAAATTTGCCCAGCTTTCCCGCGCTAGAAAATCCGTCGAAAATGCCTGGAATGTACGCCGGATTCGTCCGCAAAGCCGAGCGAGGCTTTGTCGGGGCTCCCGGTATCGTTCAGGTCGATGCGATAATGCCCGCGGACTTCTTCCATGGCAACCTCAAAGGGAATGGCGTCGGGATAGAGATTGCCCGGCGCATGAGCGCCCCGCGCCAGGATCCGGATGGCCTCGGTCTCCGCATAGGTCGGATTGGAAAAAATGTAGATATCGGCGACGGCATGATCCCCCAGTTTGTGCCCGGGCGTGGTGGGCGGAAGCAGGGCGGTCAACGTGCCCTCGAGCCGGTCCTTCCGGAGTCGTTTGAGCAATCCAATGACCTGGCTGTCGGTGGCTTGAGGTGGGACAACGAGCCCCAGCGCATTCATGTCCCCGAGAGTCGTCTGAACCTTGAAAATGACGGGCGCGCCCTCCGGATCTTCCACCACCGGCGCGCTGGCGCCGTCGGTGCCGGCCGCCTGCTTGTTTCTGGAGCTGGGTACGATCAGCGCCACGAAGAGCCAGAGTCCCAAGAGGATGCCGAAGACCACCACGAGCGGGTGGGCGCCGGCACGCTTTCCTTCTTGGTAGGGATCCTGACCGTCGCTCATGGAGAGCCATCCTTCTCGTTCGAGGAATTCGGCCGTGGGTGTCCGGGCGGCGTTTCCGTGGCCAAGCGCTGCTTCGCCTGCTCCCAGAGGGGGTGCATTTCCGGGAGTGTGCTGTCGGAGAGGGCGTGGGCTTGGCCCGCGGCCTGAGCCCCCACGAGGTGCAACCGGTCGATGAATCGATTCGTGGATCCCCGCAGGGCTTCCTCCGGGTTGACCTTGAGAAAGCGGGCCAGATTGACGAGTGTAAACAGCACGTCTCCCAGTTCCGCCTCGATCGCCTCATGTGTCGTGCGAGCCGGGGCATCGGTCGCATGCTCGGAGGCCACGGCCTCCTGCAATTCGGCGAGTTCTTCCGTCACCTTGCCCAAGATCTGCTCGCGGCCGGCGGGACTGTGCGGCCAATCGAAGCCGACACGCGCGGCCCGCGCCTGTATCTGGTAGGCGCGCAACAAGGCGGGAAGGGTCTTCGGCACTCCCTCGAGCGCCGACTGGGAGATTCCGGCGGCTTCGCGCTCCGCCCGTTTGATGTGCTCCCATTGGCTCAACACCTGCTCGCCGTTGGTCAGGGCGTGCTCGCCGTTGCCGAAGACATGCGGATGACGGCGGATCAGTTTCTCGGCCAGGCGATCCAGGACGTCTTCCACCGTGAAGGTTCCGGCTTCTGCGGAAATTTGGCTGTGAAAGAGGACCTGAAGCAACACGTCCCCCAACTCTTCCCGCAGCTTGGCCGGATCGCGCTGGTCGATGGTCTCCAGCACCTCGTAGGTTTCTTCAAGGAGATAGGGTTTGAGCGATTCATGGGTCTGGTTGCGATCCCAGGGACAGCCGTGGGGGGCGCGAAGCGTCGCCATGAGCTCGACAAGACGGGAGAAGCGTTCCGACATCGGCGATCCTCTCTACCATGACAGAGCGTCTCACTCTATACCGACTGCCGCGGCGGCTTCAATGTGCCCGCCCGGCTTGCGGGGGATGGGACCCTATGGTAGGGTACCGGTGATTATCGGGAGAGAGGCGATGGCAGAGCAGGAGCAGGGATTCGTCATCCGAGATCGGCGCGGAACCGGGCCGACGGAGAGCCCATCGGCTCCTTCCTCTGCCCAGAACCAGACGGCTGCCGTGCCCCCGGCCGATGCCGCTCATGCCGCGGGACCTCCCGTCACCTTTTCCTCGTTTGTCATTTCGCTTGGGTCCTCCTCGCTCATGCTGATGGGCGAACACCTGGACCCTCAACAACCATCCCTTCCGGTCAACTTGCCGCAAGCCAAGGAAATCATCGATCTGTTGTCGGTCTTGGAAGAGAAGACGAAGGGCAATCTGACGTCGGAGGAGCAGACGGTCTTGCGCGATATGTTGTATGCGTTGCGCATGAAATACGTCACGCTGGCGTCGCCGAAATAGGTAGGCCCCACACCGTGCTTCAAATCTCCCCGCGGATCTTAGCGTTTTGAGACGGCCTCATAATTCCGCTATAGTGAGTCCTCATCTCGCGCCGGACGCAGTGGTAAAAGGCCCATACCATGCCTGATGTGAATTCACTCAAGCCGGTCATCGAGGCGGATCGCGCGGACGCGAGCGAGGGCATGACGCTCGTGACCGAATCGAAGCCACCCGCCAAGTTCGAGCCAGAGCGCAAAACGTTGCATTTGCGACCGGTCTGGATCGTCCTCATCCTCCTGGTCCCTTGTCTGATCCTGACCTGGTATTACTCGCAGGTCGTCATGCCCGCCGGCAACGAGACGGATTCGCTTCTCCCGACCACCAGTTACGCGTTCGTGCTGCTGCTGCTGAATCTGGACCTGATCGGTTTCGTCGTCCTGACCCTGTTGCTGTCGCGCAATCTGATCAAAGCCTACTTCGAGCGACGGCATCGTCTGGTCGGGTCGGGCTTTCGCACGAAGCTGATCGCCGCCTTCATCGGATTTTCTTTGATTCCGACCGTGCTCTTGGCGCTCGTCGCCAGCGGACTGGTCAACACGGCCGTCGACGTGTGGTTCAACGAACAGATCGAAAAGGTGATGAAAGACTCCTACGACGTGGCTCGGATGCAGCACGCCGGGCACATCGCGCTCGCCGTCAACAGCGCGCGGGCCATCGGGCAGGAGCTCTACCGCGAAGATCTGCTGCTTCCCGAGCAGCGGGATCTGCTTGTGGCGGCGATGGCGAGAAAACGCGCGGAATACGGGGTGGCGGGGATCGAGGTCTTCTCCACCAGAATGGAGACCTTGACCAAGGCACTGGATCCCGAAGTGCCGACCGGCGCCTTGGAGCTGCCGATCAGTCAATTGGTGCTGCAGGTCATCAACGGCAAGCAGGAGTTCACCTCCGTCCAGGAAGCGCAAACGGGGCGGCTTGTTCGCGCCGGGATTCCCGTGGCGTCCGGCAACCGGCGGGGTGAACTGGAAGGCGTCGTCGTCGTGGAAGCCTACGTGCCGGAATCGCTCCTGACCAAGATGGAAGGGATCGGACGCCAGTACACCGAGTACAAACAGATGAAGGCCATGAAAAATCCGATCAAGGCCGGCGCCTACTTGTTTGTCGCGGTCGTGACGGTGCTCATCGTGTTCAGCGCCACCTGGTTTGGATTTTATGTGGCACGCAGCATCACGGTGCCCATTCAACGGTTGGCGGAAGCCACGGAAGCGGTGGCCCAGGGGGATCTCTCCGTCAAAATCGAGGCCAGGGCCACCGATGAAATCGGCACCTTGATCGACTCCTTCAACCGGATGACCGAAGATCTGCAGGGCAGCAAATCGAAACTCGAGGAAGCCAACCTGTCGCTCCGTCACTCCAACGCCGAACTGAATCGCCGCCGCGCGTATATCGAAACGGTGGTGGATACCATCGCCTCCGGCCTGCTGTCCATCGATCGGAAGGGGATCATCACCACGTTCAATCCGTCGGGGGAGCGCATTCTTGGCTTGGCTGCCGACCAGATCAGGGGGCGGGGAGCGAATGAGGCGTTCAAGGAATTTGGGTTGGATTTGTTCCAAACGGCCTACGACCGGATGTCGGCCGACGACCGGGACGATCTCGCGCTGGAAGGACAGTTGGATGTGCAGGGGAAACTGATGACCATCGTGGTCAACGGCTCCCGGATGCGCGACGAGGCCAACAAGGACTTGGGGTTCGTCTTGGTGTTTGAAGATCTCACCGAGTTGATCAAGGCCCAAAAAGTGGCGGCCTGGCAGGAGGTGGCCCGTCGGGTCGCCCACGAGATCAAGAATCCCCTGACTCCCATTCAGTTGTCCGCCCAGCGGCTGCGCAAAAAGTTCTTCGAAAAATCGCCGGATCTGGAACAGGTCTTCGACGATGCGACCAAGGTGATCATCGACGAGGTCAGCAGCCTCAAGCACATGGTGGACGAGTTTTCCAAGTTTGCGCGGCTGCCGGCCCCGCAAATGGCGCGCCAATCGCTCCACGACGTCATTCAGGAGGTGGTCACGCTGTATCGGGCCGCCCATAAAGATCTCGAGTTGATCGTGGACCTTGACGAGGACCTGCCGGCGATCAATTTCGACCGGGAGCAGATGAAACGGGTTCTGGTCAACTTGTTCGATAACGCGATTCAGGCGATGAATCAAAAGGGACGGTTGTGGATCGGCAGCAAATATGACACAAAACGTAAACGAGCGGTGGTGACGGTGGCGGACGAGGGGCCCGGCATCGCGCAAGAGGATCAAGATCGCCTGTTTGTTCCGTATTTTACGCGCAAAAAGACCGGGACCGGACTGGGGCTGGCGATCGTGCGGCGGATCATTACCGACCATGAGGGCCTCATTCAGGCAGGGAACAATCATCCAAGGGGAGCGGTGTTCACGTTCGATTTGCCGGTGGCATGAAGAGTGACGGCGTGATGGAGAGCGTGGCAGATGGACGACGCGACTCATCCCGAGTCACACATCACGGGGGACGCATGTCAGCATCCATATTGATCGTAGACGATGAAGAGGCGATCCGCGCTTCGCTGCGCAGCATCCTGGAGGATGAGGGGTATGAGGTCGCCGTTGCCAGCAGCGGGGCCGAAGCGCTCAAGATCTACGCGACGGATCCGCCGGATCTGATGATGCTGGATATCTGGATGCCTGAAATGGATGGGTTGGAGACGCTCCGGCGGGTCAAAGAGTTCGTGCCGACGGCCCAGGTCATGATGATGTCCGGTCACGGCTCGATCGAGACGGCGGTGAGGGCCATCAAGTTGGGGGCGTACGACTATATTGAAAAACCGCTGTCGCTCGAGAATGTGACCCTCCGAGTCAAACATGCGCTGGATCAATATCGGCTGGAGGAGGAAAACCGATCGCTCAAAACGAAGGTGCAGCGTAAGTTCGAACTGATCGGCCTTTCTCCCGCCATGCAACAACTCCGGCAACTGATCGAAACCGCCGGACCGACCAACAGCCGCGTGCTGATCGGCGGGGAGAACGGCACGGGCAAGGAGTTGGTGGCGCGGGCCATCCATATGCGGAGTGCCCGAGCCGACCATCCGTTCGTCGCGGTCAACTGCGCGGCGATTCCCGAGACGTTGATTGAAAGCGAATTGTTCGGGCACGAAAAGGGCTCCT